>CALHTB010000114.1 GCA_938038785.1 uncultured Acidimicrobiales bacterium
CCCTGGTTCATCGCTCATACGCATAGAGGAAACACGAACGGGTGCGATGTTTTGGATCGTCAGAGACAAAACTCGGTTAGCGAACGCAGTGAGGGGCAGGGACGAACGACTGGACGTCGCCTCCGGCGCAGCAGGCGCGAAATCGAGGGAGCCGGGAGCGCAGCGAGTGGCGAACGGATTTGAGCCCTCAGGCGATGTGATGTCGAACGACTAGTGGCTGGAGGGCGAAGCCCGGGAAACTCAGCTACTCGGCGGCGTCGAGCAATGTCTCTGACAGCGTCGGGTGGACGAAGAGGGTGTGCGCTAGGTCGTCGGTGGTGAGCTGGTTTTGTACGCAAAGGGCGATGATGGAAATCAGCTCTGCTGCGTGACGCCCGACGATCGAGCCTCCTAGAACGACGCCGGTGGCCGGGTCCGATATCAGCTTGACGAACCCGCGGGGGTCGTCGTTGATGAGCGCCTTGGCCGCTGACGAGAACGGCACCTTGGTGACCCGCACTTTGCGACCTTGGGCGAATGCCTCGGCCTGCGATACACCTACGTCGGCGATTTCGGGTTCGGTGAAGATGGCCGACGCCGCCTTGCTGTAGCTGATGTAGCGGTGCTCTTCGTCGTTAAGCCGGCCCATCATGTGTTCAGCGATCTTGCGGCCCTGCATGGTGGCCACCGAAGACAACGGCAGCTTGCCCGACAAGTCGCCCGCCGCGTAAATGTGAGGAACGTTCGACTGGGAGAAGTCGTTGATCGGGACGTAGCCCCACTCGTGCTCAACGCCGGCAGCCTCGAGGTTCAACTTGTCGGAGTTCGGCACCGAACCAATCGCCAGCAGCGCATGTGAGCTCTCGACGACGCGGCCGTCGTTGCACTTCACCACGACCTTGTCGCCAACCCGTTCGATACTCTCGCTGCGCGCCCCCTTGAGAAGGTTTACGCCGCGGTCGATGAAGTTCTGCTCGAGCTCGTAGGCGACCTCAGGGTCCTTGTCGGGCAGTACGTGCTGGCGACTCACGATGAGGGTGACCTCGGCGCCAAGTGAAGTGAACATGTGGACGAATTCCACGCCGGTGACGCCTGAACCCACCACGGTCAGATGCGACGGGATTACCGGTGGCGGGTAGGCATCGCGTGTGGTCAGAATTCGATCTCCGTCGGGAGCGCACCATTCGGGGATACGCGGCCGACTGCCGGTCGAGAGCAGAATGGAATCGGCCTCGATGTTCTGGACGGTCCCGTCGTCGAGCGTTGCTTCGACGAGGTTCGGGCCAACAAGTCGCCCGGTGCCGCGGATGATGTTGACGTTTTGGCTCGTGAGAAGTTCGTTGTTCGCTGTGGCCAAATGACCAGTGATGCTTGCGAGGCGGTCGGACAGGTTCGTGGTGTCAATTGTGGGGTTGACGGTTTCGAGGCCCATGCCTTCGCTTCGTTGGAGGAATGCGAGAGCCCCACCTGTGGCGATCATGGCCTTCGATGGAATGCAATCCCACAGGTGCGCAGCGCCGCCGATGACGTCACGTTCAATGAGACTGACCTCCGCCCCAAGACGGGCGGCGTGGGTGGCCGCCGCAACACCGGCAGGACCGCCACCAATTACAACAAATCGAGTAGCCATATTTAGCTCAGACTACTCGCCGCCCCAGCACCAATCGGGGACGATCCCGGACTACGATTTGTCCCCGTGACGAGCCTTTCCGCGCCCCTCTACATCGTGACCGGTGTCTTGCTTGTTGCCGGAGCTGCAAAGGCTCTTCGCCCGACGGCGACAGCCACCGCCTTGCGTGCGCTTCGGGTCCCCAAACCTATGCAAGCAACCCGTCTGCTGGGGGTGGCCGAGATCGCCCTTGCTGCGGCGGCTGTGGCACTGGGCTTGCCGGTTCTGTGGGCTGGCGTTGCGCTTGCCTATGCCAGCTTCACCGTGTTCATCATCTGGGCACTGAACGGCAACCAAGATGTCGCAACTTGCGGGTGCTTCGGCCACGAGGACACACCTCCCACCCCAGGCCACGCCGCATTCAATGCTGCGGCTGCCGCAGTTGCCGCGCTCGCAGTGTTCGATCCTGTCAAACTTGCCGACTTCGACGGAAGTGCACTCGAAGCGCTACTTGCGTTCGTGTTGGTCATCGCCGGTATCGCTCTGTCCATCGGGGTACTCACCACCCTGCCGCGCACCCTGGCGCTGGCTCGCGGAACCGCTGCCCCTGCTATTCCAACGTTCTCTATCGAGAACTCGCCCACCACCTCCCAAGGACGCTCATGACCGTTCGACTCGTTGATCGAGCCGGAACTGCAATCGCCGCCCGGACATCACGACGAAGCTTCATCACGAAGAGCACGTTGGCCGGCAGTGCTCTGGCGACTGTGCCAGGCGCGTACGTGTTGCGTCCGGGCACGGCCTATGCCGCGTTGTGCCGCTGTAACAACCAAGACTGTGGCTGCGGCCAAACATGCTGCGACGGCTACACCGAGTTCTGCTGCACCCTCACCGGTGAGAACACCTGCCCCACCGACACGGTGCCCGCGGGCTGGTGGAAGGTCGACGGGTCGTCCTTCTGCACGTCGTCGGGTGCTCCGGGCCCGCGCTACTACCTCGACTGCAACGCAATCCCGGCCGGACCATGCGGCCCCGGCGGCGTCACTCGCCTCACCGACCAGTGCGACTGCACCTGTGCTGAGGGCGACTGCAGCAACCGCAAGGCATGCTGCACGGCGTTCCGCTACGGCCAGTGCAACCAGGCCGTGTCTTGTCTCGGCCCAATCGTGTGCCGCGTCGTCACGTGCACACCGCCATGGCGCTTCGACCCAACCTGCACGACCGCAACCGCCACCGACAACAACACCCGATGGCACAACCGGCCATGCCTCGAGCGCCCCACCCCTACCCGTGGCGCCCTGCCGGCCACATTCCACAACGGCGTGTGGACCCTCGGTTTTTCGATCGGCAACGAAGACGAGATCGAAACGGTTAGCTTCAGCTTCGGTCAGGCTGGCGATATTCCGGTCATGGGCGACTGGAACGGTGACGGCGCCTGGACGGTCGGCGTTGTTCGCGGTAATCGCTGGATTCTGCGCGACGAGAACACCGCCGGGCCCGCCGACTACAACTTCGTATTCGGCGAACCTGGCGATATCCCGGTCGTCGGCGACTGGAACGGCACCGGCCGCTTCGGTATCGGCATGCGCGAGCAGAACTCGCGCCGCTGGCACCTTCGCGAGACCGCTACTGCAGGCGACCCAGACCGCACCTTCTGGTTCGGCCGCAAGGGTGATCAGCCGATCGTTGGCGACTGGAACGGGGACGGCAATTTCGGCATCGGTATCGTGCGCAAGCGAGCCCGCTTCCAACGCCCCAACGCCCGGTGGTTACTTCGCACATCGGCAAGCAAGGGCCGTCCAAACATTCGCGTGTGGTTCGGCTCATACAACCCCCGTTACGTCGTTGGCGACTGGCGTAAGGACGGCAGCACCCGCCTCGGCATGGTTCGAGCGGGCGGTAAGTGGCAGCTTCGTGGTGGACTTGTAGCGAACTTCGAGTTCGGACACCCCGACGCCATCCCGCTCACTTGGCAGGCTGCCGAGTGGACACCAGGGCAGCGACCATAGTGATCGTCGTTGTCAGCGCCCTCGCGGTGGTTGTGGTCATCCTCACGGTGCTCGTGCTCGGGCTGCTGCGAAGCCACGGAGAAATGCTGCGCGCCTTCAACGAGCTCGGGGTCACCTTCGGCCACGACGGAGCAGATACCAGCGGCGCCACAACCTCCCTGCCCGACCCGCAGCGGCGGGCCACCACAACCGTTCCCCATGCCAGCGAGCGTGTCATCGAAAGCTCGGGCGATGGCTCGGTGCATGACATTTCGGGCACCACGCCTCGCGGGGGAAGCTTGGTGGTCGGCCTCGCCAACCGCAATGAGCGCACCTTGCTTGCGTTCCTCACCAGCGGCTGCACCACGTGCAAGGGCTTTTGGGATGCGTTCCGCAACGATGCTGCCCTCCCCCGTTCGGTTGACCGCTTGGTCATCGTCACCCGGAGCAACGACGAAGAAAGCCCCGCTGCCCTCGCCAACATGGCCCCCGAACGTCACGCCGTCGTGATGTCGTCGGATGCGTGGAACGACTACGGCATTCCCGTGTCGCCGTACTTCGTGCTGGTCGACGGGCCGACGAACACCATCGAGGGTGAAGGCGCTGCATCCACGTGGACTCAAGTCGGGTCGCTGCTCAGCCGGGCTGAAGCCGACGTCGAAGCCGAGAACGAGCGACGCATTGATGCCGACCTCACCGCGGCAGGAATCACCCCCGACGACCCCACCCTTTACCCTCACGACCTCCCTGGAGCGTCGAGCTAGATGATGACGGTTCTGGTGGTGGGGATGGTGTCTGCGGTTGCGGGCGCGCTGCGTTCGACGTGGTCACCGTGAGGCGAATCGATGCTCTCGAGCATCCATCCGTTCGGGGAACGGAGCCGCGACAACACTTTTGCCCGCACTGCTGGTGCCCACGTGCTCGGTAGCGCGCTCGGAGGCATCGCCCTTGGCGCTGTCGCCGGAACGATCGGCGTCGCCCTTACCTGGATTCTCGACCCGAGCGACACTATTCGTGCTATCGCCGTGCTGATCTGCACGGTCGTTGCACTCATCCTCGAAGCAACGAGCCGCGAGACCCTGCTCCCAACTCGAACCCGCCAGGTCAACGAAAACTGGATCCAGAGCTACCGTGGGTGGGTCTATGGCGGTGGCTTCGGAGCCGAGCTCGGCTTCGGCATTTCGACCATCATCACCACGGCCCTTGTGCACCTGCTCGTCGTGGCGATGATGTTGGTGGGTTCCTTCCCGCTTGCCCTTCTTTTGGGTTTCACGTTCGGCACCGTTCGCGGCCTTACCGTTCTTGCCGCTCGTTCGATCGACTCGCCAGAACGCCTACGTGCCTTCCACCAGCGACTCGACACCTACCGCGCCCGGTCTAGATCTGGGGCCGTAGCGTCACTCGCGCTCGCAACCGTCGTCGGCCTCGCTGGCGCATCGGGGGCGCTCTAATGCCCTTCACTCTGCTGTCTTTCACCCTGCACCTCTTAGGAGACTGTTCATGACCCCGTTGACTTCCGGTGGCGTCACCGTTGGCCTCCCTCGAGGCTGGGAAGGCGAGATCTTTAACCGTGCCCCAGAGGGCGGCGGTCGCAGCCTGTCGGGCCCGAACGAGGACTACAGCGACGACACCGAAGTCGCTCGCAACGTCATCCACGTCGCGAACTTTGCCCTCCCCGCCGAACGAGGCGACTTTGGAAGCGGCGCGGTCGAATTGATGAGTTCGGGTGCGGTCATGGTCATCTTGTTCGAGCACGGCCCCGAAAGCGTCGACACCCCGCTGTTTGCCCGCTCAGGGGTACCGCAGCTCACCGCCGACGAGTTCCACCCACAGCAGATGCAGCGCACCCTGCAGGGTCAATCGGGTCGCCAGATCTTCTTCAACACTGCTGGCCGGGCCTTCTGCCTCTACGTCGTGCTCGGATCCCACCGCCAGCGCGAAGTGCTCGTTCCGCTTGTCAACGAAGTGCTCGCCTCACTCGACATCGAGCCGGCCTAGCAACCGCCCTTCGGCACCCGGGTACCGAAGCCGCGAGCTACCCGCGGAATTCTTCGAGGTCTTCAACCAGGTTGCGGTCTGGCCATTGTTCTGGGCAGATGCACGGCGTTAGCTCTGGTTCACGTTCGTAGTCGATGGTGAACCAGTCACTCTTCAAGCGGAAGGCACGACGAAACTCGTTGCCGGTCATCGTGAAGACCTCGTCGCCGAATTGCAGCGTCACCTCTTCGACTCGACCGCCGTCTTGGCCCAGGCCGTTTCGTTGTGACACAAACGCCTTATCGAGCTGACGATCACCAAAACGACCTTCGATGGCCGAGATCTCGATGTTCGTTGTCCAGTTGAAGTTCGGGTTCCGGTCAATGGCGTCGCCGAGGTCTTCAACTGCGGGGAAGACGCCGCCTGCGGTCCATCCGCCTGTCGATGACGAGAACTCGGTTCGGGCGACCTCACCGTCGCGGATACGAACAACCCCCGCGGTGTCCGCAATAGCAGCGTTTGCGAGGTCAGACTCGTTTGGTGTGAGCTCGCCGTTACTGCGGATTGCCCGGCCACCGTAGACCTGGCACGAGATCGTGTCGCACGTGAGGGCATAGCTAGCCCGGTTCTCAGCGAGCGAATACGAGCGGGCCGAAACGGCTTGGCTTCGAAGCGCTTGCGCTCCGGCGCCATCGCCGAGCAGTGCCCAACTCGCTGGCATCTCGAGGGGAACAACAGCTCGGAGGTACGACTCGACCGGCAGCGCGTTGACCGTGCGCTGGTTTCCGTCGTTGTTCACCGCACGAAGTTCGCCTCGGTAGTAGCGCTGAACGCTGCTCGATACGCAGCGCTGAATGGTCTCGGAAAGGTCAAGGTTCGGGTCGAGGCGGGGCACTATTGGCTCGGGTTGGGTGTTCGTTCCATCGGAGCCTGGCAGGGTGATCGTGCCGTCATCGTGGCGGCCGTGCTCGTCTTTGCCGTCGCCGTCCCAGTCACCAACGAGGTAGCGCAGTTTGTTGGCGTAGGTGAGTGGCGGCAGTGGAGCGCCAAGGGTGGTTCCGATGCGTGGTCGACGGATCCACTCGCGCCCTCGAAGGAGCCCGGCATCGTCAATACCGTCGCCGTCCCAATCACCGACCAACGGGGTGTCGCCAAGCCAACCCCAGTCGAACTGAATGACGTCGGCTCCAGCGCCGGGTGAGAGGGCCCAGGTGTTGCCGCGGCGAATGCCGAGGTCGTCGTTTCCGTCCCCATCCCAATCGCCAACGATCGGGGTGTCGCCGGCTTGGCCGAACGAGATAACCGAGGTGTTGGCTGTGCCGTTACCAAGCGACCACAGACCGTCGACGAACACACCGGCGGTGTCGATGCCGTCGCCGTCCCAGTCGCCGCTGACCGGCGTGCCGGCGGGCATCTCGAAGGTTGTGCGAACCGCAGCAGCCGGGTTGCTGGCCGTTCCGTCGTAGAGCGTCCATGACGTTCCATTTGCAGTGCCAGCTTCGTCGTCGCCGTCACCGTCCCAGTCGCCCATGACCACCGTGCCAACGCCAACCGTGCCGCTCAACCCCGTAGCTGCCGGGGTGTCGGCGGTACTGATGCGAAGCACTTCGCCCTCGATGACACCATCGCGGTCCACAAATGGCCCCGCACACGTAGGAGCGTCGGCTAGGACGAAGCCGCCATCGACTGCGGTCAGCCGAATGGCTCGACCGGTTCCGATGTGGGTAACCGCGTCCTTCTCGTCGATCAGTACCATCACGCCCGAATCGACCTGGGCGACGGTTGCTTGGTCGCTGGCCGACTCGATCCGCACGGTCATCAACGAGTTCGGGACGGTGCCAGCGGTCGTTCCGCCGTAGTAGTGGTCGAGGATCTGTTCACTCGACCAACCAAAGTTGAGGGCATACCCAAGTGCGCCGTACTGGCTCATACCCCTGCCATGGCCCCAGCCATGACCGGTGACCTCGACGGAAGTCGGCACGACCTCGTCGGGCGCTTCGTTTTGCGCGCTGACCGCTGTCGTTGCGGCGGCGAGCGTGCAACAAATCGTGGCTATTGCCACGGCGACGCGGAACCTGTGCATACGTTGGGGTACTCCTTGTAAAACCCGAGCGCCCTTACGGTATCCCAAAGCGCTCAACCGGTCAGATCGCGAACTACTTCACCTAGGGGTTCACGGTAGTGGCGAAGTAGCGATAGGCCGAGCCCAGCGAACCGAGTGTTTGCTAGTACTGAGTTGGCAGGTCGTGGTGCCGGCCGCGGCGGTTGCAGTTCATCCGTTGCACAAGGTTGCACCCGGTCGCGCCCTAGACCGGCAAGTTCGAGCACGTCTTGGCAGAATTCGAACCACGAAACTGCGCCCTCGTTGGTCACGTGCATGACGCCCGAGTCATCACGCCCGGACAGAGTGAGCAGTACGACAGCGAGGTCGGCGGTGAATGTGGGCTTGCCAATCTGGTCATCCACAAACGTGAGCATCGGGTGGTTCTCTGCAGCCCGCAGGATCGTCTTGACCATGTTCGACCCGTGCGCTCCACACACCCACGACGTTCGAACAACGAGACCTTTGTCGCCTAGCTCGGCCACTGCGTTCTCGCCGACGAGTTTCGACTTGCCGTAAACCGAGGCGGGTTTGGGTGTGTCGGTTTCGCTATACGGCTCGGGCTTGGTGCCGTCGAAGACGTAGTCGGTGCTGAGGTAGATGACTCGGGCGCCTACGTTGAGCGCTCCAGAAACGATGTTCGACGTACCGGCGCCATTGATGTCATAGGCCAGCTGTTGGTTTGTTTCGCAGTCGTCGACGGCGGTGTATGCCGCGGCATGGATGATGACATCGGGTGAGACCGCCTCGATTTTCGAGAGCACGGCTGCCCCGTTGGTGACGTCGAGGTCGGCGCGGCCAAAGGCATGAAAATCGATGTCGCTCTGCGTCGCTGCGACCCGAACGACATCGGTGCCCAGCTGTCCGCCGGCGCCGGTGAGCAGGACCCGGGTCATTAGCGGTTTTTGACCGCAGCCTTCAGCGGTTCCCACCATTGCCGGTTGTTGCGATACCAGGCCACGGTCTCGTCGAGCCCATCTTCGAACGAGCGCTCGGGGACCCAACCAAGGTCACGGATCTTTGCGGTGTCGATGCTGTACCGACGGTCGTGCCCCAGGCGGTCCTCGACGAAGTCGATCGACGACTCGTCTTTGCCGCAACGATCGAGAATCGCCATGGTGAGCTCTTTGTTGGTGAGCTCGTTACCGGCACCGATGTTGTAAATCTCGCCCTCCACACCTTGCTCGAGCACCAACTGGACGCCGGCACAGTTGTCGACGACGTAGGTCCAATCGCGAATGTTCAGCCCATCGCCGTAGAGCGGTACGTTCAGGCCGTCCTCCAAGTTGGTGACGAACAGTGGGATGACCTTTTCAGGGAACTGATAGGGCCCGAACTGGTTCGCCGAACGGGTAATTACCACGGGCAAGCCGTACGTCTCGCGGTAGGCCAAGGCGACGAGGTCCGAGCTGGCCTTGCTGGCTGAATACGGCGAGCGGGGCTCGAGCCCATCGGTCTCGACAAAGCTGCCCTCGTCGATCGAGCCGTACACCTCGTCGGTGGAAATGTGGAGAAAGCGCTCGACGTCGTTCATTCGGGCGATATCGCACACGATGTTCGTACCGCTCACGTTGGTGTGGATGAAGGCGTCGGGGCCCATGATCGAACGGTCGACGTGGCTCTCGGCGGCGAAGTGCACGACATGGCTATGACCAGGCAACGATGCAGCTACAGCTTCGCGGTCGGTGATGTCGCCATGGACAAACGCGAACCGAGGCGACTCCTCGAACTCGGCGAGGTTCTCGCGGACCCCGGCGTAGGTAAGTGCATCGAACACCGTGATTTCTGCGTCGGTGTTGTCCATCAACCACCGCACGTAGTTCGACCCGATAAAGCCGGCAGCTCCGGTAACAAAGATCTTCATAGCTCGCCTAGCTTCTCAGAGCTCAGGTGCGAAGCGACGTATAGGGGCGACGACCTTCGGGAATGTTCACCCGGAGCGGGTTCGCTGCGTCACGGTCGCTAAGGATCGGAGCCTCGAGTCCCCAGTCGGCCTTCAGCTCTGGGTCGTTCCACAGCACCCCGAGTTCGTCAGCGGTGTTGTAGTAACCATCGACCAGATAGGTGATGACACAGTCGGTGATGGACGCGAAGCCGTGAGCGACACCCGGCGGGATGAACAACCCGAGGTGATTGTTCTCTCCGCCATCGACCTCGCCCATGTCGATCATCTGGGTAGCACCGTCGGTGGGTGACCCAACACGAAGGTCGTGGAGCACGACGCGAGCATGGCCAGAGGGCACGTACCAGTAGTCGGCCTGATGCAGGTGATAGTGCAAGCCAACAACCGCGCCAGCTTGGCGGTTTCCCCGGTTGCCCTGGATCATCTCTCGGCCAAGCGGAAACCACTCGCGCCGATAGGTCTCGATGAAGTAGCCGCGTTCGTCTGCGTGAATCGTCGGTTCGACGATCGTCACGCCATCGATGAGTTCGGACGGAATCAGGTTGGCCACTAGCCCTCCAGCTCGACTCGAGAATGGTCGCCCAGCATTAGCCGCAACCCGGCGGGACCATGCGTGCTTCGATCGACGTCGACGTGGGAACCGATCAACGAATCGGTGAGGCGCGCGACGTTCTTGATCGAGGAGTTCGACAGAATCACCGAGTGGTCGAGCTCGGCATTGGTGACCTGGCAGTCAGCAGCAACCGATGAGTAGGGCCCGATGTAGGAATCGGTGACAACGGTGTTGGCCCCGATGACCGCGGGCCCTCGCACTGTCGAGTTGACGATCTTTGCCCCCGCCTCGATGCGGACCCGCCCTTCGACGTCGGAGGCGTCATCTACGTCGCCGTCGAGTTGCGGGTCGATGGTGTCGAGCACGAGTCGGTTGCATTCGAGCAACGGGTCTTTCTTGCCGGTGTCGAGCCACCAGCCAACGAGTACGTCGTGGGCAACTTCGTGGCCAGAATCGATGAGCCATTGAATGGCGTCGGTGATTTCCAGCTCGCCGCGGTCGCTCGGAGCGATAGCAGCTACGGCTTCGTGGATCGTCTTGTCGAACAGGTATGCGCCGACAAGAGCCAGGTTCGATGGAGGGTTGTCGGGTTTCTCAACCAGCCGAACGACCGAGCCATCTTCGGTGATTTCGGCGACGCCAAACGAACGCGGGTCGTCAACCTCGGCCAGCAAGATCTGTGCGGTCGGGCCGCCGGTTGGGCTGCTGAGCTCGGGCGATTGTCGACGGGACGTGAATTCGGAGATAAACCCGACGAGGTTCTGCTCGAGCATGTTGTCGCCTAGGTACATCACAAACTCGTCGTCGCCGAGGAAGTTGTGAGCGATCTTTACGCAGTGGGCTAGTCCGAGCGGCTGGTCTTGGACGACCCAGGTGATCGATGCACCGAACGCCGACCCATCGCCGACGGCCTCCTGGATGTCGCTGCCAGTCTCGGGGCTGATGATGATGCCGATCTGGGTGACGCCCGCTTCGACCATTGCTTCTATGCCGTAGAACAAGATCGGCTTGTTTGCGATCGGCACAAGCTGCTTGGCCGAGGTGTGTGTGATTGGACGCAGACGTGTGCCCGCGCCCCCGGAGAGAATGAGTCCCTTCACGGGCGTGAGGCTAGCGGCTACTAGTGGGCAGCGGGCGACATGACCGGGGCGCACATGCCCTCGAGGTCGGTGATAACGATCTCGCTACGACGGTCGTACGTGACGGGGTTGTCAGGGTTGGCCTCAAGGCGATACTCCGAGAACGCCATGTCGAGTGAATCGAAGATGAGCAGGCGCCCAATGAGCGGGTCGCCAAGGTCGAGGATCAGTTTGATTGCCTCGATTGCCTGAATCGAACCAATGATGCCCGGCAGGACGCCGAGGACTCCGGCGACTGCACAGTTCGGGGCGAGCTCGGCCGATGGCGGCGCTGGCAGCATGTCGCGGTAGGTGGGCCCTCGTGTGGGGTCGAAGACGCTGACTTGGCCCTCGAACCGGAAAATCGATCCATGAACTACAGGGATGCCGAGCTTGACCGACGCATCGTTGAGTACATAGCGAGCGGGAAAGTTGTCGGCGCCGTCGATAATGACGTCGTAGCCCGAGATCAGGTCGATCACGTTCGAGGCATCAAGGCGAACGGCGTGGGTGTGTATGTCGACATCGGGGTTCAACGCCCGAATCGTGGCGGCGGCCGAGTCGACCTTCTTCTGTCCAACTCGATCGAGGTTATGGATGACTTGGCGTTGCAGATTCGATGCGTCAACAACGTCCATGTCGACGATGCCGAGGGTTCCGACACCGGCGGCGGCGAGGTAGAGAGCCGCTGGCGAACCAAGCCCACCAGCACCAAGCAACAGCACCTTGGCGTCGAGCAGCTTCTTCTGGCCAGCTTCGCCGACCTCGGGCAGGTTGAGGTGGCGGCCGTAGCGGGTGCGCTGTTCACGGGTGAGCGAGTCATCGTCGCCCCACGCCAGCCCTGCATCCTTCCAGGCGTTAAAGCCACCAGCGAGCGAGACGACCGAGGTGTAGCCCATGGCCTGCATTGTTTGTGCGGCGAGTGCCGAACGGGTTCCACCCGCACACATGACCACGATGGTCTGGGCCGGGTTTGCGAGCTTGGCTTCGACCTGAAGCTCGAGCATGCCGCGTGGGAGGAGCAGCGCTCCGTTGACCGAACCGCCGTCGGTCTCGTCGGGTTCGCGAACGTCGACGAGGACAGCTCCGGTGTCGAGTAGTGCCGAGGCGGCCGCGACATCAACCTCGGTGATCTCTTCCATCGCAGCAGCGAGCAATTCGCGAAACGTTGCCATAACGCCAGGTTACGTCCGTCCTCTACCGCAACCGCACTCGGCAAGCGGTGCACTCCGGGGTCTGACCCCAGCGTTCACACCTGGGCCCGAGCGCTTGGCGTTCAACTTGCCGAAATCGTTGATTTCACACGGACATCTCGCTGTTCGGTCAACTCGAGGGTCTGACCCCATCGTTGACAGGGGCCCGACTCTGAGACTGGTTAGGGGATGAGCTTGGGGAGGACTTCGCTGATGGAACCGCGCACTACGGCGTTGGCGATCATGTCGAACGGGGTTTCCTGCGCGTTGACGATGATGAGGTTCGCTCCGCCTCGAACCGCCCGTGGCACCACGCTGGCGATTGGGTTCACGGTGAGCGAGCTGCCAATAGCGATCAGTAGGTCGGCTTCGTCAGCGGCCTGTTGAGCTCGGGTGAGATCCTCGGCAACGAGCGCCTGACCAAACGAGATAGTCGCCGACTTCATAATGCCGCCGCAGTCGGGGCAAGACGGGTCGTCTTCACCGTTCCGAACTCGCTCTAGCACCGCGTCCATCGTGGTGAGGTAGTCGCACGAGAGGCAGCCTGCTTTGCGGGTCGTGCCGTGGATCTCGACCACCTTGTCAGCATCGATGCCCGACATTTGGTGCAGCTCGTCCACGTTCTGCGTGATGAGCGTATGGAGCTGTCCACTCGCTTGCAGCGGCAGCAATGCCCGATGGCCATCGTTTGGCGCAACGTTGGCCCACAGCTTGCCATCGGCTCGCAACTTCCAATTCAGCGAGCGCACGTCGGGCTCGTTCACGTAGTTATTGATATTCGAGGCCTTCTCGGCTTCGGGGTTCTTTGTCCAAAGCCCGTTGGGACCGCGAAAGTCGGGCAGGCCTGAGTCGGTCGAAATGCCAGCGCCGGTGAGCACAACGATGCGCTTGGCTTGGGCGATCATCTGCACGACCTCGGCGAGGCCCTCGGGGTCATCGTGTTCGGAAGCGGTCACGAATCGGACTGCTTCTCAAGTTGATGAATGCGACCTTCCAGCTCGGCAATGCGGGCTCGTTCGTCAAGGTTCACATAGCGGTATGCGCTGCGGGCAGCCTTCAGCCCTTTGAATGCCATCTTGCGGCCTGAGCTTGGCGACGTCCATGGTTGGTCCACATCGTCGGGGAACTCGAGGTCGCGGACCGAAATGTCGAGCCGGTACCAACGCATGATCTTCTCGAGGTTGGTGGCATCGATTGTGGCCGGATCGCATCCCGTGGGTAACCCGTCGTACAACCCTCCCTCGTCGTGGAGCTCTGGATGGTGGTTCTCGAAGACATGCTGGGGTGGAGACACCTGATGGGGCCACTCCCCCGGGTATTGCGGCCACCCCAAAGTGAGGAACGGTTCGGGGTCGGCGAAGCGCTCGGGATGAGCGTCGGCAGCGAGGGTGAAGTAGGCCGACCATTCTTCGAGTGCATACGTGTCGGCGTATGGGGCGAATCGCTCGACCGTTTCACGGGCCATTGCCTTGTCGATGATCTGGGGCATGTGTGATGCATAGGAGATTGGGTTCGGGAACCCCATCTGACGCAGGATGACCCAGGTATGCAGAATGCTCTCGTCGAACTCGCTGTTGTTGCGGCGCCAGGTGCCCATCGTGTGGAACCAGCGCCGTCGATATCGACCGTCGGCGGTGACAAAGGTTGATGCGTCGATGGGGACGAGGGGACGGCTGTCGTCGTCGCTCATGATGAACTGATTGGCAATTGCCTCCGAGCTAAGCATCGACGCCCTGAGCAAATAGTTACGCGACGTGTGTGCCATCGCCCCAAGCTGGGCGGTCGACCGCCCGGTTATGTCTTCGTCGACAAGAACCGTGATGTTTGGCTGTGGGCCTCTCCCTTCGAACCGTGACGCCAGCCGTTGTGGCGCAACGACGACGACATCGTCGATGAACGGTGCGAAGTGGGCGACGTGTTCGAGCGTCTCACGGAGGACATCCGGGCGGGCGGAGAGGTAGACGATCTGCACGCCGAGATCCTAGCCCGGAAGCGTTCTGCGAGATCTTAGGTACGCCGTGAGCGGGCTTTGGGAAGGCCCTTGACCGCGTCCTTGAGGGCCTTGGCGCGCCATTTGGCCAAGCGAATTCGTTCGTCGCGTTCGCCGGGCTGACGCACCGCCGACACTGCGAGTGACACTGGAGTTAACGCGGCCCGGGCGTATCCGGCGGCGATTTCTGCGGGTGAACCGTGACGCACAAGGGTCAGCAAGCGATTCCGATGTTGGAGCACTTCGACCAGTTCGGTGCCTTGAGTTGAACGTTCCGAGTGGCGATGCTCGACGACTGCTTCGGGTACGTGCTTGGTTCGCCAGCCCGCAGCTTGGCCCCGAAGGCCAAGATCGACATCTTCGTAGTACAGGAAGTAGTCAGGGTCGAAGCCCCCAACCGTGCGGAGGTAGTCGGGGTGGAATGCCACCGCGGCACCACACCACAACGGAGCCTCCGCCCCAAGGTTCTCGCCAACCACCGTGCCAAAGCCGTGGTTGATGCCAACACCTCGGTCACCGATTCGAATGCCAGCGTTCTGGATGACTCGATGACTCTTGCGAGTGACGACCTCGACCGAGATCTCGGTAGGGCCACTCACATCGATACCGCCAACTGCGCCGGTGCCGGATCGAACGCCCACCATGATGTTCTCACCGAGTCCGGCGACCGGCACCCGAAGCGTTGAACCGTTTGGACAGAGCCATACCGGTGCGCGCTCACCGGGGAGACGCTCTGCTCCGTCGATGCCATGACACTGAGATGAGAGCTCGCTTCCGCCACAGTCGATGGAGTCAAGGACCAGATCTCCGCCAGAGATCCATAGCTCGACGAAGGGTCGGTCGAACACGATGAGCGGTGATGCGGCTCCGATCTTCTTGTCCTCGTCGAGTACAGCGGCGAGAAGACGGAACGTGTCGGGCCGCACCATTGCGTCGGGGTTCAGAAGAGCCACGACCCCGGGTTCGTGAAGCGACTCGCCCAAGCCCAGCTCAAGTTCGTTGCCAACGAGGTCGGCGAACCCGTGGTTGTTGGCAGCGAAGCCCTCGTTGCTTGGGCGGCGAATGACCGACACGCCAGTGATGGTCTCGACGTTCTCGAGGCTGCCATCTGTTGACGCATTGTCGACGACGACGACATCGATCTCGCCCGGCCACTGCGAGGCCAGCGCCGAACGAACGGCTCGTTCAAGGAGCTCACCGCCGTTGTAGTTGACGAGGATGACCCGCAGTCGGGCGTCGGCGCGGATCATCGTCCGAGGCGCCGCTTGCCTGCAGCCAAACCGCGTTGGGCCACCTGCTTCACACCGCCGTCATCGAGGTGCAGTTTGAGCCGACCGCCGATGCGGTCGAGGGCTGAGCCTCCGGAGTGCCCGGTAACCGCGCCGGCACGGCGATCAACGGCGACCTCGGGCGCCGCCATCCAGTCGCGTAGAGGCGCAAGGGTTTGTTCCCAGGTGAGCGAGGCGGCCATTGTTTGCGCAGCGCGTGAGAGTTCGCCTAGCCGCGCATCGTTGTTGACCAAAGAGGCAAGCGCTTCGCCGAGAGCCGAGTCACTTCGTCGGCAGGTGACGGCAGCCCCGACCGCTTCGAGCTGCGTACTGAGCGGGTCGCCCGATGTCGAGACCGTGGGTAGCCCCACGGCCAGGTGGTCGAGCAGGCGGGTTCGATGGGAGTAGCGGGACTCGAGGTGTGCCCGGTCAGCAATGACGCCGATGGTCGCGTCCTTGAGCCAGGCAAGGCGCTCGCCGTAGTCGACCCACTGGTTGACGAAGAGCACGTGCTTGCCGAAGAGCTTCATGTCGCGGGCGAGGCTGATGGCCTCGCCACGGATACCCATGGTTTCGATCGATGTATTCGGGTGCGGACCGGCCAGAAACACGAGCCGCGTGTCGGGGTTCTCGTCGAGAACTGTTGGTAGTGCTCGCAGGACGGTCAATGGATCGAGCCAGTCGTGCATGCCTCCGGCCCACAAGATAATTGGGTCGTGCGCTCCAATGGCGGTGAATGCCGAACGGATGGGAGTTCCACCGCCAGCGCGTTCTCGACCAATACCGAATGGTGCCACCGCGATAAGCGATTCGAACAACGGGTCGGCGTCGTGGGCCAAGTGGTTGAGCCGGCCAGCAGCGGCGAGCCACCCGAGCCAATGCTCGCGTTGGGCGTCGTTTGAGCAGAGGAAGAAGTCGCCGCGCTCGGCCTGGGCCAGCAACGTGGTTCGGGCGCCTTCGATGAGGTCGAGCCGTCGCACCTTGTTGTTGCTCGACCGATGAAGTGCTTCGACGTGGAACGGGTCGAACCAGTCGATCGCTAGCGGAACCTTGAGCTCGGCGAGAGCTGGCACTTGCACCAGCACACTCCCCTGCACCACCGCAGCGTCGATATGGCCGAGCTTTGAGAGGTCGTCACCGTCCTCTCCAAACAGCTCGGGCCCGAGCACCGGACGCCCGTCGATTGGGCTAACGGATGCGCCTGCCATCGACAGCAGTATCACCTCGTGATCCTCGGCCAAGACGCGTGCGATCTGCGCTGCACGAATTGCGGGGCCAGCCAGACGCCGACCGATCGGTTCAGGTGTTGCGACAAGCACTCGAGGCATCACTATTGACCATAGCGCCGCCAGCTTCGGCCTCGTCCGCAGGTCTCGACTTACACGCTGCCCGTGCGACCGCTAGCGACGCTGCACCGCCGACCTAGGCCGTTTCAAGATTCGAATACCGGCACCAACCGTGCGCTTCTGCACGGTTCTTGCTGGTATTGGGTGCAGCTATCGAGAGGCGCCGTGGGTTCGGCTGCGCTTCGCCTTGTACATCGATGCATCAGCGATTGAGATCGACGTTTCGAAGTCGAAGTCGGCACCCGGTTTCGTCACGGAAATACCGACACTCACTTCGACGGGCGATGGATCGTCGACACCGTGCACAGCATTGGTCAAACGATCGGCGAGGGCGTCTGCGCTCAATGCGTCAGCGAGCCCAGGGCAAATCAGCACAAACTCGTCGCCGCCAGGTCGGCCGACGACGTCGTGGTCGCGGGCGGCACTCGACAATGCTCGCCCTACGGCCACGAGCACCTTGTCGCCTGCCGCGTGGCCTAGTTCGTCGTTGATCAACTTGAAGCCGTCGAGGTCGAGGAAGAAGATCGTGCATCCATCGCTATGGATCGTGGCCTTCGACGACTCCGAGGTTGCGAACTCGTAGAGCCCTTGGCGATTAAGGAGGCCGGTGAGCGGATCGGTTTCGGCGAGGGTTCGATGGAGGTTGCTTTCGAACTCGGCCACCTCGAGCTTGCGTCGGTAGCGCCACTGGGCCTGGAGGAAGAGGGTGAACACCAAAGTGACAGCCGCCCCTCCCAGGAATACGTGGTCGCCGTGAACGCGGTTGGTCTCGACGCCAAACCCCTCGGCGGCCCAAACCTTGACCCTCCAGGTCCACCCGCCGAAGTCAACCGAGGACTCGCTCACTATTGCCGCGTCGTCGAATAGGAGACCCGGATCGCCCTCGTAGCGACCGAGGTCGCCATCAAGTTCGGTTCCGGGGATTTCAATGGCGATGTTGAGGCCCGTGCGGTCGAGGTTGTCGATCGCGGTGTTCAGAAGGTTCCCGAGCTTCCCAGGGATGATGACCCAACCGAGTGGTTCGGCGCCTTCGGGGCCGATGGCGTGACTCAACAGGACGTTGGTGTCGAGCACATCGTTGTCGTCAAACTCGCCATCCTCGATCGACAGGACCTGCAGGAAGGTTTCGGGTGCTTCGTCGATCGAGTCAACCGCGATTCCATCTGTTGTTTGAGGAAGGTCGATGCCCAACATCTGCGAGACCGGCGTGACCTCAAGACCACGGATTTGGAACCCGTTCGTGGCATCCTCGCCGGTGCGGGTCAGCACGAGGCGATCGGCGTCTGACAATTGCGGCGCAAGCTCGACCACGGTGAAGGGCTCGCCCGAGCTCGCCGTTTCGCGTGCTTCAAGTTCGCCGATCTGGTCGGCAGGTACACGTTCGATGATGCCCGCTGTTGAGCTGAAAGCGAAGTGTGTCCCGCCCGTGATCCGGCCGTCGTTGAAGTTTCGCCATTCAGTGACGTTTCCCGGCCACGTAGCTTCGGCGAACGCCACCGTTTCTTCGACAGCGACTACATGGCGTTCGATCTCACGCTCGATCTCGGCAATAGCAGCCGATGCGTCTCGCTCGAAGAGGTTGCGTGCGTCGGTTTCGGACTGTCGATCGACGTAGGCCGACCCGCCGAGCGACGCCATGAGTCCGACCACGAGAACCGCAATCGCAACTATCAGCCTTCGCAAACGCCCCCGCACTTGGACCATGCAAGACAATCGGCATCGAGACCCCAAAATTGAGGTCACTGTGAGCGCTAGCTCATCAGTATTTGGGTGGTCGCTATGCGATGACTACTACCTCGGCTCTGGCGTGATCGCGGTAGGCGATGGAAGCAGAACGTCCCCTGCCCATTGGGCAGGGGACGTTCGACGTCTAGCTGATGATGGCTTCGATCGGCTAGTTACACGGAACCGTTAGACGTACGCCATCCACGCGGAATCGAATGGCGTATTCGATTCCGTTGTCTTGTTCGCTGTAGGAGGTTGTGCCCGCAGCAAGCGTGGTGACCCATCGGTCATCGAGGCGAACCTGATATGCACGAGCTCCAACGTCGTTCCAGGTCAGATTTGCGTTGCCGCCAGCCCGGTTGATGGTGCACACGAGCTGCGCAGCCGAGATGGTGACCGGCGTGCAGTCTGTCTCGACTCTTCCGCCGTCAGCGATGCCTCGCAGGCTGTAGGTGTAGGTACCCGCACCCGGATCATCGGTGAAGGACAGAACGTCGCTTACCGTCGCCACCCAAGAACCGTCGCGTCGAAGAGTCACCCGACTCCAATTCTCGTCGTTCCATGACAGGAGCACCTCGCCGCCCACGACCGTTGCCGTGCACTCGATTGCAGGGACCGGTGGTGGCGGAGGTGGGTCGATCGTGATGCTGCCGCACTCGGCTTCGACCGTCAGGGCAGCAATGCCTCGAGCCTGGTAGCTCCAGGTTCCAGGACCAGGATCATCGATGTATGTCGTAGAACCATCCGAGATCGACGCAACGAAGCGGTTGTCGCGTCGAACCGCAACTCGCGTCCAGTTGTTATCTGTCCAGGAGATTTCGACCCGGTCGCCAACGGCTCTGACCGAGCAGTCAATCGTCAAGGTTGGAATGACCACAGAACCACACGTGTCGGTCTGCGAGAGGCCATTGCGGTTGAACCGAAGTTCGTAGGCTGCCGTGGTGCCCGGAGCGGTGGTGTCATCGACGAGCGAGGTTGCGCTCGTGCTACCGATGAACGTGCCGTTTGCGGCGACGCGCCACTCCTGGACTCCACCGATGTTCGTCCAGGAGATCTCCGGACGGCCATCTGCGTTGAGGCGTACTGAACAGCGTGGGCTGCCAGCGTCGGGGTTCTCATCGAAGAATGCGGCCCGACCAACGAGCTGATCGGCAACTCGGCCGTTGTCTTGTCCGAGGAGAAGTCCGCGGTCGGTAACCGTGAGGGCAAGCACTCCCTTGCCGGCGTCGGAGCCGGGCTCCCAGGAGGGGATTCCGAAACCGGTGGTGGGGTTCAGTGCTCCGACTTGCCGGGCGCGGAAGACAAAGCCCGGGCGGAGAAGATCTGCCTGGAACTCAAGTGCTGCTGGGTTGGTGGCGTTGGCGTCAGCGATGTACCACTGTCCCCGTCCGACCGGGGGAACGCCGTTCGCATCATTGTCTCCGGGGTAGGCGCTCGGTGCGCTCGGCGACACCAAATAGCGGAAATGCCCACCGACGTAGATTGCGTCGTCGGCGATTCCGATCGAGAACACCGAGTCGAAAGCACGTGAGACCCATGTGGGCCGCGTCGGTACATCGCCGATTTCAAACCGGGTGATGGTGTCGCATTGGAATCCAAGATCGGCGCCTTGACTGGTGAGGGCGAAATACCGCCCGTCGGGACTTATCTCCATGTCGCGAATCTGCACGCCACGTTGGTTGCATTGTCCGGCATGGAAGAAGGTTTGGAGTGGGTCGGCAGGGTCGGGATAGAGCGCTTCGAAGCCCGTGAGACTGCCTTGCCGAGAGCCATCGATTGCGATGATGGCAACACCGCCTGCTCGAACCGAGTTTCCGTTGGAGACGTTGACCATGTTGGCGCCTCGGTGGGCCACAACCAGTCGATTGCCAGCAGGGTTCATCGCAACTCTGGTCACGCCAGCGATCCTTGAACCGTCTGGTTGACGGTTCCCAATGTCGTCCTGGCTCTCGAACCGGAACGACCTATCGTACGTACCGCTCAAGGGGAAGAACCGGGCGAGGCCGCGTACAGGTCGGATGATTGGCGGCCGTCCCGGAGCAGTGTCGATGACGTTCATGAAGTTGCCACCCACGTACAGGCGGTCGCGACTCAGTTCGATCGACAGCACCTTGGCGTCGACACCGGCTTGTGCGAAGTCACGATCGAGCCGGCCGTCGGGGACACCGAGTCGGGCGAGTCGATTTCGAACTCGGACCCTGCCATCAGATCCATCATCGATCGCAGTGAAGCGTCCGCCCAGAAATACACTCCGGCCATCGGGCGCGGCTTCGAGATCTCGTACCTCTGCCAGGCTGTTGTTCGAAATGAGCCGCGGACGGAAGTCTTCGACAAAGAGACCCGAGTCCTCATCGTAGGCGTAGATTGCCGCCTGGTTGACAATAGGACCGTTGCGACTGGTTTGAACCCGCGTGAAGTTGCCAGCAACGACGATCGTGTTTCCGACACGCTCGACGTCCCAAACCTCTCCGTCGAGCACAATCGGAAGGTCGCGGCGAGGTTGCTCGGGGACGATGGCTTCAGCGATTGCGGTTGGAATAAGAATTGCTAACGCAACAATTCCAAACGCGACCAAGGGACGTGTGAGAACACCCCATACGGCTCGATCAATCATGTGGTTTCCTCAGGGTAGAGAAGGGGGCGAGGCTTTATCGCTCGCTCAGGACGGAAGTGCGAGAGTCGAGCGATCGCGGCAAGTGATCTCTGCGATCGCGCTCTCGAAAGGAAACAGTACCCCATTCAAACGCGAAGAGTGATGAACAAAAGATTACAGAATCGTCGGAATTACTGTCAGTGGTGGGCCAAACGGCACGTCGGCCAGCCCTCTGTGTGAGCGTGGTCACACATTTTGCTCGATGAGGGTGGGTGCCGGTTGTTAGGTCGACAAAATCACGAGGTACTGGCCGCCGCCGGGTTCGACCATTGCGTGAAGGTCGAGGCCGGGTTCCAGGCGCGAGATTCGATCGACGAGCCACTCCCCTGCTGCATCGGCATCTGCTTGGGTTGGGCAGCGGGCCATTGCTTCGCGGCCGCCCTTCTTCGACAACCGTTCGACGCTCGTGATGATGACGGCCGGGTCGACAACGAACAGGTCGTCTGGCCAGGGCACTACGGCATCGTTGTTGCCCTTGCCGGTGTTGCAGTCCCGATGAGCGAGCCGTTCGCCGAGGTCGATCGACTTCTTCTTGGCCTTCTTCTTCGTGACCCGCTGGTCGATGCTTGCGCTGCGCGGGTCACGGGGGTCGATGTCGGGGTCGACGGGTTCGTCGCACAACCAACATCGCCAGCCATCAGTCTCGCCAACTTCGTCGATTGTGCTCATGGGGGCCACGGTATCAACGCACCTCCATTCGGCATCACGCCGGTAGGGTCCGTGCCCATGCGCCTCCTCGTTCGAAACATGTCTCGCAAGACCACTCAGGAGGAACTGCAAGACCTGTTCGAGTCGTTCGGAGCAGTGCAGTCATGCGTGCTCGTGCACGACGAGAAGACCGGACAGTCGAAGGGCTTTGGCTTTGTCGACATGCCAAAGGCCGGCGATGCCAAAGCAGCGATACATCATCTGAACGGCTATGAGCTCGCTGGCGAGTACATCCGAGTCAAGAAGGCCAAGCCGTCTCCGACCCAGGACAGCAAATCAGCCACCGAAGAGCAGTAATCCCCCCCCGTGGCCGAACTCGGCATGGGTCAGATCGCCATGCGAGAGCCGAAGCGGTCGCCCTGTTTGAGGTGAACCCCGCTCATTCGGATACGCCTCTCCTCAACTAACGACCTTTCTCGGTGTTGGCGGAGAGAATGTCCGCCACCATGGTCTTGTGTCCTACGCCCGGACCAATTTCACACCCCGCAATCCAAGAGCAGTAATAGCTGCCGCTGCGGGCTCGGTAAATAGCAAGACGCCATCTGGAAAGCCCGTAGCCTTGAAGGCCGACAAACTGTCTGGGAACGCTGTGGAAAACACATGGTTCTCAATTCCCATCACCCTGCCGTTGCTGGATAACACCAACTCAGACATATCAAGGTCAGGCTCCATCGTTGCAGTGGAGTTAAACAAGTGTGCGGTTGTTCCGTCATCGCAAGACAGGGGCAGGAACTCCCCGCAGTCTTCGAGAATCGGACGAACCCTATCAATTGCAGCTTCACGAATCGCGAGAAAGCCATGACCTACCCAGGGCAGGTCGGCATATTCTCTCGGCTGCCCTCCATGGGCGGTCTTCAGCACCGCAACGTCTGGTGTAACCCACGTGGCGAGTTGCGATTTGCCGTCGAATGCCAACATCCATCGCGTCAACGCCTTGGAGGTCAACCATTCGAACCCCTCTTCTACTGCGAGTTTGTACGCATCGATATTCACTAGAGCGGAAGCCCATGTCGTCGGAGATCTGCGCCCGCCTCGTCAATGTCACAATCCAAGGGTGCCCAGCCTTCGCTTCCGATCCGCAGCCCAAGCAATAGTTCTAGCCCCAAGCTCAACCCGGCGGATGCGTCCCCTTGGGTGTCGGCGTTTGCGAAGTTCGCTTGTTCGACCGTGACGAGAGCCCATCCACCGGCGGGACCAGGGTCGGCGACAATCAAAGACCAAACGGTACCGACTAGGTGAATCTCGACGACTTGGCCACAAACAAGGTATTCAAAGTCGGAACCCAAACTGACGTTGTGGGCGGCACCGACCCGGCCAAGCGTAATGAGGTACGCACCCTCCAGAACGCGCCCTCTCACCCTCTCGGAGCCCGGCCCTGCTGAGCCGGCCGAAAGGACTTCCAGCTCAAGGTCGCTTCGCAACTCGATGTTGTCCGTCAACTGCAAGGCATCGAACCTTTCACCGCAGTTTGAGCCCGCAATCGCAACGGTGCCGGAGTTGCCATCGCTATCCTCAAGTTCATCGATATCGATCTGAACAATCACCTCTTCAGCGGCCCCATCCACGAGTAACCCGAACCTATGGTTCTCCTCAATCGCGAATCCATAGGTGCCACTCTGCTGCCCCGGCGAAATCGTCTCGAACTCACGCTGATTGCCAACGTGTCGTACTTGTACGTCGGCCTCGCACCTGTTCTCAAACGTAATGGAGTAGCCGTCCTGACAGCTTGCCAAGACGACCATGGCAAAGACCGCCATAGTCCATCGCGTCAGACGTTGAACTCTCATCCATGACCTCTCGACTCAGAATTCCCAGTTGAAGGATGTGTACTACATCGTCGACCTTCTCGAGAGCATTGAATGGCTGGTCAGCCGGCATCGATGGTCACCTCGCCAGGCGGCGCGGGCGGACGCACGCGGCCACTACCACTGTGAATTTGATCAAGACCCGTTTCTCGCCCTACCGAAGCAGAGTGTGGCCCTTAGGGTGATCGCCCAGGACCTGAAGCCAGCGTGCCAATCGCATTTCGGTCGAAGGCAAACGGTCTTTCTTTGAAAGCAAAACCAACGCTGTTGACGCGTTGCCTGTCATCAACCTCAACCGACATTTCACATTCGTCTGAAGCGATTTGGGATACGTAGTCTTTGCCGGCAGCAAAATGGACCGCCTGGGGCGTCAAGACCATCATGGTCTCCCGAGGCGTGGCACCACGACGAAACGCCCTTACGAATCCCAACTGATTTAGCTCTTCGGGAGGCAGGCGGACCCTCAGACGGATGCCCTCAGGGCCAAGAGCACTCAGATGACGGAAGACAAGCACTCGCCATAGAGCGAACGCAGCAGAGAGCGCAGCGACCCAAACCAAAGCGCGTAGAGGTGAAAGCGTGAACAGTCGAACAATGACCGCTGCCATCATCAATGCGCTGAATAGTGGAGCGGTCTGAAAGTAGTAACGCTGGAAGCGATTCGGCGTCGACCAGCGGACCCCCGTTTCAATCCTCAAATATTGCACTCGGGCACTCCCCCACATCAGTAAAATTGGTGGCCTGAGTTCGCTACAGCGCCAGCTGTACTGACGATAGACGCCGCTCGACCCGCAGCAGCGGCTGCAATGCAGCCCGGTGTACCGACTCCCCGACCTGTCCAAGATTCGACATTCGACTTGACGTATTACGATATTCAACATATCGTATCTCTTAATAGCTTCCCCGAGCATGAAACTTCCCCTTTCATCACACTTAGATTTCCTTCGGAGGAAAGCTCATGTATCCGTCAGCACCAG
>CALHTB010000115.1 GCA_938038785.1 uncultured Acidimicrobiales bacterium
AAAGGGTGAGGTTGTCGTGCGCCTCAGCACGAACCGGTCCGAACGGGTAGCCAAAGGCTCGACACTGGTCGTTGGCGACCGCGAACTGGTGGTCAAGGCATCACGCCCTAAAGACGCCGATTTCCTGGTGCTGTTTGAGGGGATCAACGGCCGCGAAGACGCCGACGAGCTACGCGGCACCGAACTACGGGCCGAACCGATCGACGACCCCGACGAGCTCTGGGTTCACGAGGTTGTGGGCGCCCTGGTAATCGACCAACACGGAAACGAACGAGGCACCGTCGTCGAAGTCGAGGCCAACCCGGCCAGCGACCTGTTCGTGCTCGACACCGAGGCTCTCGTTCCTGCAAACTTCGTCACCGGTTTCGAACCAGCGACCGACGACACTCCCGCTGAGCTGCATGTCGACACCCCCGACGGATTGTTCGACCTCCCATGACCACCCCAGAGCGTTCACTGCGCATCGATGTGTTCAGCGTCTTCCCCGAGCTCGTGGACGGTGCACTCTCGACCAGCATCATCGGACGAGCTCGCACCAACGGCCACCTCGACCTCCGGCTCCACGACCCACGCGACCATGCCACCGATGTGCATAAGAGCGTCGACGACAGTCCGTTCGGCGGGGGAGCGGGCATGGTCATGCGCCCCGACATCCTGGCCGCTTCGATAACCGCAGCTGATCCGCCTCGTCCGCTCATTGCTTTGAGCGCGTCCGGGCAACGGTTCGATCAGGCCATGGCCCACGAGCTGGCGGCTGGCGACGGTTTCTCGTTGCTGTGCGGCCGCTACGAAGGCATCGACCAGCGTGTGCTCGACCGCTACGTCGACCGTGAAGTCTCGATAGGCGACTTTGTGCTGGCCGGCGGCGAGGTGGCAGCGGCCATCATTATCGAAGCATCGGTGCGGCTCGTGCCCGGCGTGTTGGGCAACGCCGATTCCATTGCCGAAGAGTCATTCTCGAACGGTTTGCTCGAATATCCCCATTACACCCGGCCAGCCGAGTTCGAAGGGGTCAGCGTCCCCCCGGTTCTGCGCTCGGGCAACCACGGTGCGGTCGACAAATGGCGTCACGCAATGTCGCTGAAGCGCACCCTCGCTCGCCGCCCCGACCTCATCGAAGCCCGCGGCGGCCTCACCGAAGACGAACAAAAGCTCCTCGACAGCCTGGACGAGTAGAAACTCCCGTCCGCCAAATGCATTCGAGAGGGATGTAGGCCAAAAGGCTTATGTCGCACTTGGAACTGCCGATAGGTGGGCATGCCTACCGAAGTGCAGCTCGCAACTGGTACTCAGTCATGGGACGACGTGTCGTCGACGCTGACCGAGAGCCTGCGCGGCCTTCTCGCCGAAGAGTTCTCATCGGTGACCGTCTGGGTGCCCCACACCGGGCAGCACATCGAGGCGCATCGAATGGCTGATGGACAACTCCGATTGGCCGCTGCTGGCAACGACGAGCTCGAAGGCGAAAGCCGACTGACAGTGCGCGATGAGCGCGCGGTGATCGCCGTTGGCTTCTCGGTGGCCTCCTCTTCATGGGGCACGTTCTTTTGGGACTGGTCAGCTCCAGTGAACGAGAATGCCGTCTCTTCAGGCATCATTCGTACCGTGCGCGATATCTACAAGGCCATGCCAAGCCACGTCGAGGTAACCGCAGCGTTCTAAGCCGTCCTTGAACGGCGTTGGTGCTCGCAACGGTTGGGTCTAGGATTAGCGATTGGCTTTCAGCCATTCACACGCAGGAGCACCGCGATGAACATCACAGATCTTGTCGACAAGAAGAGCCTTCGCGACGACATTCCCCACTTTAAAGCCGGCGACACCTTGAAGGTGCACGTTCGAGTAGTCGAGGGCAACAAGGAACGCGTCCAGATCTTCGAGGGCGTCGTCATTGCTCGTCGTGGTTCTGGCATCAACGAGTCGTTCACCGTTCGCAAGCTCAGCGAAGGTGTGGGCGTCGAGCGTACGTTCCCGCTCCACTCGCCAATCATCTCCAAGATCGAGTTCATGACCAGCGGCGACGTCCGCCGAGCAAAGCTCTACTACCTGCGCGACCGCGTCGGTAAGGCTGCCAAGGTCCGCGAGAAGCGCGACTTCTAGATCGAACGAAGAATGCCTCCTCAGCTCTGGTTGAGGAGGCCTTCTTTGCGTGTTGGGCCTCATCCCGAGGGCGCGCGTTTGGGGTGTGGTCTAGCCTTCGCAGATGAGCGATGATCCGAACACGCTGCTGCGGAGAGCACAGGCCGCTCTGGATCTCGGGCGCAACGAGGAGGCCGCCGGGTTCGCCAGCACGGCGGTGGCCAAGGAACCCGACAACCACCGAGGTCACGTCATGTTGGCCTGGTGTCTGCTTGGCGACAACAACGCCGAAGCCCTCGCGTCAGCACAACGGGCAATTGCGCTGTCGCCCAACAGTACGGGTGGGTTCGACGTCGCCGCAATCGCCGCTGGTCGGGTCGGGCAGAAGAAACAAGCCATCGAGTACGCCCATCGTTACGTCCAGATGGAACCGAACCGAGCCCGGTCCCATCGACGCCTCGCCGAGACCTTGGCGTACTACGGCAAGAAGAAAGAGGTGGGGAACCAGGGCTACGACGCTGCGCTCGAAGCCATCAAGCTCGACCCTGACAACGCCAACAATTGGAACGCCATGGGCGCGGTCTATTGGAACCTGCACGACGACAAGAAGAACGCTCGCCTTTCCTACGAAAAGGCACTTGAGATCGACCCGATGAACTCCGCAGCCAAGAGCAATCTGGCTGACAGCATCGTTGAAACCGGCGATAAGGCATCGGCCATCGGGCTCGTCCAGTCACTTATCAAGCTCGACCCATCTGACAAACACGCTCGTGAGCAGCTCGACACCATCGTCATCGGCTTCATGTCCGACCTGCTGTGGCTCACCCTGTTCTTGTCGTTTATTACCTTCATCGTCGTCGCCGTAATTCAGGAGGCCTGATGCAGTTCGTCTTCTTCTACTACCTCATCAAGCGAATGTTCCGCGCGGTGAAGGTCGTGTTCTTGCTCATCCGGCGGCGTGACCTGGTCAAACAGTTGCCAGGTGGTTACTTGGCCGACATGGCCAAGTCGAACCACTGGTTTCAGATGCAACTGGTGGGAATCGTGGCATTCATCCTGTGGACGGTCTCCGCAGTGATCCTCGAACCTGGAACTGGCGGCGGGCTGCTTGCAGTCTTGTTCCTCATTGGCATCGTAGCGATGACCATGAACCTTGCAAGGCTCATCGTTCGGCGCTGACCGTGGCCTCTCGGGGTCTTGTCATACCCCCTTCGTACTGTCGTGCCCATGACATTTGCACGACAAGAACTTGGACGACAGGGCGAAGCAATGGCGGCCCGATGGTACGAACAACGCGGGTGGATCGTTCTCGACCAGAACTGGCGCAGCGGCCGTGGCGAGCTCGACCTAATCGTTGGCCGCAAAGGCACGGTTGCCTTTGTCGAGGTGAAGACCCGTTCGAGCGGGCTATTCGGCAGCCCCGCAGCGGCCGTCAACTCCGACAAACAGGCACGCATCCGCAAACTAGCCACCGCCTGGCTTGGCGAGACTCGACGGCGACGCCAAGAACTACGCTTCGATGTCGTGGCCGTAACCGGCAGCGAGATCGACGTACTTGAAGGCGCGTTCTAGCTACCCAAAGAGAGCCCAGAGCAGCAACCCGAGCGCGGCCACAACGGACGCGGCGACGAAGAAATAGTCGAATCTGGTTTTCTTAGTTGGTCTGGTCGGGTCAAGCCCCATAGCTCTCAGTATGGTTGGTTAGGTGCCACTTCGACGACGTGTGATCCTTGGGCTGTTCATCGCGGTATCGGCCCTCCTGAGCGCATGTGGCAACGAGGTTGTCCTGCCCGACAACGCCGACGACCAACTCGTCGAGGGTTTCGAGGTCTACAAGGCCAACTGCGCTCGATGCCACGGCGCCGACGGCGGCGGTGGTATTGGTCTAAGCCTGCAACTTATCGAGGATCGTCTCACCGACGAAGAACAACACGAGGTCGTTGTTCGCGGTCGCAAACGGATGCCGTCCTTTGGTACGAAACTCAGCGACGACGAGATCGACGCCGTCGTCCGCTTCACCCGAGAGATTCTGTGATTCGTAGCTGTCGCAGCTGTCGCAGTCATTCGCAGTCATTCGCAGCTGTCGCAGTCCGAGCTCGTGGCGCTTTCGAAGTCACTCTGAGTCGAGGTGTCACGCAACCAGTTGGCAACGTTGCTATCCTCGCTCGTGGCCGGGCGGCTGATTTGAAAGCACTGATGCTTACCCACCGCTCTGCACAAGTTCTACTCCGTCGCCCGCTCGCTCTCGTCGTGGTCGCATCAGTGATCGGCGCGTTGCTCGCCGCTCCGGCATCCGCTGATGTTGCGCCCAAGCGGTGCGACATCGTTGGCACCGACGGCGACGACGTGCTCACCGGCACCGACGACGACGAGGTGATCTGCGGGCTCGGTGGCAGCGATGTGATTTACGGGCTGGGCGGAAACGACGAGTTGCTCGGCGGTTCTGGAAGCGATCGGTTGGTCGGCGGTGAAGGCAACGACGAGCTCCGAGGTGGCGATGGTGTCGACCAGCTCTTTGGCGGACCCGGGCGCGATGTTCTTCGCGGCGGCAACGATGCCGACAACCTCGCCGGTGGTACTGGCAACGATGTGCTTCGCGGCGGAAACGGCGATGACACGCTCGCCGGTGGGGCCGGGTCCGACGTCCTACGAGGCGGAAACGGTAACGATATCGAACGTGGTGCAGGCGGCAACGACACCCTTTGGGGCGGCCCAGGCGACGACATCTTGCGTGGAGGCGCCGGCAACGATCGCCTGCGAGGCGGCCCCGACGACGACATTTGCGCTGACAGCTTCGCCAAGACGAACGGCATTGGCTGCGAGTTCGGCCGGGGTGGTGATGATCGCGCCGTAGCGGTCGCGGCGCAGCTGTGGAACCTCTACGGCAACAGCGAGTTCGTGTACGAACTGACTATCACCAAGCCATGCCCAGATGCCGAAGACTGCGGTGTATCGGCCTTCGCCGAAACCGTGCACGTCGTAGGAGATACGGCTTCAGGCTCGTTCGGCACCCCGGCATTTACCGCAGCTCAGCTGTTCGACGTCGCCGCCGACGCTGAAGACAGCGGTCGTAAGGTCAGCTTCGACGCTGTCCACGGCCTTCCCACTCGGATCGATAATGCCGAAGGCGGAACATTAGGAATTTCCGAGGTTGGGCTACGTGACGCTCTACGGGCCGAATACGAGGAAGCGCTCGAGCGTTGGGAGGCTGCGGGTATTGCGAACTACAGCTACACCACCGAAACACGCTGCTTCTGCCCGCTCACGGTGCCGATGCGCGTCACGGTCACTAACGGCGTAGCAAGCGCCGAACCACTCACGCCCGGCGCCACCGTTTGGCCCGGCAGCGACAAGACGATCGACGACCACCTGGCAGACCTCGGCCCGCTGCTCGACGGCTTGGCTATCGACGTTCGAGCCGAGTTCGACGACCACGGCATTCCCACCAGCATCTCGGTCGACGGGAACCGCCAAATCGCCGACGACGAGCGGGGAATCCGTATCTATGACTTTGTCGATGCCACGCCAGCATCAGCACCAGTTGAAGTTATTGACGACCTGCCGACCGCTGAGGACGAGCCAGAACCAGCAACAGCTCCGCCGACGACAAGCCCCCGGCCAAACATCACCATCGTCAGGGTGCAGGGCATCGAAGTCAACGAAGAGATCGCCGAGCAAACCGAGGCCCTGCTCGCCGCATCGGAGGCGGCGGGCTTGTCGCTATCGGGCGGTGGTTTCCGTGACCCGCAGCGCCAGATCGAGCTCCGCAAGAAGAACTGCGGTACGAGCGACTTCGCCATTTACGAAATGCCAGCGAGCCAATGCAACCCGCCGACGGCTCGACCCGGCCAATCGCAACACGAGGTCGGGCTGGCCATCGATTTCACGAACAACGGCCGCCTTGTAACAACACGAACCGACCCGGCGTTCGTGTGGCTGGCTACCCATGCCGGAACCTATGGCTTCATCAACTTGCCGTCCGAGCCGTGGCACTTCAGCACCACCGGCAAGTAGCGTGACGCGGTGGCAACCGAGCCTTCACCAATCACGATCGAGCTTGCCGACCCGATGTCCGACGACGTGCAGTTCTGTCTGAACGCCTACTTCGCTGAGCTCGCCGAACGCTTTGACACAGGCTTCGATGCCGGGCAGTCAAGCGCTCCCGATGCCGCGGCGTTCCGGCCACCCGATGGGCTAATGCTTGTCGCACGAACCGAGGGCGAACCAGTGGCATGCGGCGGCCTGAAGTTCCCCGGTGACGGCACCGCGGAGGTAAAGCGAGTGTGGGTAAGCCCCACGGTGCGTGGCAGGGGAGTGGCCAAG
>CALHTB010000116.1 GCA_938038785.1 uncultured Acidimicrobiales bacterium
CGCCAAGGAGTCCCTTTCGCAACGCGTTGCGACGGAGGGTACGGACGATGTAGTCCTTCTTGATCAATGCCACGGACGAACCGCCCTTGCTAGATCCGGCGGATCTGTACGACCGCTGACTTCTTCTTGCCGACCCGCTTGCCGAGCAGGAACATCAGGAGGACCAGCAGGATGCCGCCAACCGCGGCAGCTGGCACGGCTTTGTCTTTAGTGCCGGACGTGACGTTGTCGACATCGGTCTTGATCTGACGAAACTTGCTCTCCAGATCGTCCTTGGAGATCGGCGCCTGTTGAGTGCTGACCGACGCTGCTGCCTCGGCAGCTTTAGCAGCCTTCTTCTTGTCACTGCGCTTGCTCATTCGCCAAGCCCTTTCGTAATACGCGTTGCCAGGAACCCAATGATTGCTGCGGCTACTGCAAAGACGATCAGGTACGGGAGGATGACTCCGTAGGCCCGGCCATCATCGCCGCCGTTGAAGAAGTCGATTTCCTGCAATCCCCGCAAACCAGCGAGCGCGAGAAAGAAGAAGCCGATACCTAGGGAGATAGCCCCGGGCACGCCAAACTTGAGATAGCGCCCCAACCCTTGGAGTGGGGTGGCCGTCTCTTGGATTGCATACGCCTTGACCAGGTCGAACACTTCCTGGGCTTGTTCTGCAGGCGTCTTTGGATCGTCAGCCACAGCTGTCCTTTTGTCGTTCCGCTCGTTTGAGTAAACCTACCGGCTTTAGGTCAGTTCTCGCCGAGCTGAGCTCGCAACAACGTCACTTTGTCGGTGAGTGCTGAGTGGAGCGTAGCGATCTGATCGGCGGTGGTGTCGGCTTCGAGTACCCGTTGTCGGTCGAAATCGGTCAGTGGCGACAGCGCCGAAATCTGGTCGAGGCGTACGAGTGGGTCGGTTGCGAGCTGATCGTATTCGTCGGGCACGGCCACGCCGGCCTGGCGCGACATCAGCCCAATGGCGGTTTGGAACAGCTCGTGGAGGTCATCGAGCGACGCTCCCCCATTGTCCCGGACACTACGTTTTTGGACGAGCGCACGCGGGTAGGGCGCGTCGTCGAGCCACTCGAGGACATCGATTCGTTCAACTCCGGCAACGACGGCGCCCCATCGGCCGTCTTCGAATTCTTCGGCCTGGAGGACCTCGACCCGCGTACCGACCGACACCCGGTGGTCGCCGCCCCCAACTTCATGGCCACGATCGATGAGTGCAATGCCAAAGGTGGCTTCGGCACCATCGGAAGTGATTTCGGCAAGCAACGCCCGATAGCGCTCTTCGAAGATGTGCAACGGTACGACCTGCCCGGGAAACACGGTGCTCCCGAGCGGGAACATCGGGAGTTCAAACGAGCTCACCGGATAGGGCCAAGCGCCTCGACGTCAGGGCCCTGCGGGAACGCGACCAGTTCGAGGGCCACCGCGTCTTGTGTAGCGGTCATCTCCTCGACTGGGTAGAGGTCGGTCGTGTTGGCTACCCACGCAAATGTCAGGATTGATCCGTCGCTTGCCTCGGCGGTGCCTGCGAGCGCTCCAACTTCGTTGAGCCGGCCGGTCTTGGCCCGGACTTTGCCTTCGGCTGCTGTCCCAACCATGCGCTCGGCGAGCGTTCCCGTTTGACCCGCGATGGCGAGCCCATCGTGGAGGCCCGAATCGCTTGAGGCATCGAGCACTTCGACGAGCAGACGGCACGTCACACGGTTCTCCGAAGCGAGACCGGAACCGTCGACGATGTCTGTCTCGGCGACGGAGAAGCCCGCAGTACGCAGCACATCCTCAACCGCAGCCGCGCCGTCGACCGTCGTGCCCAGGCCAGACGCGACAACGCCGATCTCCTTGATGAGTAGCTCGGCTGCCATGTTGTCGCTGATGTCGACCATCTGGTTCGTCACCGTGGCAATCGGATCCGAGGTAACTGTGGCGATGGTTCGGGCGCCGACCGGCGCTTCGCCAGCAGCCGCGGAGCGGCGGATGATGATCTCGCGTTCTTCGAGTAGGTCGTCAAAGAAGGCCGCAGCGAAGGCCGCTGGCTCGGTTGTTGCGGTGGCTAGTGAGGGCGCCGGGTTGGGATCGAAGCTCGTAAACCCATCGTTGACCGTTAGCGCTGAGAGCGGGCCGGTTTGGTTCTGGGCCGCGTTGGTGAACCGCTCAGGCCATTCGGGCACATACCGCTGCGTGTCGTATCGCGTCTCGTCGCCAAGTACAGCACCGTTGATCTCGGCAATTCCCTCGGCGACGACGGCATCAGCGAGCTGTTCGATGGCGGTGCGGAAGTGTGGCTGTTGTTCGTAGCGCGAAACGTAGTCGCCAGTTGCCAACAGCGGGTCGCCGCCACCAACAAGGATGATGTCGCCATCGAGCACGCCGTCCTCGATGGTGCCGTTGGTGACCACCGAGGTCTCATAGGTGTGGTCAGCTCCCAGCACCGAATATGCGCCGTACGCAGTCAGGATCTTTTGCGCTGACGCTGGGACTAACGGGAGGGTGGGGTTGTCGGCAAAAACCTCTTGGCCATCGAGATGAACGACCAGGCAGCTTTGGGATGGAAACGACTCGGTCACCTCGCTGAGCGACTCTTGCAAGTTCTGCACGAGGATGGGGCCGCGGAGAAATTCTGGAGTCCGGCGGATCGACAGCAAGGGAGTGCGCGCTGGTGGCGCTGACGTACCACTGACGTCGAGTGCAGCGGCCGCGAGTTCATTATCGGTCTCGACGGCTTGCCACGCGGCAAATCCGGCCACGACAACCAGAAGAAACGGAAGGATCCAGCGTTGCATCGGCGCTCAGCATAGGGGCAACGTGGGGCCTGAGGCGAAACTCCCCATGTGCTCGCCTTGACGGGCCGACTGGCTCCCCGGCTAGCGTCACATCTATGGCGCTCAACCTTCTGACAGCGGTTGCGGTCGGCTTTGTGCTTACACAGATCGCCAATGTTGCCACCACCGTCTATCTACATCGAAGCCTTGCGCATCGTGCCGTCACCTTGTCCCCTGCGCTCACGCTGGTCTTTCGGAGCATCATCTGGTTGCTAACCGGTATCCGGCCGCGCCAATGGGCTGCGGTACATCGCAAGCATCACGCGTTCACCGACGAAGACGAGGATCCGCATAGTCCGGCACAGCTCGGGTGGGTTCGGGTGCAACTCACGAACGTGATGCTGTATCGCCGGGTGGCTCGTGACCCCGAACAGGTGGCCAAGTACGCGCGGGATCTACCTCAGAGCACAGTCGATAAGTACTTGCTCGACCATGCCCTTGTCGGCCTTGGCCTCACGACGGCCGCCCTGATGTTGCTCCTCGGTCCTGGTTATGGCCTCTTTGCTACGGTGTTTCACTTCGTGCTTTACCTGGGTTTGTCGGGTGCGGTGAATGCTGTGGCGCATACGTTCGGCAAGCGTCCGTACGACAATTCGGCCACCAATCTGCAATGGCTGGCTTTTCTGACCTGCGGTGAAGGATTGCATAACAATCACCATGCAGCACCGACGTCGGCGCGCTTTGCGCTGCAGTCGGGTCAGATGGATCCCGGGTGGTGGGTCATTCGCGTGGCCCGCCGGTTGGGCCACGCCACGATTCGTCATGACTCGCCGGTCTTTGCAAATCCGCCGCGAATGAATGTCTGAACGCACGCGTGGGTTAGGGCGTTCGATGACTCCGAATTGTTCGACGGACAGCCCGTCTAAGGGACTGCATACGTGAAGGCCGCAAGCGCCTTGAGCGAACATCCACTCGCGGCCCATGCCGTTGGAGAAGTTGCCGGGCTCATCCTCGAAGCCTTCGATGGTGCCCCCATCGACCTGCTCGTCGTGTTTATCGACAGCGTGCACACCGGAGCCGTCGACGACATCAGCGCCGCCCTCCGGGAGTTGTTGGCCCCAGAGACAATGATTGGCTCCACAGCCTGCGGGGTTCTCGAGCGCATGACCGAAGTCGAGAACCGGTCGGCTCTATCAGTGTGGGCCGCAGGCGGTATCTCGGCTACTCCGCTGTTCTTTCCCGATGGTGCGCCGGCGCCTAGTATTGGGTGGGACGCACTCGATCAAGAACACGCGATCGTGCTTGCCGACCCGTTCACCTCGCCGGTCGTCGAACTTCTCGAAGCCGCTAAGAAGGCTGCTCCGAACCTCGATATTCACGGGGGGCTCGCCTCGGGAGCGCGTGGGCCCGGTGGCAACCGACTGCTGCTCGACTCCGCCATCGTGAACACCGGCGCTGTTGGGGTGGCTCTCGCTGGTTCCGCAATGCGAAGTGTTGTGTCACAAGGTTGCCGTCCCGTTGGTGCTCCGCTGACGGTCACGGGGGTGGCGGGCAACGTGATCACCGAGCTTGCTTTGCAACCTCCGATGGACGTGCTGCGAAAAATCGCTGAGGACGCGTCCGACGCAGATCGGGCGCTCATGGCGAGTGGCCTGCAGGTTGGTGTGGTCATAGATGAACAGCAGCTCGACTTTGCTCGTGGCGACTTCCTGATCCGCGCCCTCATGGGTGCCGACGCCGACACCGGAGCCATCGCAATTGGCACAACGGTCGATGTTGGATCGACCCTGCAGTTCCAGGTGCGCGACGCCACGACGGCCACCGATGACCTCGTCGAAATGCTCTCGGGAGAGTCCGCTACCGCAGCATTGACCTTCACCTGCAACGGACGAGGCGAACACCTCTTTGGGCGCTCCGGCCACGATGCCGAGCTCATTCATGAGCTCACCGGGTCCCGGGCGACCTCCGGGATGTTCTGCGCTGGCGAGTTTGGTCCGATCCGCAAAGAAAATCACCTACATGGCTTCACTGCTTCGACCCTGTTGTTCGGGTAGAACTATCGAGGTACCTGTCCGAGGAGACACTGCACAATGACAACCGAGAACCTTGACGCGCGAACCATCGCCACCATTCGAGGAATCGCCATGGACGGGCCACACGCTGCCCGCTCCGGCCACCAGGGCACTGCAATGTCGCTCGCACCCGTCGCGCACGTGATGTGGAGCCGGGTCATGAACTTCGACGCCGAGCATCCCCAGTGGTTCGATCGTGACCGTTTCATTCTCTCCCCCGGGCACGCGTCGATCTTGCAGTACGCATTGCTTCACCTCTATGGCTTTGGGCTGACCAACGAGGACCTACAGAACTTCCGCCAGTGGGACTCGGCCACCCCCGGCCACCCCGAGGTCGGGCACACCGCAGGTGTTGAAGTAACTACCGGCCCGCTCGGCGCCGGGTTGTCCAACGCTGTCGGCATGGCAATCGCCGAAGAGAACCTGCGGGCCCGCCTCGGGAACGACATCTGCGATCACTACATCTACGGCCTGTGCTCAGACGGTGACCTCCAAGAAGGTGTCAGCCACGAGGCCGCATCGCTAGCGGGCCACTTGGGGCTCGGCCGGATCATCTTCGTCTACGACGACAACGACATCTCCATCGACGGGCCGACGTCGCTTTCCTTTAGCGACAACTCTGCTGAACGCTTCCGTTCCTATGGCTGGGATGTAACCGAGGTCGGCGCAATCGGCGAGGACCTCGACGCTCTCGAAGCGGCCCTCAACGCAGCCAAGGCCGTAACCGACAAGCCATCACTCATCGTCTTGAAGACGGTTATTGGCGTTCCGGCGACCGAATCGGCCGGCACCAGCCACGCTCATGGCTACGCGATGTACGACGAGGAAATCGCCGCGACCAAGGCTGCAATGGGTATGCCCGCCGACGAGACATTCCACGTGCCCGATGATGTGCTCGAGCACTGTCGTGCCGCTGGTGCCCGTGGAGCATCGCTTCGCACCGAATGGGAAGGTCGACTTGCCGCCCACGAGGGCGATGCAGCCGAGCTTCAAGCGCTTACCTCGGGCCGACCGCTCGATGGGTGGAAAGATGCCCTTCCGTCATGGGAACCCGGCGAAACGATCGCCTCTCGTAAAGCGTCAGGTGCAATCCTGCAGGCGCTTGCCGGCGTCTACCCCTCGATCATCGGTGGCGGCGCTGACCTCACCGGCAACACCGGCACCGTCATCAAGGACGCTGGCATATTCAGCAAGGACGATCGAGCAGGCCGACAGCTCTACTTCGGTATCCGTGAGCACGGCATGGGCGCGTCCATGATCGGTATGGCCGCCCACGGTGGCGTCTTCCCGGTCGGTGGCACGTTCCTCGTGTTTTCCGACTACATGCGTGGCGCGGTGCGCCTGTCAGCGCTGTCAAAGTTACCGATGGTGTACAGCTGGACGCACGACTCTGTCGGCGTTGGCGAAGACGGGCCAACGCACCAGCCGGTCGAACACGTAGCGTCGCTGCGGGCCATGCCCGGCTTGAACGTATGGCGTCCCGCTGACGGCAACGAAACGTCAGCTGCGTGGGCCTTTGCTATCGAGACCCCTGGCCCAACCGCAATGGTGCTCAGCCGTCAGAACCTTCCGGTGCTCTCTGGCACTAATGACCATCACGCGGTGCACAAGGGCGGATACGTCCTCGCTGATAGCGATGGTGATGCCCAGATCGTGCTCGTCGGCGCTGGTTCTGAAGTGCAGCACTGCGTTGCGGCCGCCTCGACTCTTCGCTCCGAAGGCATCGAAGCCCGAGTGGTGTCGCTGCCATGCTGGGAAGTCTTCGAGAGCCAAGACGAGGCCTACCGCGATTCGGTCCTGCCCGCTGGTCTCCCCGCAGTATCGATCGAAGCTGGCACGACGTTTGGGTGGGCCAAGTACGCCGACGTGAACATCGGAATTGACCGCTTCGGTGCATCAGCTCCTGGCAGTGTTGTTATGGAGAAACTCGGCATAACTGCCGATGCTGTAGTAACCGCCGCCCGAGATCTCCTCTCCTAATCGCTCGTAACTCCCCCGACTGGATTGATACCAATGACCAACACCAACCTCCACCAGCTCTTCGCCGAACATGGACAAAGCCCGTGGCTAGACAACCTTCGCCGAAACTGGCTTCATAACGGCGAGATGCAGGCATGGCTCGACAAAGGGGTGCTCGGCATCACGTCGAACCCCAGCATCTTCCAGAAGGCAATCGAGGGTTCCGACGACTACACCGAACAGTTCGCGGCCCTTCTCGCCGAAGGCAAGAGCGTCGAAGAATGCTACTGGGGGCTCGTCACCACCGACATCGAAGATGCGCTGGCGTTGACCCGCCCGATCTACGACGATTCGAACCGGCTCGACGGGTACGTGTCGGTCGAGGTTGACCCTGGACTAGCCCGAGACCGGGCCGGCACCGAAGCAGCTGCCCGCCAGCTTTGGGACACCATCGATGAGCCAAACCTCTACGTAAAGATTCCCGCTACCGCCGAGGGCGTGCCGGCCATCCAACAGATGATCGCCGAGAAGCGCAGCATCAACGTGACGCTGTTGTTCTCGGTCGAGCGATACCGCGAGGTCATGGAGGCCTACCTTTCGGGACTTGAAGCAGCCGAGGGCGACCTTTCAGCAATTTCGAGTGTGGCCTCGTTCTTCATTAGCCGGGTGGACGTCGAGGTCGATAAGCGTCTCGATGCCATCGGCACCGACGCCGCGCTTGCACTGCGCGGCAAGGCAGCTGTTGCGAACGGCAAGCTTGCCTATGCGGCCTTTCAGGAGACCTTCAGTGGTCCGCGATGGGACGCACTTGTCGAGCGCGGCGCGCAAGCGCAACGTCCGCTGTGGGCATCGACCAGCACGAAGAACGATGCGTACCCCGACACGCTGTATGTCGATGCACTGATCGGTCCCAATACCGTCAACACCATTCCCGACAGCACGCTTGCGAACTTCCTCGATCACGGGACGGTGGCGCGCACCGTCGACGTGGACGTCGACGACGCAATGGCCGTCCTCGCCGAGATCGCTGCCCTTGGCATCGACCTCGACGAGGTTGCGCAGCTGCTCGAAGATCAGGGTGTGGCGTCGTTCGAGAAGGCGTTCACCAGCCTCATCGAATCGCTCGAAGCGAAAGCCAACACGCTCGGCTAGTTCGCTACTCGTTCGAGTGTGCCGTTTGAGAAGTCAAGGAATGCAGCTTCGGGGCCAACGACCAAGAGCACAGATCCTGGCGCGAGTTCGATGTCGATGACGCGGCCGCGCAAGTTGTAGGTCGATATCTGGGGGTTGAACTCGCCGGTTTGGTTGACGCGGTAGGTTCCTGGCGCAATGTCTATGCCGACGATGAAGCGGCCTCGGTCAAACCCGAACGGATTGATTCGGGGCGTTTGGGCGTCCACCTTTTGTGCTGTTCGGCGAAACTCGACATTGGCAGCCCGCTCATCGACGATTGCAACGGTCGGTTCATCGAATTGGAAGTCGTTGGTGATCGTCCGATCGTTGACGTCGTTGATCTCCCAGTAGTTCGTGGTTCGATACAGGCCAATGGGAACCTCTCGGGGGGTCAGGTATGCGCCGGCGGAATAGCGAACCTGGCCATCACGTGAGGTTGGTTCGGGTCGGTTTCGTCCGCACGAACGCAATTGGCTTGGCTCGCTGGCAAGAACACACATGTCATTGCCCGCTCCGCCTCTCACGGTGTCTGCTCCTCTGACGCCAATGCGGTCAGATCCGTTTCCGCCGTGCACGTCGTCGATTCCAAGCCCGCCGTAGACCTCGTCTCGATCAGCGCCGCCGCGGATCCAGTCGCGTCCTTCATAGCCCCAGAGCACATCGATGCCTGGGCCTCCTTGCATGCGGTCCCACTTGTTCGATCCGTGGATTTCGTCGTCACCGGCTCCGCCAAACATTCGAGCACCCTTGGTGTCTTCCCGGAGGGTGCCGACCTCGCCAAAGTTGGCGTAGATCTCGTCGTCACCTTGCGCGCCAAAGATGATGTCGAATCCTTCGCCGCCGCGGAGCCGGTCATCACCCTTTCCACCACAAATGATGTCGTCGCCGGCGGCTCCGAAGATCACGTCGTTGCCTTGCATTCCAGCGATCACGTCGGCTTCTGGGGTTCCGTTCAACCTGTCGTCGCCAGGTGTTCCAACGATCGTTGCAACCCGGCCGTCGCACATCACGGTCTGGGCTCCGACCGCTGATGTCGGAAGTACTGCTGAAATCAGAGCGAGGCTTAATGCGGCTGCAAAGACCCGAGCTCGTTTGAAGGTGAATGGATGTGACATGGCACCGCCGTTGGTTGGAGGCCTGTTGAGGTCTACTGGTTGGGCTGTTGCTGGTGATTTCGAGAGTACCTAGTGGGTCGGTGTTTGTCGCCCGGGGCGGTACGGGCGCAGTACCCGCGACATCCACCAACAGCACGGGGGCCTGCTGCGTCTCACTCCAGAGCCATAGTCAGTTGCAATATGCAACTGACTATGGCTACTGTGTGACTGATGGCAATGACAGTTTCACCAACAGAGGGCGATTCAATCGCTGCGGCCCTCGACGTGATTGGTGATCGTTGGTCGCTGTTGGTCTTGCGTGGCGTATTCCGCGGCACCTACCGCTTTAGCGATCTGCGCGATGAGCTTGGCATTGCCTCGAACCTTCTGACGACGCGTTTGTGTCGGCTTGTCGACCACGGCGTACTCGAAAAGGTTCCCTATCAACAACGACCGCAACGGTTCGAGTATCGGCTCACCGACGCCGGGCGAGACCTGTCCCCTGTCTTGGTTTCGCTTATGCAGTGGGGCGACACCCACCGTAGCGACGGCGAAGCGCCCACCGTCCTTGTCCACGGCGAATGCGGTTGGCCGATCGAGAACATCACTCGTTGCACTACGTGCCACACCTCGGTCGATGCGACCGATATTCGGAAGCAGGACGCTCGAAAGCAGGACATGTTGTGACGTCGACAATCCAGGACTATGCGCCGGGGCGTGATCTCGCCGCCCGAGCTCGGGCCATACGAGATGCCCAAACCGGCACCCGTATCACCTATTCCCCCAAGGTCTTCATCCCGCTGACCAAGCTGTGCCAAGACCGCTGCGGCTACTGCACCTTCGCCGAGCCACCGGCACGAGTAGAGGCGCCGTACATGTCGCTGGGCGAAGTCTTGAAGATCGCGAAGAAGGGCGCTCGAGCCGGTTGCCACGAAGCACTATTCACATTGGGCGAACGGCCAGAGCTTCGATACCCAGCCGCGCGCGAATGGCTCGACGAACACGGCTATGCGAGCACGGTCGAGTATGTGCGTGCGGCCGCCGAGCTTGTCCTTACCGAAACTGGGCTGCTCCCCCACGCAAACGCAGGCGCACTGTATGCAGACGAACTGGCCATGTTGCGGACAGTTTCTCCTTCCCAGGGGATGATGATCGAAAGTTTGCGCGACGACCTCGACTGCCATGCTGGTTCACCCGACAAAGTGCCAGCCCGTCGCCTCGAAACACTCGAAGCTGCTGGCGAGTTGTCGATCCCATTCACCACCGGAATCCTCGTCGGGATCGGTGAGGACCGCGACGACCGCATCGCTGCTCTCGAAGCCATTGCTGAGAGCCATCGCCGGCACGGGCACGTGCAAGAAGTCATCGTGCAGAACTTCCTGCCCAAATCCGGCACCCGTATGCACAAGGACCCGGCATGTCCAACCGATGTGCATCTCGACGCCATCTCGCTCGCGCGGGTCATCTTGCCTGCCGACGTTCATGTGCAGGCTCCGCCGAACCTCACCGAAGACGTCTCGTCGCTGGTCGCCGCCGGTATCGACGACCTGGGCGGCATCTCCCCCATCACGATCGACCACGTCAACCCCGAACGCCCATGGCCACAGGTCGACGCGATCGCCGAGGCGCTCGAAGCCGACGGGTTTGTGCTGGCACCTCGCCTGACTGCGCACCCCGAGTTCGTGCTCGACCCGGGCCGCTGGTTCGACGAAGCGCTCCGGTTCCCGGTTATGGATCGCTCCGACTCTGAGGGCATGGGGCGCGACGACCCCGGTGCTGTCTTCCCCGAAAAGACCATGGAGAACGCGAAGGTCACCGATGGGGCCGAAGTCATCTTGATCGGTGAACGATCGACCGCCTGGTATTCGGGCGCCGACGTGAACCCGATGACGTTGCTGCCCGCGACTGGTGTGGCCCAGGGCAAGGTGGGCGAAGTCCTCGCCGCTGCCCGGTCGGGTGAAGAGCTGGACGTTGAGCAGATCGCCGACCTGTTCACCGCGAGAGGCCAAGAGGTCTTCGCCGTTGCGAACCTGGCCGATGAACTGCGCGAGCAGGTCAATGGCAACACGGTCACCTACGTCGCCAACCGCAACATCAACTACACGAACGTATGCACGTTCAAGTGCAGCTTCTGCGGTTTTTCGAAGGGGCCGTTGTCGCTCAACCTTCGCGGCGCCCCATATCTCTTGACGCTCGACGACATGGCCGAGCGCGTCGTCGAGGCCGCCGAGATGGGTGCTACCGAGGTCTGCTTGCAGGGCGGAATCCACCCAGACTTCGACGGCGACTACTACGTCGATGTCATCGATGCCGTGCACTCTGCAGCCCCCGACATTCACATTCACGGGTTCACTGCCCTTGAAGTCACCGAAGGTGCAAAGCGCTTGAACGAACCCCTCGAGCACTATCTGGCCCGCCTGAAAGACAAGGGCTTGAAGTCGCTGCCGGGTACTGCCGCCGAGATCCTCGATGACGAGATCCGAGCCATCCTCTGCCCCGACAAGGTCAACACCGAAGA
>CALHTB010000117.1 GCA_938038785.1 uncultured Acidimicrobiales bacterium
GGTGAACCGCGCACCGTCCACGAGCTCATCGCCCGAATTACGGCAGCCGCCGGCGTCACGTGGGAACCGAAGAACGTTCCGCGCAAGGTCGCTATCGCTGGCGGTTCGGTCGTCGAAACCGTATGGGATAAGACATCCCGCGAAGATGAACCGCCAATGACGGCCTTCGGTGCCGAGCAGCTCTCGACGGCCCATTGGTTCGACCAACGCCGCACCCGAGAAGCCCTCGGTTGGGAACCAACAGTCAGCCTCGCCGAAGGCTTCGAACGCCTCGCCGCCTCGTTCAACGAGCAATAAGGAGATTTCGCCCGAACAAGGTTGCGGGTAAGGGCGTCGGGTTATCCCTACTAGGGAAAGCGGGCGAACCGGGTTCCCAAGAAGTGCGGGGTGAGACACACTGAATACATGGCGACAGCGACCCCAACGACAACAAGCTGGTCAGCGAAACCGATTCGGGCGTACTGGCGGCACTTCATTCGCGACTCGACGTACGGAATTGCCGGCTTTCCGTTGTCGATCCTCTGGCTCACAATCTTTGTCCCCCTCGTAGCGGTATCAGGCCCCTTGATGATCCTCGGCGTTGGCTTCGTTGTCTTGGCGTTCACGCTCCGAGCTGCGACCGCTGCTGCTGGCGCCGAACGTTGGCTTCTACGAGAAATTCTGCAGGTCGACATTGCTGACCCCATACATCTACAATCACATCGCAGCCCGCTGATCAGTCCAATCGAGGATCCGACGCGATGGCGAGCACTCGGCTTTCTCTGCATTCGCATGGTCACGGGCATGTTTCATGGGTCCATCGTCATGGTCGTTTGGCTCTTTCCGATCTTTCAGCTGGTCGCTTTCATCTTGGTGATCACCGGTGAAGTGCCGCTCACCGACCTCGCGATTCCCATCGGGATCGGGCTCTTCTTCATTGCCTTCGGGCCTTTGATCATCAGCGGCCTAGCGAAGTCCCACGTGGCTATTGCTCGGTCGCTGCTTGGCCCCGGCCGTGAGCAGCTGATCGTCGAGGCCGACCTCGCCGTTCGAAACCGCGACCTGTCGGTCGAGGCAGCCGAGGCAGAGCGCCGTCGCATCGAACGCGACCTCCACGACGGAGCCCAAGCACGGTTAGCCACGGTGGCGCTCGACCTCGGCCGAGCGAAGCGAAAGCTCGAGCATGGAGAGGCCGACCCCGAGGTCGCCGCGATCATCGACCACGCCCACAGCGACGCCAAGGCCGCCATCGTCGAGCTTCGAAACCTGGCCCGCGGCATCCACCCAGCGGTACTTACCGACCGCGGACTCGATGCGGCGCTCAGCGAAGTTGCTGCCCGGTGCACGGTGCCGGTCCACCTCGACGTCCGTCTTCGCACCCGACCCCCCGCCCACATCGAAAGCGCGGCCTATTTCGCGGTGAGCGAGTTGGTAGCGAACATCAGCAAACATTCGAAGGCACGTAATGCGTGGGTCACGGTTCGAAGCGACGAGGACGCCGTGTACCTCGACGTGAGCGACGACGGCATCGGCGGCGCCGACCCGACGATCGGTTCGGGGCTCGACGGGCTCCACGATCGAATCGCCGGTCTCGGAGGCGACTTCTCGGTCCGCAGCCCGCTCGGTGGTGGCACGGCAACGATGATCGAACTGCCGCTCAACCAACGATGAGGGTACTCATTGTCGAAGACTCGGTGTTGCTGCGCGCCGGAATTGGCCGTCTGCTCGAAGACGAGGGCATCGAGGTTGTCGCCGAAGCGGGAGATGCCGATCAGTTCATCGCATCGTGGGAGGTCCATCAACCCGATCTCAGCATCGTCGACGTTCGTATGCCTCCAACCCACACCGACGAAGGCATCCGAGCTTCGGTCGAGTTGAGGGCAAAGCACCCTGAAGCCAAGATCCTGGTGCTGTCTCAATACGTCGAGGAACGGTACGCAAAAGAACTCCTCGCGGACGGCCGAGGTGGAGTTGGCTACTTGCTGAAGGAGCGAATCGCCGACGTGTCCGAGTTTGTTGATGCAGTCACTCGCGTTGCTGATGGAGGCACCGCCCTCGACCCCGAGGTCGTCGCTCAACTGTTCGCTCGACGGCAGAGCCCCCTCGATGCGCTCACACCGCGAGAGTCCGACGTTTTGTCACTGATGGCGCAGGGTTTCACCAACGCGGCGATCTGCAGCTCGCTGTCGATTGGTCAGGCCACCGTCGAGAAGCACACGTCGGCAATCTTTCAGAAGCTCATGCTCGAACAGAGCTCAACAGACCATCGCCGGGTGCTCGCTGTGCTTCAGTGGCTCGACAAATAGCGTCGACAAATAGCCTCAGCGAACTCAGCCGTTTAGCCCCAGGCGACCTGTAGCGCTTCGGGGCCGCGAAAGGTGATGTTCGGGAAGTACGACCGGTCGGAATCGTCGTCAGCGAGACGGAGCGACGGTAACCTCTCGGCCAGAAGTTCGAGGGCGATACGCGCCTCCATTCGGGCCAGTCCCGAACCAAGACAGAAGTGGATGCCCTTGCCAAAGCTGATGTGCTGGTGCGCGTTCGAGCGGTTGATATCGAAGTCGTCGGGTGATTCGAACAGTTCGGACTGTCGATTGGCCGATGCAAAGTTCAAGAACAGCCGGGTGCCAGCGGGGATGTCGACCCCGCCAACGGTCGTGTCAACCAGCGCAATTCGTCGCCACGAGATTTGGCTCGACTCGAATCGAAGTGTTTCGTCGACAGCTTGGGCGGCGAGGCTTGGGTCGGCCACAAGTTGGTTCCACTGTTCGCGCCGCGGCAGCAAGCACAGCAGCGTGTTGCACAGCAATGCTGTCACCGGGTCGTGGCCAGCGAAGCTCAGCCCGTACACCACCGATTCGACCTCTCGATACGAGATGCCCGTTGCTGCTGTGGGGTCGGCGTCAGGGCCGGGGTCGTTTTCCCAGGCGGTGATGAGCTCAGAGGTGATGTCGTCAGCGCGTTCTTCCTTGCGCTTGGCCACGAACTCTCGGCAGTAGCGCCAGTAGTCGATCATGCCCTGGGCGATCTCGACCTGCTCGGCCTGAGTGGGCTCTCCCCATGAGAACGCCCGGCGGTTCACACACCACTTCTTGATCATGGCGTCGTCGCTCTCGGGGAACCCGATGAGCCGAAACACGATCTCGGCCGGAAGTGGAAACGCAAACGACGACACGTACTCGGCTGGCGAACCCTCGGCGATCATCTGGTCGAGAATGTCGCTGGCCCGACGCCGCATGTAGTCCTCGAGCGAATTCAACCGACGATTGCTGAACCCCTTGCGGGTAAACACCCGAATGCGGGCATGGTCTGGCTCGGGCCGGTTCGACATCACCGCGACCGGGTCGAAATCGGGAGTGGCCAAAATGTCGGCGGCGGCTGGGCACAACGGATAGATCGGATCCTGCACATTGGTCGAACCGAAGATGTCTGGGTTCATGAAAATGTGCTCAATGTCTGCCATCTCGGTCACGACCACATGACCCAAGCGTTCCGACCAGAACACGGGATGCTGATCACGAAGGTTGGATGCAATCGTGTACGGGTCAGCCAAGTAGTCGGCATCGAGCGGCGACCAGCTGGCATGCATCGGGCAGCCCGGCGGCGCCTCAGCAACACTGTCAGGTGCTTGGTGATACGAGTTCGTCTTGCCCATTCTTCGTTTCCTGTCAGCTGAGGTCGTAGCTAGCAACGGTGCAGCTCACGGCAAAGATCGGAATTGGTTCGCAAAAGTGGACCGTGCCCTGGGCACCGCCTGCGGCAGCCGCAACGGCAATGAAGGTGCGAATTTCAAAGCCGCCCTGACCGGCATCTGCGTAGACCTGCTCGTCGGTGTAGTCGAGCAGGGCTTCCTGGTCGTTGCGACACCATCGATCGAGAAAGTCACGGTCCCACGCTTCGTTGATCTTCCCCGAATCCGGGGTGGCCGGCCAATGAGAGATCCCGCCCGTCCCGACGATCGCTACCTTCTCGGGAACCGATTCGACCGCGCGGCGTAGCGCCTCGCCGAAAGCCCACGCCCGGGAGATCGGCGTGAGCGGCGGGCCCTGGCAGTTGATGTTGACCGGAATGATTGGGATGTCGAACTTCGGCGTGAGGAAGTGCAGCGGTACAGCAATGCCGTGGTCGAACTTCCACTCCTCGGCATAAGAGACGTCGACGGTTTCCATCACCTCGGTGATGATTCGCTTCGACAGGTCGGGGTTACCAGGCGCTCGGAACTTCTCGATCCCCAACCAGGCCGCGTCCTCGATCGGGCCGTCATAGAAGTTGGCCATACCCATCGCAAACGAAGGCATGTTATTCATGAAGAAGTTGGCGAAGTGTTCGGCTGCGATAACGATGATCGCCTCGGCACCAGATGCCTCGATATCGATGCGCATCTGATCAAGGGATTCGTAGAACGCATCTCGAACTTCAGGGTCGGCTTGGTCGGCCCGGCCAGTAATTCCGGGGGCGTGACTACAGACGCCCGCATACACGAGCGTCATTCTCGACACTCCCGGTCGAGATCCGGCCGTTCGCTTCGCTCACTAACCGAGTTTCTCGCCCAAACGCGCAGCGTTTGCGGGGGCCTCGAAACGTCGCACGATACTCTCTCTCCCCTAGTCATCTTGACCTCCTTGGCCGAGTTCTTTCGCGTGGGCTTCTGTGCCCTGATAGCCGGTCACGGCGTATACGCCTTCACGCACTGGCCCGTATTCTTCGATCCCATCACGCATACGTTGAAGGTAGTCCTGCCACTCGATCTGATGCAGCGCCGCGAAGTGCATCAGGATTTGGCCGTTCACGCCGAGGTGAAACAACTTGCCAATGTCAGGCTCAACGAGCGCTGCGATCTCCTCGTCGGTCAGGTCGTAGGGACCAAGCACCGACGGACGGTCGGCGAGGTAACTCCCCTGCAACGCCTCATCGCGATTGAGCTCAAAGAGAAACTTCTGCACATAGTAGAGACTCACTGTTGCGCTCCGCACTTCCGGCGGAGATCCGCGGAAACCGACATGGTCGCTACGCGAGCTCCGCTCCCCTCTAGCTGCTTGTCATATCTCATCGGCTCACTCACATCAGTCGGCATAGAGTTTGGGGATCGAATGCTCACCTAGGGCGATCGCCACGTTCTTGGTCTCCATATAGAAGTCGAAGCTCCAGTCTCCCCCGTCACGGCCGATGCCGCTGGCCTTCACCCCACCAAAGGGCGCGGGCAGGTGGCGGACGTTTTGTGAGTTGACCCAAATCATCCCCGCCTCGAGCCGGCCAGCTACACGGTGAGCTCGGGTCACATCGGACGTCCAGAGATATCCGGCCAACCCGTAGTCGATGTCGTTGGCAATCGAAATCGCATCGGCTTCATCGGTGAACGGAATTGCAGTGAGTGCCGGGCCAAAGATCTCTTCCTGAGCAATGGCCATGTCGTTGGTGGCATTCGTAAAGAGCATTGGCGCTACGTACTGACCATCCTCGTGAGCATCAGCAAACGGCGTTCCTTCGATAACCGTGGCGCCTTCGGCGGCGGCGATGTCTCGGTAGCTGCACACCTTGTCGTAGTGACGCTGGTGAATCAACGGCCCCATGATTGACGTGGGGTCGAGTGGATGACCGACGGGAATTCCTTTGATCTTCTCGGCGATGCGAGCGGTGAACTCGTCGTAGATCGATTCCTGAATCAGCACCCGGCTCGAACTCGTACACCGCTCGCCGTTGATGCTGTAGATCATGAAGATCACCGCATCGAGGGCCCGGTCGAGGTCGGCGTCGTCGAACACGACTACCGGGTTCTTCCCACCGAGTTCGAAGTGCACTCGCTTCAGCGTGTCAGCACCCTGCTTTTGAATCATCGAGCCTGTCGACGATTCGCCTACGAATGCGATGGCTGTAATCGCAGGGTGCTCGGTGAGGCTCTTCCCCGCTGTCTCACCCATTCCGTGCACCACGTTGAGGACGCCGGGTGGCAGCCCGGCGTCGTGGGCAGCTTCAGCGAGAAGGTGTGCCGAGAATGGGCTCCACTCAGCGGGCTTGTGCACGACCGTGCAGCCAGCGGCCAGTGCCGGAGCGATCTTCCAGGTGCTCAACATGAACGGCGTATTCCATGGAGTGATCACGCCGACGGGGCCGATAGGTGACCGGCTCGTGTAGTTGAGATGATCGGGGGTTGGCAATGCCTGACCGTCGGCGGCAGCAGGTGCTTGGTCGGCAAAGAAGCGGAAATTGGCTGCTCCCCGCAACGCAGCGTGGCTCATGAAGCGCATGGTCTGGCCGGTATCGACGCATTCGGTCACCGCAATTTGGTGAGCCCGTTCTTCGATGAGGTCGGCGACCCGATGAAGAATGGCCTTGCGCTCGGTCCCCGGCGTCCGACTCCAGGATTCGAATGCAACAGCGGCCACTGTTGCTGCCGCGTCAATGTCAGCAGCATGACCGGCGGCAACGTCACCGAGATGTCGACCATCGATGGGCGACGAGTTCGCAAACGTCTCGCCAGAAACACTCAAAACGTGTTCGCCGTTGATGAGGTGTGTGAGCGGTGCGTCGGCGAATCGGGCCAAGCTCGCGTTCGCCGCGGCGAGGTTCTCCTCGTACGAGTGACTTCCGCTCATGACCCTCCCTTCATTTCCGTGGCGATGTGGTTTCGGTTGACCCGGAAGTCGGCGTCGATCTCTTGGACCTCCAGCGACCAGGCGATGACGAGCGGAGTGTCTTCGGTCGACAGCTGCGCTTCGGCGGCGTCGAGAACCGTGTTGATGAGGTGCGTCTTGGTGTCGGCATCGCGCCCAGGGCCAAGCCGGGCGATCATTGCGATATAGGCGTGGTTCGGGTCGCTTCCCGACGCAATGCGATATTCGTCCTGGCGGATCGCCCGAATACGCACGCCAGCAACCGGCGCCACTTCGAGCCCGAGCACCGCTTCGTGGATGGCACCAAGAAGGGCATCGACATCGTGATGCGCAGCGACGTTGGCGGAGTACTCGACGATTAGGTGAGGCACGGGTTCCCTTCGATATTTAACATGTGTAGTATTATGCGCTAGCTCGAGCAACGCAACCCCGAAAGTGGCTTCCATGCGATTCGTGTCCTTCTCCACCCCACACACCACGAGCTTCGGATTACTGACCGACGATGGCACCGGGGTCATCGACCTTGCCGACCGGGTCGGTGCCAACGACCTCGGAGAGTTAGTGGAATCGGGCCAACTCGAGGCCGCTCACGCGTTCGCCAACGAAACCCGCGACCACGCAGTCGACGACATCACCTACGAGCGCCTACTCCCCTGGCCCGGCAAGATCTTCTGCATCGGCCTCCGTAGTTGACGCCGACAAGGCCGACGCCGCGTACCCGTCGGTGTTTGTCCGCTTCCCCGACAGCTTCACCGGCCACGAACGCCCGGTCATCCGCC
>CALHTB010000118.1 GCA_938038785.1 uncultured Acidimicrobiales bacterium
AAGGGCGCCAAGCCCGGCGAGTAGCGCCCAGGTCCAGCGCCGCGAGCGCGAGGCACACCAAATCACGAGTCCTGCGAACGCTGCTCGGTAGGCGGCATCGGCGAGCCCAATTCCGGCTGGGGACGCCGATGAAAAGAACGCGGCAACGATCGCAGCGAGGCCCATAAGTGCGAACACGAGGTGGTTCTTGTCCGAACGAAGACGCGACGAATGTGTCGGCGGTGACGCCGGGATCAGCTCGAGATCTGGGTGTGTTGCATCCCGATTTCGTTGCTGTCGCAGATCGATAGTCATTCGCTAGTTCGTCTCATGAGTCGTTTGGCCTATCGGTCGATGCCATCTCGATGTGAGGGTGGGTCCTTCGAACTAGAGCCCATAGGCAAAATTGCTCGGTTTCAGCTCATTTCTGGGCAGGTTTCTCCGACAGGGCTTGAGATGAGCAGACACGACAATCGCGAGCGGAGCGGGCCTGGAATCCTCTGGGGTCTTCGGACCCCAGGGGCCACGTCCCGTCCCTACCTAGGAGCGTTCACGATTAGCCTTCGCTTGATCGCTGACTGTCTGATTTGGACGATCGCGACGGTGCTTGGTGCAGCTGCGCTTGGAGCGTCACTTGCTCACGGCCTGATCGCCGGAGGTGTTGCAGCCGCGGTGCAAGCAGTCCTTGGAGGTCTTACTGGGCTGTATCGAGGTAGGTGGCGGGTGGCGAGCTTTGACGAAGCTATTGCGCTTAGCTCGGTCGTCACTGGAGTCGCGATTGTCCTCGTTGGCATCCGAGCCGTGGCAGCCCAGTTTGCTGTCACGGTGGCCGTCAGCATTCTTACCCCATTTGTCGCTCTGACTCTGATGGTTGTGCTTCGTGGCGTTCGCCGCCACACAATCGAACGCCGCCGCCGCAAGGGGCGCACAGAGATCGACAAGGAACCCGTCGTTATCTACGGCGCGGGTGACGGCGGCTCTCAGCTCATTCGCGCCATGCTCGGGAACCGACACAGCACCTATCTGCCAGTTGCAATTATCGACGATGACCCTGCCAAGAAGAACCTTCGTATCCAGGGAGTGCCAGTTCGTGGCGGGCGTCGACAGCTCGTCGACGTTGCTCGTGAGATGGGTGCCTCGGTTGTCATCGTGGCCGTTCCATCTGCCGGAGCGAAGACGATTCGGGTGGTTGCTGATTACGCCGAGGATGCGGGCCTCGATGTCCGTGTGCTCCCGCCAACCCAAGAGATCGTCGACGGAACCGTGTCACTTGCCGATCTGCGCGAAGTGACCGAAGCCGACCTTCTTGGTCGTCGAGTAATCGACACCGACGTTGACGCGATTGCGTCGTACCTCGAAGGCCAGCGTGTGCTCGTGACGGGGGCTGGCGGATCGATTGGGTCTGAGCTTTGCCGTCAGATTTCACGCTTTGCTCCCGCCGAGCTCATCATGGTTGACCGTGACGAATCTGCACTTCACGCAGTTCAAATGTCACTCGAAGGTCGCGCCCTGCTCGACAACCGAAACCTCGTGATTGCTGACATTCGAGACAAGGACCGGGTGAATGAGCTATTCGCCGAGCACTTGCCGCGAGTTGTTTTTCATGCCGCTGCGCTGAAACACCTGCCCCTTTTGGAGATGTACGCCGAGGAAGGTTGGAAGACCAATGTGCTCGGTACCAACAACGTCCTACGCGCCGCTGCTCAGTCTGGCGTCACCCACTTTGTGAACGTCTCCACCGACAAGGCAGCCGACCCGACGAGCGTGCTCGGGTATACCAAGCGAATCGCTGAACAGCTCACGTCGTGGTACGCCAACCGCAGCCGCGGCGATTGGGTGAGCGTTCGGTTCGGAAACGTGCTCGGCTCACGTGGTTCGATGCTCCCGGCCTTTCGAAAACAGGTTGAGAACGGGGGACCGATCACGGTTACCCACCCCGACGCAACCCGCTATTTCATGACACCGCAGGAAGCGTGTCAGCTCGTGATTCAAGCCGGTGCAGTTGGCAATCGTGGCGAAGCACTCGTGCTCGATATGGGCGAACCAGTACGCATCCTCGACGTGGCGAAGCGACTTGCCTCTTCTGCTTCGCACCCCATCGACATCGAGTTCACCGGATTGCGGCCGGGCGAGAAGATCCACGAGGATCTGATCAGCGAAGCCGAGCTTGATATCCGCCGAGCCCATCCACTTATCTCCCACGTGTTGGTCCCAGCCTTGCGCCCGACACAACTTGGACTCTTCGACGCCAGTTCAAACGAAGCAGCGAAGTCGAGCATGCAGAGCCTTTGCGACGCTGCCCCAAACCACCTTCTCGATCTTCGCCGCTGAATTTCCCGGAGCTTCGCTCCTCCAGCGGTCGCATCGTCGCTTCGCTTTGGACGCTCGGCTGCTGCGCCGGAGGCGGCGTCCAGTCGTTCGTCCCTCACTCCTTCCGGAGCTGGCGATTCCTTTGTGCGTATACAGGCTCTCGCGTTTAGCTGGAGCAAGCTCCGCTGTCGCGGTTGGTCATCGAGTAGTGCCCTGACCCCTTTTCGTGAAAAGGGGGCAGGGTGGTTTTGGCGGAAATGGGTACGACCCCTGGCATGTCGCCGGCCTGGCGAGACCGAGTGCGTGGGTGGGTGCCGCTAACAGCTGGGTCGGGCTGGTGCTCCGACGACGGTGCTTTCTGCGGGGACGTCGTGGGTGACGACTGCTCCGGCGCCCACGGTTGCGTTGGCTCCGATGGTGATACCGGGGAGCAGGGTTGCTCCGGCGCCGATGAACGCTCCGGTTTCGATGGTGACGGACCCGGTGACTGTTGCTCCCGGGCACACGGTGACGTAGTCGCCAAGGATGCAGTCGTGTGAGACGGATGCTCCGACGCTGATGTGGGTGTGTCTGCCGAGCAGCACGTTGGTGGTGACTACTGCTCGTTGAGCGATGACGACGCCGTTGTCGAAGGTGTTGCCGTTGCCGATAGCGGCGGTTGGGTGCAGGAGGGCGGTGGCTGGGCGATAGCCCAATCCGGCGTCAACAGCGGAACGAATATCGGGGTAGCCAATGCCGAGGTGCACGTCGACATCTCGGTTCTCTAGGGCTGATCGGTCACCGAGGAAGCGCATGTTGCATCGAGCGAGGGTTGGGCGGTGGGGCTGGCCGTCGTCGACGAGCCCGAGAAGGCTGACGCCCCCGGTAGCTTCGCCGACGGACCGAACGATGTCGGCAAGCTCACGTCCGTGGCCCCCAGCTCCGAGCACGACGACCTGGCGTAGTGCCACGTGAGATGGGTGGTTCGTAATGATGGTGATGTCGGGGACGTCGGGTAGTGGTCGGTCAACTCGGTGAAGGGGTTCGTAGCTCATGCGGCGTGTTCTCCAAACAGTGGGGCAACCCGCCGGTGTTCATCGTCGAGTTGGAGGGCGGCGAGGTCGAGGTTTGCAATGTCGGTGACGGCTTGAGCGAAGCGGTCGTCGGCATCGTGTCCGGTCACGCCGTCGCCCGAGATAACCGTCGATGCGGTCTTGGCGAGGATCATTGCGTAGCTCGACAGGCTTGGGTTGCGGGCCCACTCGAGGTCGTAGCTGAAGCGTTGCTCCCAGGTCAGGTCGTTGCGGCCGTTGATTTGGGCTAGCCCGGTGAGGCCTGGGAGCACGGTGAGGCGTCCTCGTTGGGTTGCGGTGAGCTCGGCGACTTGGGGTGGAAGCATCGGGCGGGGCCCAACGAGGCTCATGGAACCCTCGAGCACGTTGAGAAGCTGAGGTAGCTCGTCTAGGGAGGTGCGTCGAAGGATCGTCCCGATGCCGGTGATCCGGTCGGGGTCGGGGATGAGGGGGTTGTTTCCGTTCTTCATCGAGCGGAACTTGCGCATGGCGAAGGTGTTGCCGTGCTGGCCGACCCGATCTTGGATGAACAGGATTGGCCGGCCGGACGTCACGACCACGGCGAGCGCCAACGCGAGGAGTACGGGAACCCACAGCGGCGAGGCCACGATGATCAACGTCAGGTCGGCTACACGGCGAAGCTGATGATGGCGGCCCATTAGCTGGCCAGTCGTTCTGAGGGTGTGGCGTTGGGGGAAAGATCGATGTCTGCGCTGTCGATAGTCGAACGCATCCAGTTGATTGTTTCGAGCAGGCCTTCGGTGAAGTCGACCGGCTCGATGCCTGGAATCAGCGACCGCAAGAGCGATCCGTCGGCTTGGGAGTGGGGTACATCGCCGACGCGGTTTGCGACGTGCTCGATGATGAGAGGGGCGTCCACTTCCTTGGCGATGATGGCGAGCACATCCTGAAGAGAGATACGCGAGCCGAACGCAAGGTTGACCGGGTCAGCCGAGGTGACCTGGTTCTCGATCGCGTGGCACAGCGTGTTGCACACGGTGCGGACGTGGGTGAAATCTCGTGATTGGGTGCCGTCGCCGTGAACGGTGAGAGCGGTGCCGCGAAGTGCGGCGTCGACGAATGCGGGGATAACTGCGGCGTACACATGGCCAGCTGCTTGAAGCGGGCCGAACACGTTGAAGAACCGGAATGCGAGCGTGGGGATGTTGAACGAGGTGCCGTACGCGATCGCATAGGACTCGGCAGCGAGCTTTGAGGCTGCATACGGGCTCATCGGGCGTGTCGTGGCGCTCTCGCGCTTTGGAAGTTCTGGGTTGGCGCCGTACACCGACGACGACGACGACATGGCCACGTATCGTCCACCTGCAGCACGCGACGCTTCAAGAACGTTGAGCGTTCCGGTTGCATTTGCGTGGTGCGTGGCCAAAGGGTTATCGAGCGAACGCGGCACTGACGAGCGCGCTGCTAGGTGCATCACTGCGTCGGCCTCTGAGGTCAGTTCGGTTAGGAGGTCGATGTCGAGGATCGACCCGACGACAAGTTCGGCATCGAGGCCATCGAGGTTCGATCGGAACCCTGTGGAAAGATCGTCGATGATCGACACTGAATGCCCGCGGCCCAGAAGCTCTCTCGTGAGATTCGCGCCGATAAATCCGGCACCTCCGGTGATCAAAACTCGCATGTGGTTAGGCTCCTGCGGCGGTTCAGTGTTGCAGGTGCCTATCGGCTCGGAGTCAACAAAAATCAAATAAACCAATGACGAGATTTGATGCTGCCAATGACCTGACCGATGCGGTTACCGGCGACCCATGCGAGCTGGGGGCGGACGTCGGATTGTCCAACCCTCACTGCGTTGAGAGCGAGCCAGGCCCACGAGCGGAGCCCGGTGAATCTGCCAAGTCGGATGCCGAGTCGTTCGTGGGTCCGCCGGGCGATTTCGGGACGATATCGCCCGTAGAGCAAGCCTTGTCGCCAGAGGTCGATGGTGCGCTGTCGATAGCGGTAGTGGATGACCGCGTCGCTGAGGCGAACGATCGGGCGACCGACCGCTTTAGCGCGCAGCGACCATTCGAGGTCTTCGACCGATCCGAGTGATTCGTCGAGGGGCCCAACCTCATTCCACGCTTGGCGTGTGACGCCCATGTTGCCCCCATGTACGAGCGGGAAAAGGCCGTAGAACGTCGTCGGTTGCGTTACGTCACCTCGACCTGTGGTTTGGGTTTGGGTGTTCAGCTCGGCTGTTTCAAGGCGCCCGGTCACAATGTCGTTGGTATCGAGACCGCGGGTCATGGTGTCGACCCAGTTGGGGTCTACTAAGTCGTCGGCGTCGCAGAACAGGAAGCGGTCGGCCTTTGCAATCTCGACCCCGGCGTTGCGGGCGTAGGCCACGCTTTGGCCATCCGTCGCGAGGGCAACGACGACGTTGGGGTGTTGCGCAACCCCGCGAAGGATCTGGAGGGTGTCGTCAGTCGAGTTGTTGTCGACGAGGACTAGTTCAGCGCCGGTGAGATCGATTTGTGGAAGTAGCCGATCGAGTTGCTCTTCGATGGTGTCGGCCACGTTGTAACACGGCATCACGATGGATGCGGTTGGTTCAGGTCGCGCTGATGAGCCAATCGATAGGTCAATCGATGAAATTGTGGTGCTCATGTGAAGAGGTGCCTTGCTCGACGCAGTGATCCGAGCGCCAAGCCGCTTCGCAAACCAGCGATGTACACCCACCGTGCTCGCTCGCTAGGGCGAGCGAGGTGATGCACATGTGCCGCCAACCAAAGCCATGAGCGCACGGTGCTCCGGAGGCGTCGTTGCTTTGGGAGTCGGCGGCGGATCCGGACGTTGCCTTCGCCCCAGTTGCGTGCTTGGGCGAAGATCTCTCCGAGGGTCGATCGGAGTCGATAGCTGACCACTGCGTCGTAAGCGAAATGGGTATCAGCGCCGCGTTCGAAGAGTCGCAGCGAAAGCTCGGCGTCCTCGTTTCCTCGATAGCTCTCGTCAAAGCCGCCGAGCTCCTCGAACAGGTGGCGTCGAATGCCGAGATTGCACGAGCTCAGCACGGGGAAGTGCCCATCGAACGTGGGGAGTTCGTTGCCCGCAAGGGCGTTGCCGCGGGAACCAACGACCCAGTCGGGGTTGAGCTTGTTCAGCTCGAGTCGGCCGCCAACTGCTTCATGCTGATCGAGGGCTTGGCCCATAGCGGCGACCCAACCATCAGCCACGATGTCGTCAGCGTCGCAGAAGGCAACCCGATCGAAAGTGCAGGCAGCTACGCCGCTATTTCGTGCATGTCCAGCTCCGGCAGTTTCACCACAGTCGACCAGCCGAATCGTCACCCTGCCCGCCGCGCAGTGGTCGAGGACGTGGGCGTTCACGATGTCGGGGGTGGAGTCTGTCGAACCGTTGTCGGCGACAATGATCTCTCCGCCCGATGGCCATGGTTGGTTGGTGAGCGCCGTTAGCTGTTGCCCGATCGTCGTCTCAGCGTTGAGGGCGGCGATAACGACCGACAGTGGCTCGCTCATGCGGCGATCTCTTGTTGATACGTGCGAATGGTGTCCTTCAGGACTTCGACAAAGTTCGAGATGATGGCTTCGGTCTTTACCTCGGGACGGTTTGCGTGAGCACGTGCCGCGAGCTCGTAGGAGCGATAGGTCACGGGGTCCTGCCAAAGCGTCTGCAAGGCATCGACCCATCCGGCGCGTCGCGAAATGATGATTCCGCCCGCCCCGACTGATTCGACCAGACCTGGCAGGTCGTTGGCGATTACTGGAATTCCGTTGCTCAGCGCCTCGAGAATGGTTCGTGGCCGGTTGTCCATCTGGTGTGGGACAAGCACAACAGCGGCGTCTCGAAATACATCGGCGGGGGAGTTCGTTCTCGGTCGAAAGGTGACGTTCGAATGGCGCGAAAGGATGTGATCGACATGCTCCTTTTCAGCGGAGTCGAGGGGCCATGATTCCTGCAGTACAAATTCGATCGTTCGAAACGCGGGGGCGAGGTCGTCGACGATGTCGACGCCGTGTTCAACTCGTGGGTTGACCAACAACACTCGTTCGCGAGTTGAGCGGACTTCGGCTGCGGAGACATCGACGACAGAGGGGATGAAGACGGCATCGACGCTGTAGAGATCAGCCGCGTCTTTGACAAGGGTGTGACTGTTCCCAACGACGGCGGCATGTCGGCCGTTTGTTGGTTCTAGGTGGCGAAGGGCCGTCTTTTCTCTCAGATACAGCACGGACGGAATCGCGAGTTCGTCGCACGCTGACCGAATTTCTCGCCAGGCAGGACGGGTAATGCTCGAGCCCACAACAACGTCGGGCTTGAAGCTGATGGCAAGGTCCGGAAAGGCGTTTTCGGGTGCTAGCGACACGAGAACGTCGCCATCGGTTCGTTGGGGAGTGCGGCCCGGGATGGAGCGGAGGCGTCGGGCGGAGTCGCCCAGTACCGGGGTGTTTTTGAAGCGAACGGAGGCGTCCCAAAGTTGTTCGTGGAGGAAGCGGGTTGCGGTGGCGCCCACAGAGTTGTCGACGAGCATGAGTGTTTCTGCCCCGAAGCGTCGAAGTTGCTCGTTGAGCTCGCGTTGGCTTCGTCCGGACCCGCCGGTGGTCGTCGACGACACGAACAGGATCCGTAGCGGTCGAGAAGGTACGTTCTCTCCCGTATGGCGTCGCGTCGTGCTCATGGCGTACCAATCGGTGGGCCGTTGGCACTATTGAGCCAGATAGTGGGTTATTAAAAACGGTGGGGTGCTAAAAAAGTTCGATGTCCCCTGGGGACCAGGCGAAGTCGGTGCCGGACACGTCGTGGTGTAGGCGGCGAAGGGCCAGAGTTGGCCCCAGTTTCGGTACGGCCACCGTCTTGCCAATGCCTGACGGACTGACGCACAAGTCGGCTCGGACCGTGTCCATTGCGTTGCGTATGCGCTTGGCGACATCTCGGCGGGAAACCGCGCCCAAAACCTGGGCGACGACGAGTTCTCGAACGTCGCCGCGTTGACGAAGGCGAACGATCACGCCTCCAGCAGTCCCCACCCGTAGAAATCGATAGGTGACGGGGCCCGACGCGTATCGCCATCGAAGCGTTTCGATCGTGTGGTCGGTCGCCAAACCGTCTGTGGGTGTGCTGAGCATCGCAGGATCGAGCTGGTCAAGCGCATCCTCGATCGAGATGCCCAAGTCCGGGGTTGGAAGCGATGGTTTGGTCGCCGCGGTTCGGCTTCGTGACAACTTGAGCGCCACCTTGGGCGATGACACGCCGAATCCAAGCCGCACCGACCCGGCTTCAGCCCAACCCATCTTTAGGTATCCCGGCAGGCTCTTGTGGTTCGGGGTGTTGAAGACAAACCCGCAGTCCTCTTTGGACAGGTGGTCGAGACCAGCGAGTGTGAGCTGTCGGAAGAGGCCTTGCCCCTGGGCCTCGGGCAGTGTGGCCGTATCGACGGCGCGTGCAGCCGTCACTACATCGCCATCATCGTGGGTGAAGCGCCACCGCATAAACGGGCGAACGGCTTTGATGCGCTGTCCTGGGTCGGCGGAATCGTCGGCTGCGACCAGTATCAGTGATTTTCCAAAGGCGTTGTCGACGTGTTTCCATTCGAACAGTGCCCGATCAAACTCGGCCATCGACCAGCCAAGCGCGCTGGCGCACACTGCTACGACCTCGTCGAGTTCGTCGTGGGTGGCCAGTCGGGTGGCGAGGGGTGATGGCGTAGCCGTCATTGCTGGCGATCGTAGGTGATCCCTCAGCTTTGGAGATGGTCTGCCGACGTGCGAATCATGGTCGCTACTTCCACCGAGCCAGGCATTTCCACCACAACGACGTCACGTCGTGTGGCAAAGCGTGTTGCGTTTGCCCTCGACGACGTGAGACCCGGTACCGCAGGAGACGTGGTCTTGGCCTATCACCGCGTCGGTGCCCGAACCCCAAGCCCGGTTGACCTTCCAGCAAAGATGTTCGCCCGGCAGATGGCGCACCTGCGAGCTTCGGTTGATGTGATGACGTTGGACGAGCTGGTTGCGTACCACACTCACGACGGGGGCCGAACCCAACACGGCGTGGCCCTCACCTTTGACGATGGAACCGTCGACTTTGTCGACGAAGTGCTTCCTGTTCTGGACCGATATTCCCTTCCCGCTACGTTGTACCTGGCAACTGGGCCTGTTGATTCTGGTCGCACGTACGCGGCAGATGGCGTGCCGATCACCTGGGCGGGATTGCGCGAAGCCATGGCGACAGGGTTGGTCACCATTGGGGCTCACACCCACACCCATCAACTGCTCGATCGGTGTTCCGCGCGTGAGGCCGAGGTCGAACTAGACACCTGCATCGGTCGCATCGAGGACGAGCTGGGCGTTACGCCACAGCACTTCGCCTACCCGAAGGCGTTAAGCGCCGAGAGCGGCGGCCAAGGAGTTGACGCATTGGTTCGCAATCGATTCGCTAGCGCTGCGATCGCCGGCACCCGTCCGAACGTCCGAGGAGCTACCGACGTGTGGCGGCTGCACCGATCTCCGATTCAAAACAGCGACCAGTGGGAAGGCTTCCGGCGCAAGGTCGCTGGCGGAATGCGAACCGAAGATGATCTACGTCGGGTCATCAATCTGGTCCGCTATCGGGGAAGAACTTCGTGACGACACCCCCGAAGACCCTCCCGAAAGTTCTGCATCTGACCACCACTGCGATCAGTCTGGACTGGCTACTCGCCCCGCAGCTCCAAGCCTTCATGAATTCGGGGTTTGAGGTGCTGACTGCGTCAGCGCCCGGACCTCACGTCGAAGCAGTTCAGGCTCGCGGCATTGCCCATGTGTCAGTGCCGTCCCTGTCGCGGAACATGGATCTGCGCAGCGATGCCGCAGCTTGGGGTGAACTACGTGAGCTTTTCAACGAGCACCGTCCGGACATCGTGCACACCCACAATCCGAAGCCCGGAGTGCTCGGACGGTTGGCAGCGCGACTCGCAGGCGTCCCGATCGTGGTCAACACGGTGCATGGCCTGTACGCCCAACCGACCGATCAGCTTCGGCGCAGACTGCCAGTTTTTGGGCTCGAGCGTGCAGCGGCGATGTTTAGCGACGCCGAGCTCGTGCAAAATCCTGAGGACGTTCGGTTGCTTCGCACTCTCGGGGTCCCAACCGAACGGGTGCATCTCCTGGGCAACGGCATTGACCTAGATCGCTTCGCCCCTTCGGCGGGACGCTCCAGGGCGGCGCGTGCGCTTAGGCGAAAGTTGGGGATTGCTCCCTCGACTCCGGTTGTTGGAATGGTGGGCCGACTGGTCTGGGAGAAGGGTTATTGCGAGCTGTTCGATGCAGTTCGGTCGCTTCGATCCTCCCGTGGTGATGACTTTGCCGTTGTCGTGGTCGGGCCTGAAGAGGTCGGCAAGAGCGGCGCGGTAGATCAACACACCATCGACGAGATGTCTGCCCTTGGAGTGCGTTTCCTCGGTACTCGCACCGATGTTGATGTGGTGCTTTCGCTGTTCGATCTCTTCGTGTTGCCGTCCTATCGTGAAGGCTTCCCGCGAGCAGCGATGGAAGCCAGCGCGATGGGGCTCCCAGTGATTGCGTCAGATATTCGTGGTTGTCGCCAGGTGGTCGACCAGGGCGTTTCCGGTTTGCTCGTGCCGCCGAGGGACAGTCCGGCTTTGGCCGAGGCGATCTCTCAGCTACTCAACAATCGATCGCAACGGCTGGCGTTCGGCGCCGCCGCTCAGGCGAGAGCCCGGGCCGAATTCGATCAGGAACGGGTGATCGCTCGAACCCTGGCGGTGTACCGCTCCCAGCTGGCACAACGGGGAATGGCGGTGCCTCAAGCCCCGGCATCGAGCGCCGAAACCGCATCCCGGTACAACGACTCGATCGATCTGGTGGCAACCGCTGCATCGAAGCCCGACGCGCTCTCGCCGGCAGCCTGAGCCATCCGCTCTCGTTTGGCCGGATCGTCGGCGAGCTCGATCCAAGCGTTGGCAAGTCCGAGGTGGTCGTCAATCTCGACCAGCAACCCGTCATGTCCATCGGTCACCGCTTCTGGGATGCCGCCCGCCTTGGTCGCAACGACGGGTATTCCAAGAGCGAACGCCTCCATCAACGAGACCGGCTTGCCCTCGTGGCGAGAAGACAGTGTGAAGATGTCGAAGGCACTCATGACGTTGGTTGCGTCATCTCGATATCCCAACACCTCGATCTGTGCACCAAGCCCAGCGTCGGAGACCATTTGTCGAAAGTCAGCTTCGCCCGGACCCTGACCGATCACCAAAAAGTGCAGGTTATCGCGAGTTGCGAGCGCGCTAGCGGCCGCTGCGAAGAACACGTCATAGGCCTTCTCGGGTCGAAAGTTGGCCACGATTCCGATCAGCGTTGTCGTACCTTGCCGGTCTCCCAGTAGCCGCGCCCGGAACTCTGCGCGACGAGAGCGTTGGGCAGCGAGTTGTTCGACCGGCACACCGTGATCGAGTACGGAGGTGGTCGACTTCAGGTTCGGACTCATGGATTCGAGAACGTCTTGGGATACTGCGATTCGTCGGCTGTCGAGCGGCGCGGTGAACTTGTTTGCAAGACGCGTCAGCGGGTGGTGTCGTGGCCACCGGTTGTGCTCGGTTGTCACCACGGTCATCGATAGGCCGCTCGCGCGCACGAGAAGTCGCGCAGCGACAGCCAAGACGGGGGAGTGGGCATGGATGACATCGGGCGACAAGTTGCGCAGGCGTTTGTGGAGCGCAAGCGGCCACGTTCGGCCACCGCCGATAAGCAACGAAGAGGCTCCTGTCGCCTCCACCTCCGGTACCAGGTGATGCTTGTGGGCGAGCAGTCGAAGGACGGTGTACTCGATGGTTGGATCGCCCGTTTCGAGCTGGTTGACGATTAGCCGCTCGGCGCCACCGGGACCAAGGCCTTTGATCAGGTGCACGACGTGGAGTGGTCGTTTCTCGCTGCGTTGATCTGGCGAACTTGTGGCTTGGGGCGCACGGCTCATGTGACATCATCCATTCGGCTCACGTTCGGTGGTGCTGTGCCGATTGAACACCGAACCAGATCGCACTGTGCGTTTCCGGTTGTAAGAGGTGTGCAAAGGCCCATGGAAAACCGTTCCATTCGAGATGATCGAGTCGATGAATCCTCGCATGCTTCGGCGGCCTACGGGTCGACCGAGGAGGTACTGCGGGCACCCACCCATAGTGCCAACGGACATCTCGAAGATCCGCTTGGCCCCATGCGCAATGTCATGCGTCGTTGGCGCCTCGTTCTCCTAATTGCACTCATTGGATCGATCCTCGGGTGGCTCTCGGGTGTTGTGGCGATCGAGGCTGACACTGCGCCGATCGCAGTCGATCATTACCAAGCCCGCCACGTACTCGTCCTCGATAGCAATGTGCCTGACACCCAAGCAATTCTGGGTGTTCGAAACCTGAATGTCCTGGCAAAGCGGATCACCATCGGTGACGTCCCCGAGAGTGTTGCCGAGCAAGTTGGGCTGCCACCTGCCACAGTCGCCACCCGCATCCGAGTGTTGATTCGTTCCGACAGCGAGTCACTCGACCTGGTCGCCGTTGGCACCACCCCGGCCGAAGCAGAGCTGCTCGCCGACTCATTTGCCACCGAACTCCTCCGCTACCTGTCCGAAGAGGCCGAACAGTTTTCCGCTGAGGCCGAAGCGAGCGCCGAAGCTCGGCTCGCAGACGCTGAACTAAGCCTTAGCGAGACCCGCGAAGAGTTGCGGCGTGCCGTCGAGTTGGAAGACGATCGATCGATCGCTCTGCTCGAGCAAGACGAGCAGCAGTATGTGAGCGCTCGAATTCTCGCCAATGCGGCTCTGCTCGAAATTCGGGCAGACGGCGTACCGGTGGTACCGCTTGAGACCCTTCAACAAGCTGACGGCAAGGCGAGCGTCATCACCCAAGGTCGTTTCCACGAGCTCGTCGACAACGCATCCATTGGCCAGAACATCGAGGTGCTGTTCGGCGATGAGAATGAAACCGAATCAAACACGGGTGCGCTTGCATCGGTCAGCAACCGGCTGCCTAACGGGATGATCCCTCGCGTCCTTGCAGGCACGATCCTCGGCCTGTTCCTCGGTGTGATTGTGGCACTGGTTCTTAACCGCCTCGATAATCGAGTGCGTTCGAAACGCCAGGTGGAATCGCTTATCGACCTCCCTGTCATTGCCGAAGTCCCGTCGCTAAGTCGTGCGCAACGACGTGCCGCGGAGATGCATTCTCGGGAGAACCCGCGCAGCCGCTTTGCCGAGCAGTATCGCGTCCTAGCATCGATCCTCGGGTACGCCCGACGAGCTCGTCGGGCTCGCGGTCAGGTTGTGCTCGTGACGTCGCCCGGTCCCTCAGAAGGAAAGACCACCACGGTGGCAAATCTCGGAGCGATGCTGGCCGAATCTGGCCAGTCTGTGCTGTTGATGAACTGCGACTTCCGTCGCCCTCGGTTGCATGTCCTCACCGGGTCTGAATATCAGCCCATGGATCTCAACAAGACCCAAATTCCCAAGGTCGAGCTCATCTCGAACGTCGTCGAAAACAACAACGCATTGCCGACCGAGGTGATTGCGGCCCAGCGTTCGGTCATCAAGAAGGCTATGAATCTGTACGACCTGATCCTCATCGACACAGCGCCCCTTCTGGCCACGAACGACGCCGTCGATCTGCTCGACTTGGTCGACGACGTCATCCTCGTGATGCGCGCAGGCAAGACCACGATGCACGCCGCAGACCGCGCCGCCGAGATGTTGGATCGTCGTCGAGCGCACGTGCTTGGCATCGCCATCACCGACGTCGATGCCCGTCACTCGGCGGACTATTACTACTACGGCGGTTACTACGAAGAGCCTGTCAAAGAGGGCAAGAAGTTGCGCGAGCGGTTCCGCCGCACTGAGGCCGATATCGACCTTGTCGAGCAAGATCAATCCCCGCAGGTTCGCGACGTTGCCACGGCAGGGATTACGCGGACTCCTCGAAGGTAGACGTGTCTCCGAACGCGACGCGTACGAACTCGATGCTGTCGGTGGCATCTGACGATGAGGTTCGGGTTATCCCACGCCCAAGTCAGCGTCGGCGTTCGACCGCGCTCGCTGGCGTCGACGGGACGCTCGACCTGCGAGACGCTGCACCACGACGGGGCAAGCCCGCAATGTCGAGTCCCAAGAACGCCGAGCCGCAAGACTCCGGGTTTCGCGCAACATTCCTCACGCTGGGCACAGTCTCAGCTCTTGGGGCTGGGGTGGCCTACGGCATGCTTGGTCTCAGCGGGAAAGCTGACTCGACTCTTGGCATGGTCGTCGCACCGGTCCTTGCTGTCATTGCGACGCTTCTCATCAATCGGTGGGTTACTCCGAAGCTTGGGCCTGCGCTCGGAGCGGTTTTCATCGCCGGTTTCGGCGTGCGTTTGGCTGCTTCGGTGCCACGCTTTCTTGGAGGCGCCGACTCACCGATCTATCAACGCGAAGGAGTACGGATCGCCGATGAACTTCTGCGTCTCAATTTCGGCGTCGACACCGGGCGAACGGTGCCCGGCACCGGAACGATTCGCTACTTGAGCGGTGTCGTCAACGTGCTTACTGGTTCGACGTATATTGCCACGTTCCTGCTCTTCGCAACCGTTGCCTTTGTTGGGCAGTGCTTCTTCTTATTCGCAATGCGCCCGGCGCTCAACAACAGACAGTTTCGTCTGCTGTGCCTTGCGGTCATGTTCTCCCCAACCTTGGCTTTTTGGCCGTCCTCGATTGGTAAGGAAAGTCTCTCGTTGCTCGGCATCGGGCTTGGCGCCTACGGAGCTGCGTTGCTCTACGACCGCCGCTGGAAGGGCGTGCCATATGTCGTGCTTGGTTCGGTAGCAGTCGGAATGGTGCGGCCCCACGTTGCCCTTATTCTGCTCGCGGGCCTGTTCGTTGGGCTGATGGCCCGACGAGCCCACACGCGTGGCCGAATGCTCACACACCTCGCTCTTTTGCTCATCGTGATCGTCGGCACTATGGCGATGACGGGCGCTTCGGCCGACCTGTTCGGCCTCGAGAGCTTTGACGGTGTCTCCGACGTGAGCGCGGCGTTGGACTTCGCCCAGGAACGCACGTCCCAAGATGCCGCCCAATTTGTCGCCGCCCGAGTATCAAGTCCTCTCGACTACCCGTGGGCGTTTGTGACCGTCTTGTTCCGGCCGTTCCCGTGGGAAGCAGGGAATGCGGCATCGATGATCAGTGCGCTCGAGAGCGCAGCGTTGTTCACCACGCTCCTCGTTGCTCTCCCCGGCGTAGCTCGGCAGGGAAACCAATTTGTCCAGCGTGGCCAGCTTCTGTACACCGTTGCCTTCACTGCGGTCTTTATCTACCTCTTCTCCGCGATTGGTAACTTCGGAATCCTCAGTCGTCAACGCGCCCAGGTCATTCCGTTCCTGCTGGTGGTGTTGGCATTCGGCCTGGGTGTCGAGAAACGTCAAGAGCGGCGCGCGTGATGGAGATTCAGCGCCGACCGGACGCATGTTGGGGCGTCGTCTCAGCAAATGGCGACAAGAACGTCGTCTTGTGGTCGCCGTCGGAACGTCGACTGCACCTGCTGAACTCGACCGCTGAGGTTGTGTGGCGAGGGGTTAGATCGCCAATCTCGGTTGGCGACTTGGTCGATACGATCGTCGCCCGATTCAAGGCATCTCGCCCGATGGTGAATCGAGATGTCCGCGCCCTCGTCGATCGGTTGATGTCGTCGGAGTTGCTGTGCGACTCGAAAGAGGCCGACAACATACCGGAGCGAGCCTCGATCTCGGAGTACGAGCGCCCCGCCGAGCTCTACCCGAATGTCGTTGGTCCAAGGACGATTGGCCCGTTGTGCGTCCTTGGGTGCCCGATGTTGGTCGATTCCAACGACGACCGACTTGCTCAGTCGTTGTCGAGCATCCTCGCTCCGCTGCGCGATCAAACGATCGACCTGACTACCGGTTCGGTTATCCATCTTGAGGCGACGACAACAGCGAAGGGCTGGAGCATTTCACGCAACGGCAACGTCGTGCGCGAGGTTTCGACCATCGAGCAAGCGCTGCGGACCGTTCTCGCAGAGGTGAACGCGGCGCCGCTTGCGGTCCAGCGAACGAACGTGGTCCTTCACGCCGCCGGTGCGGCCTTTGGCGGGGAGCAAAGCGTTGGAGTGGCCTCTGAAGACTCACTTGTGGTCTTTCCCGGGGTCAGCAACGCCGGAAAGTCGACGCTAGTGGCTCAGCTCTGCACCCGCGGCCACCGTTACCTCACCGACGAAGCGGTTGCCATTGACGTCTATTCCTTGGAAGCCCAGCCGTTTCACAAAGCCATCTGCGTTGAGCCCATGGCCCAGACCGTGCTCGGCGGACTGGATTACGCCGTGTCGCAACCCTTGATCTCGACAACGTGGGATGTCGACCCTCGACGCATCGGCCTTGGCCGACTCGCAGATGGCGGCCCGATCAAGGCCTTTGTGTTCCCGACATTCCTGCCAGGATCCAATACGGAATTGCGACCGCTTGAAACACTCGACACGTTGCAGAGGTTGATCGCCAACGCCTTCGACTTTGCCAGTGTGGGTCAACCGGCGTTCGCAACGCTCGTGAGGCTTGCAAACACGGTGCCGTCCTATTCGCTCGAACACGACGGTGACGGCCGCCAGCTGTCCATGCTCGAGAACCTCTTTGGCAAAGCAGCAGGGCACAAGCGCTTGGCGGCCTAGCGGTTATTCGCGGATGGCTCGTCGATCTACCGGTTGGGACCCCGAGGCTTCAAGGGCAGCGAGTTCGCGCTCGATCGAGGCCTTACGCGCCCGCTTGGTTTGGTACTGGTTCTCGTCGGCGGCACGGAGCAACGCACTGCGGCTCTCAATCTCTTCGTTCGCAAAGGCGATGCCGCACGAGATCGATCGCACAGGACCGCTGCCAGCGGAGCGGGCAAAGAGACGTTCGATCATGTCGGAGATCTCGTGGGCCGTCAGGAGCGCCCCGCCGTCGATCACCATGCAGAACTCGTCGCCGCCGATTCGACAAACCGTGGTGCGTTCGACATCTCGAATTGCACCTCGCAGAGCTGCGGCTGCGTCCTTGAGGAGCCGGTCGCCGGCTTGGTGGCCCAGAGTGTCGTTGACCACTTTGAGGCCATCGACGTCACACATGATGAGCGCAGTGTCGAGACGCTCGAGCGGCGGCCGATCGAAGATCTCATCGAGAACGCGGTAGAGCTCGTGGCGGTTTGCGAGGCCGGTGAGCTGATCTCGCAAAGCCATGCGTTCTATCTCGGCCCAGTGCGAGGTACTCGATGCTGCGCTCGCCATTTCGCTGGCGATATGGCGCAGGATACTGAGATCGTGATCGTCAAATGGGTGCTCGTCGGCTCGCCGCGAGGCAACGATGACGCCCCACGCCTCATCGTCGATCAGTACCGGTACGGCAACGTCGTGACTAATGGCGTGGGCAGCATCGAGCTCGCCGTTGGGGTCAAGCTCGGTGATGGTGACCCCAGCCCGCAGCTCGGCCTGCATCGAAAACTCCGCAAGCTCGCCAAGGCGCTCGAGCGAGAGCGATGGTTGTTGCCCATCGGTGGCCCGGGCAATCGGATCGTCGAGGAGTTGTGTCTCGGTGAGCTGCAACACCAGCACGTCAGCGGCGCTCACTGTTCGCTGGGCCGTCTCGGCGAAGAGCGTCATCAACCGGCTGGCCTGGCCCGCTGCTGCGACCGCGGTCCGGATGGTCGTTGCAGTCTCGGTTCCGGCCACAGGGGAGTCACCTGTTCGGTGCGCCTCGAGCAAGTCGAGCACCACCGCTGACGGGATCGGCGGAGCTTCGATATCGTCGAGCTCGCATCGGAATAACACGTCACACAGTGCTGGGTCGAGAGCTCCGCCACGGCTGCGGCGTACTCGGCGCAGAGCATGTTCCCACGTCGGAACAAAGCCTGCTGCTGGATTTCCGACGAGCGCATCGACGACTGCGACTGCCCGGGCAGCCACCGAGAGGTCATCGGGGGACGAGTCCCACCGAGCGCGCCGCTCGCCAACGGCGTGGGACACGCTGCGCAGCCCCGGGAGGCGGCCAACGATCGTTGCGCCCAGCAGTGGTCGGGTAGGTTCGTTCGAGCTCTCAGGATCGGCTGGTCGGCTGACCGCAAGGTCGATATCGGCAAGAGCGGCTGCGGCCACCGCTTCAGAAATCTGCTGGGACGGGTACTGGTCGGCGATGCGCAGCATCCGGTCGGTGACGATCGCCCGCAGTGCCGCGCGATGTGCGACGGCCGGGTCGTACAACTCGACAACGCGAACCAACGCCACCACTGCCCCAACCGCCGAGTCGGTGAGGCTGGGGGAGTTGGAATGGTCGGTGTCAGGTCTGGTCATAGATGGTGCTTTAGTGTGCCACGGCAAAATCTAGGCCACCCACCTTTGCCGCCTACGTTCGATTGCTACACAGCACACGAATCGTAGGGGAAAAACTGGCGGAGGGTGGTGGGTGAGGCCCAATCGGCAAGCTCAGTTGACACTCGGTACGCTGATGGGGATGAGCACGCGAAAGTTGATCCTTACATCCTTGCTTCTCGGCGTGGTGATCCTTGTCGCTTTTGCGTTGCAAGTAGTGCTTGCCCGCTAGCCGAGCTGGATAGAGTCGACTGAGCCATGAGGAGGCCGCGTCACATGTCCAACCCCGAAGGTTCCGAATCGTCCCACTTCGATGTGGTCGTTGTCGGAGGCGGCCCGGCCGGTTACGCCTCCGCGCTCTACGGAGCGGCAGCGGGCCTGAACATCGCAATGATCGAGAAAGGCAAGCTGGGCGGCACGTGCCTGAACGTCGGCTGTATTCCTGCCAAGGAACTGCTCGAGACCGCAGCGGTGTTCCGCACGGTGCAGCACGCGTCAATGTTCGGTGTGCAAACCGGAACCGACTCACCTGGAATCGACTTCTCTGTAACTCAGACCCGCAAGCAGGGCGTTATCGACACTCTTGTTTCTGGTTTGGCTGGGCTGTTGAAGCATCGCAAGGTGACGGTGTTTGACGGTATTGGCCAGGTCACCTCTACCGGCGCCACCAAGAGCGTGAGAATCAGTGGAGGGGCGTCCGAAGCAACGACTATCACCGGCGACAACCTCATCATCGCTGCAGGTTCGGTGCCCCGAACGATCCCTGGCTTCGACGTCGACGGCACCACGATCGTCACCTCCGACGAGCTTCTCAGCATCCAACAACTTCCTGCACGCGCCGCCGTCATCGGTGGCGGTGCCATCGGAATCGAATTTGCCTCGATGATGGCCGACCTAGGTACCCAGGTCACGGTCCTCGAAGCAATGCCGAAGATCATTCCGGGCGTTGACCCCGACGCAGCTCGCGTTGTCGAGCGTTCGCTCAAGAAGCGCGGCGTCGACATCCGTACCGGTGTCATGGTGTCGGGCCACGAGACCATCGATGGAGGGGCAAAGCGGGTCTCCTTCGGCGAGGATCAAAGTGTCGACGTCGACATGGTCGTGTTGTCGATTGGCCGTCGTCCGTTCCCCGACCTCCTCGGACTCGACGCGGTAGGCGTGCCGGTTGACGAGCGAGGGTTCATCCCCGTCGACGAAGCTTGTCGCACATCGGTTCCCGGCGTGTGGGCTGTTGGCGACATCATCGCCACCGCACAACTCGCCCACATCGGATTCGCCGAAGGAATGGTCGCAATTCGCGGGGTCCTTGGTGAGGACCCGCAGCCCGTCGACTACCTCAACGTGCCCTGGTGCATCTACTGCCACCCCGAGGTTGCGTTTGCAGGCCACACCGAGGAGTCGGCGAAAGAGGCCGGCTTCGACGTTGTCACCTCGACCCACAAGTTCACAGGCAACGGCCGAGCGATGATCGTCGGCGAGACCGAAGGTCTGGTCAAGGTCATTGCCGAGAAGCAGGCCGACGGACGTGCGGGCCGCATGCTGGGCGTACATATGGTTGGCCCATGGGTCACCGAGCAACTCGGTCAGGGCTACATGGCCATCAACTGGGAAGCAACGATCGATGAAATCGCGGCGTTCATTCAGCCACATCCAACGATGAGTGAACTGTTCGGCGAGACCGTAATGGCGCTCACAGGCCGCGCTCTGCACGGCTAAGTTCTGTAATCACCATTCCGTAGTTACCATCTCACAATTTCTCCCCCTCATACCTGAAGGAAACATGCAATGAGCGACATCACTCTTCCGCTGCTTGGCGAGTCGGTTACCGAAGGCACTATTACGCGTTGGTTTAAGCAGGTTGGCGACACGGTTGCCGAGGATGAGGCGCTGTTTGAGGTGTCGACCGACAAGGTGGATTCTGAGGTGCCGTCT
>CALHTB010000119.1 GCA_938038785.1 uncultured Acidimicrobiales bacterium
TCATCGACAACGCTATTGATCGTCACCGTGTCAACAGCCGACGTGTTCTCAACCACAACGGTGTACGTCACATCGCCACCCGTCTCAGGCACCGACGTCGGATTCGCAGACTTCGTCACCACAATCGACGACGGCACGTCGGTTACTTCGACGGTGACCGGGTTCGAATCGCCCCCGACCGATGCTCCATCGTCGTCAGTCGCAGTAACAGTCACCGTGTTCGTGTACGAGCCGATGTCGGAATGCGGCACCGTGAAGTCACACGTCAGTGCTTCGCCAGGCGAGAGTTCGAACGGCGCAACCGTGTTGCCATCAGCATCAGAACATCCAGCAGTCTGCAGATCGGCAAGATAGGTATCGTCCAAATCCGTGACCGTCGCAGAGTCGACCGTCGAGTTGTTCGTGACCACGACCCGGAAGTTGAAGTCACCGCCGGGCTCAGCCAACGTCGTCGCACCAGTCGCCGACTTCACGATCGAAAGCGGCACTGGAGCCACATCGGCGATCTCGACCACGGCATCATCGCTAGCGACGTCGCTTCCGGCAACGTTCGTTGCGTTCACCGTGACGGTATTGATCTCGCTATCGCCCGTATTGCCAATGACAGTTCCAGAGAACGTGCACGTGATGGTCTCGTTCTCGGCGATCGTTTGGCCAACCACGTCGGCTCCGTTGGAGTCCACGCACGATTCGGTGAGGTGAACGTTGTCGCCAAACGAGGAGATTGTGGCTTCACCGCCGGTGTTCGTGATCGCCACAGTGAAAGTGACGTTGGCGCCGGGCTCGTCGACAAAGAAGGTTTCGCCGTCGAGAGCGTCACCTGCAGTCTTGACGACGGTCAACGCAGGAGGGTTCAGCCCAATCGCTGCTTCCACGGTCGCAGTATCAGAGTCGTTGAGGCTGAGGTTTTGAGGACCGGAGCCGTCGGCGGTAGCGGTGTTCGTGGTGGTACCCGCGTTCGCAATCGTGACATCGGCCGTGAAGTAGACACTCGTCACCGACCCAACGGTTGCACCAGTCACGACCGTGAAGTCGTCAGCTGTGTCAGCCGGGGTTCCGTTGTCGTCGACGATCTCGAGGTCGGTGAGATCGGCAGTGCCATCATTGGTGACGAGGTAGCAGTATGTGACACTGTCGCCTTGGGTGATATCGAGGCTTTCGACATCGTCGACTCCACAGGTACCTCCGGCGGCCATCACGGTCTTTTGAATATCGAGCGTGGGCTCGCCGGCGCCAACGAGCTGTCCGATTTGCTGGAACGGAATGGTCTGGTTACCACCCGCAACCGCGTCGGGCGGGTCGACGGGCGTCCCCCCATTGACGGCAACAATGTCGGCTTCGGTCAGGTTGCCCTGCATGTTGCCAGTTGGGCTGGTGTTTGGCGCACACTCGAGCTGGACATCGATACGCACGATGATGACCTCACCCGTCTCAAGATCATCGACGGTATACGTGACGTAGGTTGAGTCAGCGCCGCCAGCGAGCTTCATTCCGTCGTTCGCGTACGGGGCTGCGCCATTGGCATCGATGCCTTCATCGATGACGACAATCGTGCTACCGCCGTCGTTGCTTTGAGCTGGGTCAGCCGGGTCGATGAGCACGTTAACAACATCGGTCAAGCCAGCGCCGGTCTGTCCGGTGGCGTCGGCAAGGAACGTGTTGGTGATTTGAATCGTCTGCGGATCGTCGGACCCGTCACCTTGCACCACGAGTTCGACGAAATAGGTGACGATGTCGCCGCAAGCAAAGTCGCCACCCTGCAACGATTCGACGGTTTCCTTACCGTCACCGTCTGTGTCAGAACCAAAAAACCCGCCACCGGTGGCGTGGTCATATTCTTCGGGGTCCTCGGCAGCGAAGTTGATCGACTGAACGTCGCCTCCGTCTGCTCCTGCCGGCACAATGCCGATCGGTCCCACTAGGAGAATGCTCGAGAAGAGCGATAGCACGGCAAAGATTGCCGCCCGCCGCCCACCGCGAACGTTCCGTCGTTCGTTACTGCTCATCATCATGGCCTTTCATCTCCACTGATGAAATCGTGGACCATCCATCGCTCGCCGAACACGGAGAGCGGACGGTACCTGCCCTACGACTCCACGCCCCTTCCGCACTTCTACAAGTGACTGTCGTCACTCGCCCTACCACCGAGAGTACGGGCACTGTGAGCGGTCGCGCAACTGAAAATTATGACGGGTTGTTGAAATCCCAGAAAGTGAACCTCAGCACTATCTGCGCCGAGTAACCCAAGTCGTGGTGAATCCGCGTAGCCGCGGCGCGGCCCAGGCAACAGCTGGCATTGTCCGGTGAGCCGGCATCCTCACTCTTCAGTTCGGCGACGACCAGACTGTCAGGCGTGCGGCTCCATCGTCCGACTTCCCTCGGATATCTACCTGAGGACACCGGCCGAGGCATCACCCGCCTGTCGGGCCTCGAAGGGCTGGCCCGGTCGTTGCTGATGGGCACCGTCCCTCTGATCGCTCTTGATCGCCTCGGCTCGAAGGCAGTGGTCTCGCAAGCGTTCGCGGTTGCCGCCGTCCTCACGCTCGTCATCACACTGAACCTTGGGCGCTTGGAGCAACGGGTAGCACGCCGCTTTGTGATGACATTCGGGATCTTGTCGCTATTTGGTGCGGCCATGTTGTTCATCGTCGATTCGGTTCCGACGTTCGTAGTGGCCGTTGGGCTTCGTTCGACGGCGGCCTCGACCTTCTCGGTCCTCGTGACGCTGTACGTCATGGACTTCATCGGTAAGAGCGAGCTCACCCGGTTGGAGTCCAACCGGTTGGTGTTGACAGGACTTGGGTGGCTCATCGGCCCAAGCCTCGGATTGTGGCTAGCAAACAACGTCGATACGTCGGCGCCATTTCTTCTCAGTGCATTCCTCTCGATCTGCCTGCTGGCCTACTACTGGAGGCTTCGCTTCGAGAAGTACAACGTCATCTCCGAAGCAAAGTCAACGGTCGGCAACCCACTGAAGAACGTCTCACGATTCTTCGGCCAGAAGTACATGCGTGTCGCCTACGTGATCGTCTTTATCCGAGCGATCTTTTGGGTGGCGTTGTTCGTGTTCGCTCCCATCTACGTGGTTGAAGCGGGGTTGGCAGATTGGGTGGCGGGAGCGCTGCTCAGCGGTGTCGCCGGACTGTTGCTGGCGGCTCCTCTTACGCGCAGGCTCGCAGATCGCTGGGGCACTCGGGCAGTCATCAACCGAGGTTTCTTGATCGTGGCCGCATCGATGATCGTCCTCGCATTCATCGGCGAGGCGCGACCTGTGGGCATCGTGTTCTGGATGACGGCTGCGATCGGGGCGTCGATGATCGACGTGGTTGGCAACATCCCTTTCATGCGGATGGTCAAACCCCGCGAGCGAGTCGCTATGGCCACCGTGTTCTCGACGTGGCGCGAAATGTCAGCGCTCATGTCGCCTCTGCTCGCCGCACTCATCCTCGGCGTTGGTCTTCCGTTCGCCGCGTTCTTCCTTCTGATCGCGTTCCTCGCAACCGGCGCTGGCGTCTTCGCCATGCGCCTACCCCGCCGACTCTGAGCCCGGTAGTGGAAAATTTGTGCAGTTGACCACACCACAGGTGGCAAAGTGCACAAATAATTCGCATCGGCGTCGAATCAGTAGCGCACTTCCCAGAACGTCAGACCATGGGGTGGGGCTACTTGGCCGGCTGCGGTGCGGTCTCGGGCTTCGAGAATGCCGGGGATTGCGTCGGCATCGATCTTGCCCATTCCGATGTCGACCAATGTGCCGACGAACGAGCGCACCATCTGGTGGCAGAACGCGGTGGCCTGCACCCAGAACTCGACGATGTCGTCGTCGGCCTCGCGCCAGCCCGCTTCGAGCACCCGACGAACAAGCACCTTCTCGGGCTCGCCTTCGGCCACCTTGACCCGCTTGCAGAACGAGGTGAAGTCGTGTTCGCCGACCAGGTCGGCCGCAGCGCGATTCATTGCGGCGAGGTCGAGCGGCTGCCACACGTGCCATGCCATCTCAACGCGAAGTGGGTTCGGGTGTGTTCCGGTCTGCACCTGATAGCGATAGCGACGCCACTGCGCCGAGAAGCGTGCATCGAAGTCGTCGTCGGTAGGGCCGAGCTCGCGCACCACGATGTTGGGACCGCACAGGCCGTTGAGGGACCGTTCGATGTTCTGTCTCTCTAGATCGAACCCATCGGGCAGGTCGAAGCTGATGACCTGGCCCCGGCCATGCACACCCTTGTCGGTGCGACCAGCACAGGTGATGGTGATCGGCTCGCCAACGATCGTGGCCAGTGCGGCTTCAAGATCTCCCGCAACTGTCCGAACGTCGCGGTTAACCGCAAAACCATGAAAGCCACTGCCGTTATAAGCGACAGTGGCTTTCAATTTCATTTCTAGATCCTACCGAACGCCCTGAACACCGCTAGCGAGAACCGGCACGTTGACGCGGATCTCGACCGGAAGTGTCGAGAAAGAACAGTGATTCGATGATCGGGCCATAATGGCGAAGCCGGCCCGGTCAGCGAATCAGACAAGTTCGATACGTGCCATTGGCGCGTTATCGCCCGACCGTGGTCCGAGCTTCATGATCCGGGTGTACCCACCTGGACGGTCGACGTAACGAGGACCGACTTCGTCAAACAGCTTGGTAGCCATTTCACGATCGTTCA
>CALHTB010000120.1 GCA_938038785.1 uncultured Acidimicrobiales bacterium
AGATCCTCTGCAAACGTCATAACCAGAACACTAGTTCGGGGGTGTGACAGTCTGATTTTCGCTCGGACTTCCGCCGAGATCCGCGGACACCGACATGGTCGTCCGCTCCGCCTCCCTCCCCTCTAGCGCTTGGACCAAGCGTGTTTCAGCTCGGAGAGATGAAACTCGAGTTCGGGGAAGCCTTCGCTCCAGTACTCCTGGCGAGGATTCGCCGACACTGACATTCGGGCGGCAATCAGTACCGGTCTTCCCATGGGAAGTTCACCGCCGAGGCGAGCTCGCCAGCCTCAGCTAGTTCGGTCACTGCGCCCTCGGGCAACCGTGCAAGTAGCGGCGCAAGTTTGAGTACAGCAACCATCGCAAGCTCGTCGACGCTGTGCTGCGACAGGCCGTACTTTGCGAGCCAAACGTCAAACGTCTCGGCCCCGAAGTGGCCGATGAACCTGTCGCGCAGATGCTGAACGAGTACGGCGACCTCGTCGGTCGCAATGGGCAGCGCCGCTAGCTCTGCGTCAAGGTCCTCTGTCGTCGTGCGCTCTAGCTCCATTGCTTCGTTCTAGCGCACCGCTATCACCTCAACTGGCAGTTACAACTGGGCAAAGATCGCGTTGAGGATCTCACTGGGGGAGTGGGGGAGGCCCACGCCTACGTACTCGAGGTCGATCGCGGCCTGTGCCTTCTCGGCGGGGTCCAGGTTCAGCATGGCAGCGTGTTCGGCGCCGCTCCAGTGGCGCAGGATCGCTACCTGAAAGCGTGCGTGGTTGCGCGTGCGTCGTTGTGACATGCCAACGACCTTGCGGCCATCGATAGTGAGTTCGCCCGGGCCGAGGCCCGCGAAACAGATGAGCGGCGCCCATTTGCTGGTGGCCATGCGTCCTCGGTGCACGGTTGCGTCCACCCCGAGGGTTTTGAGACCTGCGGCGCAGGCTTCGCCGAGCCACGTGAACGAATGGCCCACATCATCGACCCATTGCGGATGTGAGCGGCTGATTACGACGTCGAACCACACCAGGTCGACCGAGCTCACGAGTACTGCGCCTCCGCCGCTTCGCCGCGTGGCGATGCCGATCCGTTGGGTGTCGAGGTGTGGGAGATCGATCGTGTCGGCGGACTGCGAACTACCCAGCACAAGCGTGCGGCGAGCCGACAGCTCAGGCACCCAAAGCGCTTGTTCGTTCGAATCGAAGGAACGAGCGTGAAACGTGGCCGGATCTTCGTTGATCCGCTCAGGCGTGAACGGGCGGGATGACACACAAATAGCGTAGGAGGCGATACTTGTGGGTAGATCTCCCACTTCGCGCCACTTTTCTTGAAACATGTCTCCACGGCGCCGACATGATTGAATTTGATTGATAAATCAGCGATTACGGTCCTGCAGTTATCGTACGAACGTTCGACCCTAGCAGGAAATTTTGGCGGTTTGCACTCAAGTTCTGAAAGAATTTGACGAAAAGTGTCAGAGATGCTTGCTTGGTGGGAGGAAGTGTCATATTGTGTCTCGACATGGAGTACGGCACCACGCAGCGCACCGAGCGCAACCAATTGAGTCAGAAAGGGGCACTCGTTGTTCGTCAATCACTACGAGCGCTCTCTGGACTCGAAGCATCGCGTGGTTCTGCCAGCCAGATTCCGAGCGGATCTTGGGGCGAGGGTCTACCTCGGCCAGCAGGGCAGTTCCCTGGCCGTGTACTCCGAGGAAGCGTTCGTCGAGACCAGCCAGCGGTTGCTCGACCAGGTTCGCAACCAGGAAATCGATCCACAGCTCCGACTCGCTTTCGCAGCGAACACCGTCGAGATCGAGATCGACTCCGCGGGTCGCATAACAATTCCCCAACGGTTGCGCGAATTGGCCAACCTGACGGGCGACGTCATCGTGGCGGGCGCCCTCTCTCATGTGGAGATTTGGGACCAAGCAACGTACGAAGCACTGCAATCCACGCTCACCGACGTGGTGCAGGAACAGTTCAAAGCCGGGGGCACGATCAACTAACGCCTGTCGGGATTTCCACCCGACCTCTCTCACCACGGAGGGGCAGCTGAAGTAACAGCCACGAGCACGGCTCGTTTATTTACAGTCTCTCGGTTGGCAGATGGAAGGCCCCTACTCCGCCCGCTTGCCATCAGCTCGATCAGGGGAGAAATCCTGACGTGCGCCCGCTGACCGAGGGACTGTAAATAGCCGAGCCAACCCAAGTTCAACCCCGCTCGTGTTTGTTCGCGCTACAGCTACGTCTTCCCGTCGTTTGGTGATGATGACTTTGGAACGCCGCCCCAATATCGATGGTGAGGATTTTCACCATGACCCCGTCATGGAGTCCGAGATCATCGAGATTCTCGGCAACCTTCAACCAGGCGTATTCGCCGACCTCACCCTCGGCGGTGCCGGGCACGCGGTCGCTGCCTTGACGGCCAACAATGCGCTCACCGTCCATGGCTTCGACCGAGACGACGTCGCCATCGACGCCGCATCAGCGCGACTCGCCGGTTTCGGCGACCGTGCCGTCATCCACACAACCCGATTTGACCGGGCAGCCGACCTCCTGCGTGAAGCCGGGGTAGAGAGCATCAGCGGGTTCTTGATGGACCTTGGGGTCTCGTCGCCCCAGCTCGACGTTGGAGCTCGCGGCTTCAGCTACCGCATCGATGGCCCGCTCGATATGCGGATGGACCATCGGGACACAAAGACAGCTGCCGACATAGTCAACACCTACGCCCCCGGAGAACTGCTCGACGTTTTGCGTTCTTATGGCGATGAGCGGCACGCATCACGGATCGTCGACGCGATCATGTCGGCTCGACCGCTATCTACAACCGGCGAGCTCGCTCAGCTCGTGGCTGATGCCGTTCCGGCTGCAGCACGGCGAAAGAGCACCGGCCATCCGGCTAAACGCACGTTCCAAGCACTGCGAATTGAAGTGAACGCCGAGCTCGAAATCCTTGGAGACACGCTCGAGTCGATGATCGACATGCTCGCTCCCAATGGCGTGGGCCTCGTGCTCACCTATCACTCGGGCGAAGACCGGATCACCAAGGACCGAATGCGTACCGCCATCGACGGAGACGCCCCTCCCGGCATGCCAACGACATCGCCCTATCGCTGGTTCTTCCGGGGTGCCCGGACTGCAAGTGACACCGAGCTTGAACGAAACCCGCGCTCGCGTTCGGCCCGCCTGCGCGCCATCACTCGGGTGGCGTCATGAGCGCCCGAACCAAGAAGAGGCCAACCCAGCGGGCGTCACCAGCGAGTCGAAAGCCCGCCGCACGGCGTCAGCCCACTCCCAAAACCCATGAGGTGCGCTCGTGGAGAGAGGCGCTGAACAAGGCCAGGTCACGGCGGCCGGCCATGTGGAATCGTCAGGAGCGTTCAGGTGACGTCGTGTTTAGCGTCGTCGCGCTCGTCGTCGTTTTCGGGTCGTTGCTCGGGATTGTGGTGGTGCAGACGTTCATTGTTCAGAACCGTGTGAAACTCGACGCAGTGAACGCCGACCTGTCGGTTGAACGCGAACGAAATCAACAACTTCGCCTCGACGTGATCGAGCTCGAAGCGCCGAAGCGGATTCTCGATACCGCCACCTCTCGTCTTGGGATGGTTCGCCCTGATGAGCGCACGTACCTGCCAGGGGTCGACCCGAACCTGGTCACGATCCGCCAACCCGCCGCAGGCGACCCGTTCGGACCTGGGCCGTTACCTGCCTCCCTGTTGCCCCAACCCGAACCGGTGGCACCGGTAGTTACCGCTGCGCCCGTGGAGGAAGCCGCCGAAGTTGACGCGAGCACAGACGGGCAAGGCACAGACGAACAAGGCACAGACGAGCAAGGCACAGACCAGCCAGCCACAGACGAGGCGGCGCAACCATGACCGGGGCAATGATCAACCTCGTTCGCTTGCCGTCGCGCAATGGCTTTTCGGGCCAGCGCCTCGGCTTCATTGCGTTCGTCATGATCTTCGTGGGCGCCGTGATGATCTGGCGGCTCGTGACGTTGCAGGTCCTCGAACCTGAGCAGTACGTCGAGCACGGCGAGAACCAGCGCATTCGAACCGCCGAGCTCGCCGCCGAACGCGGCGCAATTGTCGATCGCAACGGTGTGGAACTCGCGGTCTCGAGCCCACGACCAAGCATCTGGGCCGATCCTCGCTTGGTTGTCGATGCCCCCGGCACCGCACAACAGATCGCCGCGGTGGCCGGAGGAGACGTAGACCAGCTCACCCGTCGGCTTTCCGCCGATGGTGAAGTGAAGTTCGCATGGATGGCCCGCCAGCTCGACGACGAGACCGCAGCAAAGGTGCTCGCGCTCGAACTCCCAGGTATCTACAGCATCGAGGAGCAGGCCCGCCTCACCCCATCGGGTGGCAACGTTGCCCGCGGCATCCTTGGCCGCACCGACATCGACGGCATCGGCCTCTCCGGGCTCGAAGCCCAATACGACCAAACGCTGACCGGCGAGAGCGGCCGAATGGTCGTCGAACGCGGTTTGGCTTCAGGCGGCGCCCGGGCAGTGACCATCCCCGATGGAAAGTACGAGCTCGTAAGCCCCGAGGCCGGCGATTCGCTGGTACTCACGCTCGACCGAACCGTACAGTTCGAAGTCGAGAAGCTGCTAGAGAAAACCGTCGCCGAATCGGGCGCAAAGTCGGGCACCGTCATCGTGTCACGCACCGCCACCGGCGAAATCCTCGCGATGTCAACCGTTGCTCACGGAGACGACGGCATCATCCAGGTGTCGGGTGAAAACAAGGCTGTCACGTGGATTGTTGAGCCCGGGTCGATCTCCAAGCCAATCGCCATCGGCGCCCTTCTCGAGGAAGAGCTAATCACCGCGGAAACCACGGTCGAGATCACCGACAAGCTCGACGTCTACGACGTGCAGTTCGCCGACTCGGTGCGATCCGAACAAACGGTAATGAATACCGGCGACGTGCTTCGCAACTCGTCGAACGTTGGCGTTGCCTTACTCGTCGACCGGATCGAGGACGACCAATTCCACGACTACCTCGTCGACTTCGGCCTGGGTTCGCCCACCGCACTCGACTTCCCAGGAGAATCCTCGGGCATCTTGCACCCCCGTGACGAGTGGTCGGGGGTTTCCAAGCCATTCGCCGCAATTGGCTATGGCTATGCGGCCACCCCACTGCAGATGCTTCGTGCCTACAACGTCTTTGCGAACGACGGTTTGCTCGTCGAACCGCACGTCGTCATGGGCGTTCGCAGTGCTGACGGTGACTTCGAAATCGCCAGCCCCCGAGAAGGCCGCCGAGTCGTATCGCCTGAAACCGCACGCGAAGTCACGTCACTGCTCGCCGGTGTGGTTCAAGAGGGCGGTACCGGCGAGCTCGCATCGGTGCCCGGCTACCAGATCGCCGGCAAGACGGGCACTGCACGAATTGCCCAGCCCGGTGGCGGCTACCTCGACGAAGAGGGAAACGTGCACCTGTTGACAAGCTTTGCTGGCTACCTGCCTGCCGGTAATCCCGAGCTTTCCATCATCGTGATGATCGAGGAACCCGAAGGAGATGCCTCGGGTGGACGGATCGCAGCTCCACTCTTTGGCGAGATCTCAAACTTCGCTCTTGCCCACTTCCGCATTCCGCCCGCTGCTGCATTGGCTGATCGATGATGCGGCTCGACGAACTACTCGGCAAGACCCGAGCTTCCTGGGCCGAACCGGCGGCGAACGCCCTGGCGGGATCGGGGGACGACCCACCCGAGGTGACCTCGATTACTCAAGACTCGCGCACCGTTTCGGCGGGGGCGCTCTTTTGTGCGTTACAGGGCAGTGTCTTCGACGGCCACGAGCACGTCGACGCTGCCATCGATGCAGGTGCGATTGCGGTCGTGGTCGAACGCCATGTCACCAACAGGGTTCCCGAGCTCGTCGTGCCCGATAGCCGCGTTGCCACCGGCGAGCTTGCGGCAGCGTTCGTTGGTCATCCTTCAGCGCTGCTCGACCTGATCGGTGTTACCGGGACCAACGGCAAGACGTCGGTCGTGACCTTGGTTGCCCACATCGTCAACGCCTGCGGCGAGCTCGCAGCTTCGATGGGGACCCTCACCGGCTCGCTAACGACTGCGGCAGCTCCCGATTTTCAACAATCGCTCCGCGGTCACCTTCAAGACGGTTGCACGGTCGTTGCTGCCGAGATTTCATCGCACGCACTCGATCAACGTCGAATCGCTGGAAGTGAGGTGTCGGTTGCCATCTTTACGAACCTCAGCCAAGACCACCTCGACTACCACGACGACATGGACGACTACTTCGAGGCCAAGGCCGCGCTGTTCGCGCCCGAATTCGGAGCTGACGCAATCATCGACGTGTCCGACCCGTACGGGCAACAGCTCGCCGACCGGGTGCGATCCCAGCGCGACGCCGGTTTGTTCCCGTCCGATCACGAGCTGATCGAAGTTGACGGCGCCACAGAGATTGCCAAGGCCACGCTCGCGCAACATTCGAGCTCATTTACCTGGCGAAGCCACCACATCGAGCTACCGCTCGGTGGAAGCTTCAGCGTCACCAACGCCATCCTGGCCGCTGAGGCCGCGCTGGCGCTTGGCTACGACGAGACCAAGATCGCCGCAGCGCTCAACGTCGCTGCACCGATTCCCGGACGGTTCGAATCGGTTGATCTCGGCCAGCCCTTCGCCGTCGTCGTCGACTACTCCCACACGCCAGCTAGCGTCTCGATCGCGGTCGAAAGCGCACGGGGCATCAGTGGCGGCAAGGTTCGACTGGTGTTTGGCGCAGCAGGTGACCGGGACCCCGGAAAGCGGCCGCTGATGGGTGCCGCTGCCACCACTGCAGATGTTCTCTACGTCACCTCCGATAACCCGCGCACCGAAGACCCCGAGCTAATCATCGATGCGGTGATCGCCGGAGTCGAGACAGCACTTTCTGGAGAGACGGCTCGTTCTGAAGACATCGAAGTCCACCGCATAGCCGACCGGGCCGACGCAATTCGTTCAGCAATCTCGGGTGCAGCCCCCGGCGACATCGTGGTCATCGCCGGAAAAGGCCACGAGGATTACCAGATCATCGGAACAACCACCATCGACTTCGATGATCGGGTTCACGCCCGCGCTGCATTGGCCGAGCTCGGCTGGGAGAGTGCCACATGATTCGACTGCTCATCGCTGCCGCGACCTCGGTAACCCTGTCGCTGCTGGGCACCCGGTTCCTGATCGACTTCCTCACCAGAAACCAGGTAGGCCAGCCCATCCGTGAAGACGGTCCCCAGGGCCACCAGATCAAAGCCGGCACGCCAACCATGGGCGGCATCGCCATCTTGTTTGGCGCATTCTTTGGCTACATCGCCGCCGACATCGCCAACCTCTTTGGCGTTGGCACGTCCATCGTGTTCACCCGCACGGGCCTCATCGTTATGGGCACCATTTTGGCCACCGGCATGGTCGGGTTCCTCGACGACTGGATCAAGATCTCGCGCGAGCGCAACCTCGGGCTGAACAAGAGGGCCAAGGTCATCGGCCTCGTCAGCGTCGCTGTTCTGTTCGCGGTTCTCCTCGTAACGCTCACGAATATCCACACCGAGGTGTCGTTCGTGCGGCACGACTCGATCGGGCTCGACCTCGGCCGGGTCGGTTGGTCGATCTGGGCCATCTTCTTGCTGCTCGCCACAGCCAATGCGGTGAACCTGACCGATGGGCTCGACGGGCTGGCGTCGGGCGCAGCGATTCTCAACTTCGCCGGCTACACGTTCATCGCGTTTTGGGCGTTCCGAAACCCCGAGGCCTACGACATCCCACATGCCCTTGACCTCGCGGTTATCTCGGTGTCGATGCTCGGAGGTTGCGTTGGCTTCCTGTGGTTCAACGCCGCGCCCGCGCAGATCTTCATGGGCGACACCGGCTCGCTGGCCATCGGCGCTGCTCTTGCCGCCCTTGCGCTGACCACCAACACCCACCTGCTGCTGCCGATCATGGGCATGTTGTTCGTCGCCGAAACGGTGTCGGTGATCTTGCAGGTCCTCGTGTTCCGCACGCAGAACGGGCGCCGCCTCTTTCGCATGGCCCCAATTCACCACCACTTCGAACTCGTCGGCTGGCCCGAGACCCGCGTCATCATCCGGTTCTGGTTGCTGACGGGCCTCACGACCGGCGTTGGCGTGGGCATCTTCTATTCCGATTCGATCGCCCGGGGGATTGCGGGATGAGCCACGACCTCACACCATTGCAAGCCGGCGACCACGTCGCCGTACTCGGCCTTGGCGTTGCGAGCAAGGCAGTTGTTCGCGCCTTGCGAGCGCGCAACATCGACGTCACCGCTATCGAAGATCGCCCTACCGACGACACTCGGACGTTCGCACACGACGTGGGCGCAGCCCTCGTCGAAGCACCCGATGCCACCCGGCTCGCGGCTGCGCTCGATGGGGTCGCAGCGTTTATTCCGAGCCCCGGAGTCCCCGAGTCTCACGCCGCCTTCGGCATCGTCAACGACCAGAAGATCCGGACATTGTCCGAGTTCGATCTCGCCCGATTCTGGGACGACCGGCCAATCGCCGCCATCACCGGCACCGACGGAAAGACCTCGGTCACCCTGCTCACCGTCGCCATGCTGAACGCCTCGGGCGTCTCGAGCGCAGCTGTCGGCAACACCGACGTCCCGCTCATCGAAGCGATCGACGACCCAACATTCGATGTGTTCGTAGTCGAAGCATCATCGTTCCGGCTAGGCCACAGCGAACACTTCGCCCCGTCGGCCGCAGCCTGGCTGAACTTCAGCCCCGACCACCTCGACGTCCACGCCAGCCTCGAACGCTACGAGCTGGCCAAGGCAGCTATCTGGTCGAACCTTCCCAACGACGGGCTCGCAGTAAGCGCAGCGGGCGACCCTGTTGTCGCCAAGCACGTTCCCGCTGACAGGCGGTCGATCGCAGTTGCAATCGACGCTGGCGACGGCGTCGACGGCTTTGTCAACGACGGCGAGCTGATGCTCGACGGCCTCAACCTCGGGCCAGTCGACCAGATGCCGCGCTCGTTTGATCACGACATCACCAACGCACTCGTCGCAGCGGCACTCGCAACCCACCTTGGTGCCACCGTCGACGGCATCCGCAGCGCCATCAGTACCTACGAACTTCCACCACATCGCATCCAACACATCGCCACCATCAACAACATCTCCTACGTCAACGACTCGAAAGCCACCGTGCCCCACGCAGTACTTACCGCAGTCCGGGCCTTCCCATCGGTCGTATTGATCGCAGGCGGGCGCAACAAAGACCTCGACCTCTCAGAGCTCGGCGACATCAGCGATCGCGCTCGGGCGGTCGTGGCAATGGGCGACGCCGCTGACGAAGTAGCCGCAGCATTCACCGACGGCACGCCAGTCCACCGAGCATCCGACATGGATGACGCCCTACGTCGCGCCACCGAGCTCGCCGCCCCAGGAGACACCGTTTTGCTTTCGCCCGGATGCACCAGTTTCGACGCCTATGCCAACTACGGCGCACGAGGCGATGACTTCATCCGAGCGGTCCACGATCTGGCGGAGGTACTCACATGAGTAGTAACACCACTCGAACACGTTCGAGTGCAACCGGCCGTACGCGGTCGAGCGCCGCTAGGTCCAACAAGTCGAGTGCAACCGGCCGAGCGCGGTCAAGCGCCGCTAGGTCCAACAAGTCGAGTGCAACCGGCCGAGCGCGGTCGAGCGCCGCTAGGTTCAACAAGTCGAGTAGCCGTGCACACGCACCTGCCAAACGGGCGCCGACTAAACGGGCTCCAGCCAAACGGGCGACTCCGAAGTCAGCACGCCGGTCAAAGACGAGCACTGCGCGCTCGGCCGGGCGTTCGGTCGGGTTGGGGTCCACTCCGTTCCTCATCATCGTTGGCCTCGTCACCTGCTTCTCGCTGCTCGGCCTCACCATGGTGCTGTCAGCCTCGTCGGTCACCTCGCTGACCCGTGACGGATCGCCATGGGGCGAGTTCGGCACCCAGGCCAAGTGGCTTGGCCTCGGCGCCATCACCTGTGTTGTCGCCACCTACTTCGATCACCGTTTGCTCCGGCGACTGACCGTTCCCGCCCTGGTCGCCTCGCTCGTTCTGCTCATGCTCGTGCTCGCCCCTCAGTTCGGGGTTTCGGTCAACGGAGCTCAGCGGTGGTTGCGGCTTGGGCCGGTCCAATTTCAGCCTTCAGAGCTCGCCAAACTTGCCCTCGTGCTATTCGCCGCAGACAACCTGGCCCGGTCAAAGTCGGTAGACGTGCACCGCTCGCTGAAACCAATCATGGCTGTCCTCGTCGTGTACGGCTTCCTCATATTGCTGCAACCCAACCTGGGCACCACGATCATCATCTTCGCTATCGGAATCGCAGCACTGTTCGCCAGCGGTGTGCGGTTACAGATCGTTGCGACCATCGGCATGATCAGCGCCATCGTCGCGTCCGCGCTTGCCTACTTCGCGAGCTATCGACGTCAGCGGCTCCTCGCCTTCCGTGACCCCTGGTCCGATCCGCTCGACACCACATGGCAAACCCTCAACTCGCTCGTGTCAGTCGCCAACGGCGGGGTCACCGGTGTGGGAATTGGCGAGAGCCGCGGCAAGTACGGATTTCTCCCCGAGGCCCACAATGACTTCGTCTTTGCGGTCACCGCCGAAGAATTCGGACTTGTCGGCGCCACCGTCGTCGTCATCGGTTACGTCGTGTTCGGCCTGGTCTCGCTCGTCATTGCCCGCCGAGCCGACCGGTTTGGCGCGTTGCTCGTCATCGGCGTTGCCTCCTGGATTTTGGTGCAGGCGTTCGTGAACATCGGGGGCGTTCTCGGCGTACTGCCGATGACCGGTGTGCCCCTGCCATTTATGTCCGCTGGCGGCACGTCGCTTATCACCACACTCGCTGGCGTCGGCATCATCTTGAACGTCGCCCGGAGTTACCGTTGAGCAGTCCGAATATCTCCGACACCTACGCCCTCATCGTGGGTGGTGGTACGGCCGGACATGTCTTGCCCGGAGTCGCTATTGGCCAGGAGCTGGTTCGTCGAGGCCATCGCCCCGAGACCATCCACTTTGTGGGCTCCGAACGCGGCGTCGAGCGCACCCTTGTCCCCAACGCTGGGTTCGAATTGACGTTGCTGCCTGGACGCGGGATCCAACGAAAGATCACCCGAGACAACGTCGGCGCAATCGTAGGGCTTGCCAAAGCCTTCGCAACGTCCTTTGGGTTACTTCGTGAGCACAAGCCCGAGGTGGTTGTTGCGCTCGGTGGATACGCCAGCGTGCCAGCGGGACTGTGGGCAGTGCTACTACGCGTGCCGATCGTCGTGGCCGAACAGAACGCAGTACCCGGGCTCGCCAACTCGATTATTGGCAAATTCGCCAAGGTGTGCGCCGTGTCTTACGAAGGCACCGCACTGCCCCGAGCGGTGTGGACCGGCAACCCGGTCCGCCCGGAAATTCTCGCGATCACGCAGGACCGGCAAGGGGCTCGCACCGCTGCTCGCACCAAGCTCGGCATTGCACCCGGAAAGAAGCTGCTGGTCGTCTTTGGCGGGTCGCTCGGAGCTCGCACGATAAACAACGCTGTCGTTGGAGCGCTGCCGAAGCTCGCCGACCGTTCCGACGTCGAAATTCGTCACATCATCGGCAGGCGCGACTTCGATGACGTGACCGACCGGGTTGACCTCAACGCGTACTCCGCTGGTGGAGACGGCCTCACCTACACGCCGATCGAATACGAGGATGACATGGCCTCGGTCTACGCAGCCGCCGACCTTGTCGTGTGCCGGGCCGGTGCAACCAGCTGTGCCGAGCTCGCAACAACAGGAACCCCCTCGGTCCTCATCCCTCTGCCCGGAGCGCCCGGAGATCATCAAACGGAAAACGCTCGCGCACTGGAGCGAGCCGGAGGGGCCGAACTGCTCGCCGACGGCATTTTCGACGCCCAACTCTTTGTCGACACCGTGACCCGCTTGCTCGAGACCGAAAGCGTGCTCGAAACCATGCGTGCGGGCGTGGACGCCGTTGCCCGTCCCGACGCGGCGCGTGCGGTAACCGACCTGGTCGAGAAGTTCGCCAGCGACGAGCCGAACAAGACCGGAGGTCAGCCGTGACCGACCTCTCGACGCCACAAGACGTTCACCTCATCGCTATCGGCGGTGCGGGCATGGCCGCTATTGCCGAGGTGCTTCAAGGCATGGGCCATCGAGTTCGTGGAAGTGACATGGTTGCGTCCGCGTCGATCGACCGCCTCCGTTCGCTGGGTATCGATGCGATTGTCGGCCACGACGCTGCCAACGTGCAGAGCCCAACCGTCGCAGCGAAGTCCACGGCTGTGCCCGACACCAACCCCGAGGTTGTCGCAATCACCGAGGCGGGCGGACGGGTCATGCACCGGGCCGAAATGTTGACCGCTATCGCAGCGCAACGAAAGACCGTCGCCGTTGCGGGAACGCACGGCAAGACCACCACAACATCGATGCTCGCAGTCATTGCCATGCAAGCGAACATCGACCCCAGCTACATCATCGGTGGCGTCGTGCCTGACCTTGGCAGCGGTGCCCGTTGGGGACAGGGCGACTGGTTCGTGGTCGAAGCTGACGAAAGCGACGGCTCTGGCTTTGGCCTCAATCACACGATCGGCATCGTCACGAATGTCGAACCCGACCACCTCGAGTTCTACGGGAACGAAGCGAACATGCGTCAAGCCTTCGCCGACTTCGTCGCTGCGTCGACAGTTGCCGTGGTGTGCGCTGATGATGAGGGTGCACGTCAGCTGGCCCACGGTTCGAACGTCGTCACCTACGGCGGTGTCGAAGATGCCACCTACCGCATGGCCGACATCGTTCGCGGTTCCGACTCGATCACCTTCGACCTCCACCGTGCTGGAGTTCTGCTGGGCAGTATTCGGGTGCCGATGCCGGGCATGCACAACGCTCGCAACGCCGTAGCTGCCACCGCCGCTGCGATGGAAATGGGTCTGCCGTTCCGTGCAGCACAGGCCGCCCTGGCCAGCTTCGGGGGAGTGGGTCGCCGCTTCGACAACCGTGGTTCGGTGGCAGGCGTTGACTTCATCGACGACTACGCGCACCTTCCTACCGAAGTTCGCTCGGCGCTCGCAGCGGCCAAAGACACCCAGCACGAACGCGTGGTCGCAGTGTTCCAGCCGCACCGCTATAGCCGCACCGAAGCGGTATGGGAAGACTTCGAAGGCTGCTTCGACGACGCCGACCTTTTGATCCTCACCGACATCTATTCCTCAGGAGAGAAGCCTCGCCCCGGAATCACCGGGGAGCTGATCGTCGAAGCGGTACAGCGCAGCGGTGGTCACCCCGAAATCATCTACCACGCCGACCGTTCGAGCCTGCCCGCAGCGGTAGCGAGCGTGCTGCAGCCTGGTGACCTGTGCATCACCCTCGGAGCTGGCGATCTTGTGGTGCTGCCCAACGAAGTACAACCACTTCTCGGAGACGCATGACCCGAGTTACTGCAGAGCTCCTCGACCAGATTGCGAACTCCCTTTCGGGGGTCGATGGCGTCGGGACCGAACGCAACGTCAGCGCAGGCACCTTGTGCACCTACCGCGTCGGCGGACCTATCGAGCTGCTCGTGCGTGTGGCAACGTATGAGGCGCTCGCTGAAGTCGTTGCGACGATCGCCGAGCATGACGTTCCGGTACTGACGATCGGCAAGGGGTCGAACCTACTCGTGGCCGACGCCGGCTTCGATGGCGTTGGCCTTGTGCTCGACGGCGAATGTACCGACGTGACGTTCGAGGGCACGATCGTGAAGGCGGGTGGGGCCGCGTCGCTGCCAGTTGCAGCCCGTGCCACGGTTGCGGCGGGTTTGACCGGGTTTGAATGGGCGGTCGGTGTGCCGGGAACTGTCGGCGGCGCTGTGCGGATGAACGCCGGCGGCCATGGCTCCGATATGGCGGCGTCGCTAGTCACGGTCGAGCTGGCCAACTTGCGAGACGGATCGATTTCCACCGTTCCAGCGCACGATCTCGAGCTGTCGTATCGGCACTCTCGCCTCCAGCCTTGGGAGCTGGTTGCCAACGCGACCTTGCAGCTCGAGCCTGGAGATGCCGAAGCGGGTGCGGCGGAGCTCAAGGAGATTGTTCGTTGGCGCCGTGAGCACCAACCTGGTGGAGCGAATGCCGGCTCGGTGTTTACGAACCCTCCTGGCGACTCGGCTGGCCGGATGATCGACGCTGCTGGCTTGAAGGGCCATCGGGTCGGTAGCGCTGAGGTTTCGCCCAAGCATGCGAACTTTATTCAGGCTGATCCAGACGGTTCGGCTGACGATGTGATGGCGTTGATGATCGAGATTGTTGATCGACTCGAATCTGCGACGGGGGTTCGCCTCCACGCAGAGACACGACTTGTAGGATTTGCGGCGAGCGAGGTGGAACGGGTTCAGGGAACCCAGCCCGCGAGCGGGGAGAGAGGCACCACCAATGGCTAAGCCAACACGATCATCTTCGGCGCGCCCGAAGCCCGGGCCGCGCCCGGCGAACCACCGCTCGGGCCCGGCGCCGCATGGAACAACCAGACGCCGCACGGCCCATCAACCAACCCCCGCGCCCAAGAAACGCAAGCCAAAGCCACAAGTCAAGGCCCAACTACGCCCCAAGCAAACACCAAATCCGCAGGCAAAGAAACGCGAGCCTGCTAACCCTCAATCCATCCCGTTTCATCGGCCTGAGCGTGAGGTTGCTCCGGCGACGGTTGCGAAGTGGTGGCTGCTCGCTGGCATCGTGGTGGCGATCGGTTTTATTGTGGCGGTTCTGGAGGCTCCGTTCTTCGAGGCGCGCACGGTGCAGATCAGTGGTGTGGCTCGGACGAGCAATGGTGCGGTTCTCGACACGTTGAATTTGCAGCCCGACGCGGCGCTGCTTCGTTATGACCTGTCGAATGCTGAAGAGAAGCTGGCGGTGCTGCCGTGGATCAAGAACGTCGAGGTGAGTCGTCAGTGGCCGTCGACGGTGCGTGTGGTGGTTCGGGAGCGTTCGGTGTGGGCCACTCTTGGGACGCCATCAGGGAGCCGTTGGCTCGTGCTCGGCGACGATGGTGTTGTCGTGGAGGAGCGCTTGACTCCGCCGACCGGGGTGCCGGTGATCATTGGCACGGCGGCGATCGTCGACCAGGCGCAGCTCGGCCAGCCGCTGACGGGGGCTGAACGAGTGCTCGAGATTGCTCACGACTTACCGTTGCAGCTCGACCCGTGGATTACGACGTGGACCACCGATGACGATGGCCGCGTTACCGCCCAGCTTGTTGGTAGCGCCGAGGCCGAGTTCGGAGCGTTCGAAGATCATCGAACCCAGTTCGTGTCGTTGGCGTCGATTCTCGATGGTGGTGCGCCGTTGGCGTGTCTGTCGGTCATCGACCTGTCCGTTGCCGACACGCCGGTGCTCCATCGTGATTCGCAGTGTGTTGCTCAGGTGGCCGAGTCAGCGTCGTCGTAGAGACGGCAAACATCTCGAAGAAATCCGAAAAGAACCGCGTCTCGTTTTGCAAGTTTCGACAATCTACGGTTTCCTTGCTCACGTGTGGTGTTCAACGCGCCACACACAGCGAGTAGGGGCCGTGAGGCGCATGCTTGTACACGGTCATCTGCGCAGGACGGAAACGTGCTGTCAGGTGGTCGGATACAAGCACTCGAATTCACTCGAATTCGAGGTATGCACCACATGCGGAGGAGTCTTACGCGATGATCGGGACCGGAGGAACCAGCCCCATGAATGGAACACCCCAGAACTACCTTGCAGTAATCAAGGTGGTCGGCGTTGGCGGAGGTGGCGTTAACGCCGTCAACCGCATGATCGACGCGGGATTGAAGGGCGTCGAGTTTGTCGCCGTCAACACCGACGCACAGGCACTGTTGATGAGCGACGCTGATATCAAGCTCGACATCGGCCGTGAGCTCACCCGTGGTCTCGGCGCCGGATCTGACCCCGAGGTTGGCCGCCAAGCTGCCGAAGATCATCGCGACGAGATCGAAGCCGCCATCAACGGCGCCGACATGGTCTTCATCACCGCAGGCAAGGGCGGAGGCACCGGAACCGGCGCCGCGCCTGTCATTGCCGAAATCGCTCGAGGCGTCGGAGCGCTCACCATCGGTGTTGTCACCCGTCCGTTCGGCTTTGAGGGCCGCCGTCGTGCAGTTCAGGCCGAACAAGGCATCCAGCGTCTCAAAGAGAACGTCGACACCCAGATCGTGATCCCGAACGATCGGTTGCTCACCGTTTCGAACGAGAACACTTCGGTTCTCAACGCGTTCAAGATGGCTGACGAAGTGCTTCTGCAAGGCGTGCAGGGCATCACCGACCTCATCACCACGCCTGGCCTAATCAACACCGACTTCGCCGACGTGAAGATGATCATGTCCGACGCCGGCTCTGCCCTTATGGGGATCGGCTACGCCTCAGGCGAAGGCCGTGCGCTCGCTGCTGCCCGCGCCGCCATCAGCTCGCCGCTCCTCGAGGCATCGATCGAAGGTGCTCGTGGCATCTTGCTCAACATCTCTGGTGGATCCGACCTTGGACTGTTCGAAGTCAACGAAGCCGCCGAGGTCATCCACGGAGTTGCCCACCCAGACGCAAACATCATCTTTGGCGCGGTCATCGACGACGAGATGGGCGACGATGTTCGGGTCACCGTCATTGCCGCCGGGTTTGAACGCTGGGAGAGCGGCACATCGTCCACGCTCACGTCTGCGAGTGGGGCAGCTACGGCGTCCACAACCGCTGATGCGTCAACCATCGGCGGCTCGGCCTCTGACGACGTGTCGGCTGCGAGCTCGGCTGGTGACGGGCTTGTCACCGATGAGCCAGTAACCGCATCGACGTTCAGCGTGGCGCCTACCGAGGACGACGATCTCGAGATCGCCGATGTCTTCGCTGAAGCCGCACCGACTAACACCGATGACGACGGCGACGACGATCCTGATGATGACGACGACGAGTTCGACGTCCCGTCGTTCCTTCGCTAGCCAGCTCTATACGCCAGGTACATGAGCGAGATGGCTCGTGAGTAGTAACCGCCGCATCACACGATCAGACGGGTCAACAATCGAGCTGGCCTTTACCGAACGTAGCGATGGCGACTTCCACATCGATGCCGAGCCTGAGGGCTTAGCTGCCCGTCGTCGCGAGGTGATGGATGGAACATGGGCAGTAGTGCGACAGGTGCACGGAGCTCGCGTGCTTGACGCAGCTGACATTGCCGGGTCCGCAGCTGACGCTCCAGAAGCAGACGGGGTTGTCACCGAAGTCCCAGGACAACCAATCGCTGTACAAGGCGCCGACTGTGCTCCGTTGGCGTTCATAACCGACGTCGGGCCGATCGCCGTAGCCCACGCAGGGTGGCGCGGACTCGAAGCTGGCATTGTTGACTCGGTTGTTGGAGCGCTTGCCGAACGGGGTGCCACCGTGACCAAGATTGTTGTCGGGCCGGTCATCGGGCCCGAGTGCTACGAATTTGGGTCCGACGATCTCGACACCGTTGCTGACGCTCTGGGCGAAACCGTCCGCGGTGTCACATCGAGCGGCACGCCAGCGCTCAACATGCGAGCAGCCATCACTGCAGCCTGCATCGGCGCGGGCGTAGACGATGTTGAGTTTGCGCGGGGCTGCACCGCGTGTGGCGACGATGGCTACTCCCACCGAGCACGCCAAGAGCCCCAACGTCATGCTCTGGTCGCTCGGATTGCCCCATAAAGTCGATCCATGACTTCGCCAGCAATGGAGACCCCTGACGACATCGTCGCTGAGCGTCTCGCCGTGGTTCGCGAGACCATCGCCGAGCTGGGGCGGGCCGATGCCTCGATCGTTGCGGTTACCAAGGGCTTTGACCGAACGGCCGTCGACTGCGCTCGACGACTTGGGCTCACCGATATCGGCGAGAACTACGCCCAAGAACTGCTCGGGAAGGTCGACGCCATTGACGAGCACCTCAATGTGCATTTCATGGGGCGAATCCAACGAAACAAGATCCGCAAGATCTCCTCGCATGTGAACACGTGGCACAGCGTGTCGCGACCCGAAGTCATCACCGAAATCGGTAAGCGATCTGAAGGCGCACAGGTGTTTCTGCAGATCCGACCGGCCGCTGATACCACAGAGACCAAAGACGGGGCCCGCCCCGAAGACATCGACGCTCTTCTCGAAACGGCGCACGAGTCAGGTGTTCATGTTGTGGGGTTGATGACGATTGGGGTGCTCGGTGACGCCGATGCAACCCGGGCGGCGTTCGACGAAGTGGCAGAACTTGCCGACAGGTTTGACCTTCCTGGCCGGTCCATGGGCATGAGCGGCGACTACCGCGACGCCCTCGAGGCAGGGGCAACGGCGCTGCGGCTGGGCTCGGTGCTTTTCGGGCCGCGCCCCCCTCGATAAGGGCGATTCGGACGAGAATCGTGGAACGAGTAGGCTTAGCTGTGTACGTAGGAGGTCCCAATGTCGGGCTTTTATAAAAAGGCAGTCGTCTGGCTCGGGCTCAACGAGGAGTACCCGGACGGTGGCGCGATGCATCCAGACGACGAGTATGAGACCGTCGCGCCCATTGAACGGGGCCCAAACGACGGCGCGCCGCAAGACAGCCTTGGTCCTCGGATTGGAGAGCCTGAGGCAATGACGGCGCCAGGGCCAGGTCCTGGCCCCGACAAGCGTGGCGCCGAGCAACGCGGCCCGCGGCCCAAGCCCGAACCCCAACAGACTCCACGAGACCCGCTGAAGGCCAACGCATCGTATGACCGGTCCGAAGGAACGGTTCGCGCAATCCCAGTGAGCGACGACCCAGCACCGTCGGAGCCGTCCCAAGCCTCGGGTGCAGCGGGTGGGGGTGCAACGGGTAGGCGAGTGCAAGAGCCATCAACCGGTACGGTGCGTGCCGTGCCTATGCCAAAGACAACCAAGCCACAGGTGATCGAACCGCAGTCGTTCAACGACGCGCAAGATGTCGCCGACATGTTTCGGGACAAGCAACCCGTGATCGTCAACATGCAGAACGCCGAGCGTGACCTGGCTCGCCGGCTTATCGATTTCAGCTCGGGCCTTTGTTACGGCCTCGGCGGGCAGATGGAGAAGGTCGCGAAAGACGTCTATCTCCTCACCCCGACCGACGTCGAGGTCGCCGCCGCGGACCGCGATATTTTCTGACCTCTCAACACGTGCGGTGGGGTCTCTGACCTTCGCTCGGGGAAGAACTAGTGTCGTGAGATGGATCTGGTTCGTGAACTGAAAGAAGTGCGCTTCGAGCTCAATTTGCGTGGTTACGACTGTGAAGCAGTCGACGCCTTTCTCGCGAAGCTCCGAAGTGATGTTGCAACTGTGCAACAGGAAAACGACGCGGCGATGGAGAAAATCGCCTCACTTGAAACCCAAGTGCAAGATGGCGATGGCGGTAGCTCCGAGACGGAAGGCACCCTGCGCCGCACGTTGGTGCTCGCCCAGCGATTGGCTGATGAGACCGAAGCTGAATCAAAACAAGTGGCCGCCGAGCTAATCGAGAGCGCGACCGTCGAGGCGAACGATCTCCGTGCTACCGCCGAGGTCGAAGCAACGTCGATGCGCGAGGCTGGCGAAGCCGAGCTGGCCCAAGCCCGCGATGAGGCTGCGGCGATCCGCGAGGACTCCAACATGGAGTCTGCAAAATCTCGTGCCGAGGCTCGTCAGCAAGCGTCAGGAATTCTCGAAGAGGCCGAACGGCGCGGCGCCGAGCGCGTCGTGATCATTGAGCAGGCAGCTCAAGAAGCCGCTACGTCGATGCGTGAACCGATTCGAGCCGAGGTTAACGAGCTCGAAGATGTTCGTGCACAGCTGCTCACCGATATCAGCGAACTCGAAACTCACCTCGAGGCACAGCGCGTGCGCGTTCGCACCGCCGTCGAAGCGCTGCGTGTTGGCATGTCGGGGTCGATTGAAGACCTCGAGCGAGTTGCCGACGACGATGAGCTCCTCGCAACCCAGCCTGCGCCCGAACACAGCGGCGCAAGTGGTGCTGATGTGGCGGTGGCTCCCGATGTCGAAATCATCGATGAGGTTGACGCGGCTGTTCCTGCAGCCCCAACCGTCGACGAGGTCGAAGACGCCGCGGCTGCCGCAGCGGTTCCGGTCACCGACGAGGCCATTGCCGCCGAGATGCCCGACGTAAGCGTTGCCGACGACGTCGAGATTGAAACGAACGAGATTGTCGAGGAAGTGGCCGACGATGTCACCGCCGCTTCTGATGTTGCCGCCATTTCCGACGCCGCTGCCATTACTGAGGTTGATGACGTTCCCGACCCTCCAATTCTTGTAGGGGAAGTCGTAGAGGAAGAGGTACTCGTTGAAGCCGAGGTGATCGAGGCGCCGATGGTCGAGACTGAATCAGCCGCCGTTGGGCCAAACACCGAGCCAATCCCCGTTATCGCCACGCCCGACACCGAGGTCGATGAGTCCGAGCTTGTGGATCTTGCCGAAGAACCATCGGGGATGTTTGGCACCGAGGTTGGCGAGGATGCCGATGCCGACGACAGTGACTCTTCCAACTCAGATGTACTCGTTCTTGGTGGCGCAGCCGCCGGAGCTGCAGGAGTTGGTGCTGTGGTCGCGAGTGCCGATGAGTCCGAAGTGGCTGCCGCACCTGCGGAGATCCTCGAGCCAGCCCTGGCCGCGGGATTGGGCTTCGTCGACCGATTCGCCGAGGCTATTGACGCCCTTCCGATCTCTCAGGAGTGAGCATGGACGACGATGGCTGGCCACCTGACGAAGTTGCGCTGTTCAAACAGATAGCGCATCGGGTCCGTGGGAACTCGCCAAGCACGGCCTAGACTGCTCGCCTCAAGGCGCAAGTGGGTGCTAACTCACTGACATAGTGCGAACACATTTTCGGTGTGCTTCGCAGCAGAAAGGTGTTGCAGTGGCGAAAAAGGCAGCCGCAAAGAGCACGGGACGCAAGAAGGCCGCGGCGAAAAAGACTGCGGCGAAGGCCCCTGCGAAGAAGAAGGCAGCGGCAAAGAAGACCGCTGCAAAGAAGGTTGTCGCCAAGAAGGCCGCCGCCAAGAAAGCATCTGCGAAGAAGAAAGCACCCGCAAAGAAAGCCACAGCGAAAAAGGCCTCGGCAAAGAAAGCCCCAGCCAAGAAGTCTCCGGCCAAGAAGGCCGCAGCAAAGACCCCCCGAGCAGAGCCAATGTCAGAAGTTGAGAAGGTTGATGAGGCCCAAGCCGCTGCAGCCGCTCGTTTGAAAGAAACCAAGAAGATCGCCAAGAAGGCGTTCACGCCCGCGTTCCTGAAGAAGCAAAAGGCCGAGCTTCTCAAAGAACGCGAAAAGTACACGAAGTCGGCAGTGTCCTACCGAGCAGAGGCAGACGCGCTGATGCTCGACCGCGAGCCCGGCGACGTGCAATTCGATGAAGAGTCCGGCGAAGGAGACAGCCTCGCCGTCGAACGCGAACGCGATCTCGCGTTGAGCGCCTCTGCCCAACAGGCCGTCGACGAGATCGACGAAGCGCTCAAGCGCATGGAGCTCGGCGTCTACGGCGTTTGTGTCGAGTCCGGCAAGCCAATTCCGAAGGAACGCTTAGAGTTCATTCCGTGGGCTGCAGTCCGCGTCGAAGTAAAAGTCGGCGGGCTTGGACGTCGCTGAGTCGGACACCGACTCATCGCCCGACGAAGTCGAGCTGTCGCCTGCACAGGTGACCGCTCGACGCTGGCAATTGCTGACTGTCTCAGCGATCGTTATCGCGATCGACCAGATCACCAAGATCTGGGCGGTGAACACGCTCGACACCCAAACCTACGAAGGTCCATTTGGTTCAAGCCTGCGCCTGGTCTTTAACCGGGGCTCGGCATTCTCACTCGGCGAGGGCTTTGGGCCTGTCTTTGGTGTGTTGGCCATCATCATCTCGATCGCCTTGTTCTTCATTGTGAAGCAGGTCGAGGGCCGAGCCGTGGTCTTTGGGCTTGGCCTCGTGCAGGGCGGTGCGCTGGGCAATGTGATCGATCGCTTGTTTCGCGATGGCGAAGGGTTTCTCGGCGGAGCTGTGATCGACTTCCTAGAAATCGGCGACTGGTGGCCGGTATTCAATATTGCTGATGCGGGCATTGTGGTCGGCGGAATCATGGTGGCGCTGTTGAGCCCTCGTGATTGAGATCATTCCCGAGCCTCTCGACGGCGAACGCGTCGATCGCGTCATCTCCATGATCCTCGGTATCTCACGAACTGCGGCCGCAACAGCGATTACAAACGGGCAGGTTGCCCTCGACGGGCGAACCGTCTCAAAGGTCTCCTACAAAGTCTCGACCGACCAAGAACTTGTGGTCGATGACGAAGTGCTCGAACCGGTTGCCGAGATCGAAGCCGATCCATCGGTCGAGCTCGACCTCGTCCATGTCGACGAGCATGTGATCGTCGTAGCCAAGAAGGCCGGACAGGTCGTACACCCTGGCGCCGGGCATCGGACCGGGACCATTGCCCAGGGGGTGCTGGCCCAGTTCCCCGAAGTGCGAGACGTGGGCGACGCCGACCGGCCCGGAGTCGTTCATCGTCTCGACAAGGGCACGTCGGGTGTATTCATGATGGCTCGGACCCCGTTGGCGTACGACGAACTCACCGACCAGTTGCGGGCCCGCACCGTCGCGCGCCGTTACCTCACGCTTGGCTGGGGACACCCCAAAACGCCCCGCGGCGTGATCGAAGCGCCGATCGGGAGGGCCGTCCGGGACCCAACTCGCATGGTCGTCCGCGAGGACGGTAAGCCAGCACGCACGTCCTACACGGTCATGGCGTCGTGGCGGGAACCGAAGGTCAGCCTGTTCTCGTGCGCCCTCGACACCGGAAGAACCCACCAGATTCGAGTGCACCTTGAAGCTATTAACCATCACGTCGTTGGCGATAGCCGATACGGGGGCGGGCGAGAGCCGCTCGGTTTCGAGCGGCCAGCGCTGCACGCATCTGAACTCGGCTTTAGCCACCCCGAATCGGGGGAGTGGCTCGAGTTCCGCGACCCTCTCCCGGCCGACATGCGTGCAATGATCGATCAGATGGGATTGCCCGACACCGGTGAGGTGCCCGAATGACCGCCGCACCAAACCCCGTACTGCCCGATTACAGCGGCGCGTCGAACATCTCCGTGCTCCCGGCGTTGACCTGGGGAGTCGCCTCGCCGACCATCCCCGATGAGATCGCCCGTGCCGAGCGGGTCGTCGTGCTGATTTTGGATTCGCTCGGATGGGTGCAGCTCCAGGACTACGCCGAGCACGCGCCCACACTGGCCGCAATGTCTGGCGGGCCCGCAACAACCTCAGCGCCTTCCACTACCGCGGTTGCGCTTACGTCGATCTCCACCGGAGTTGCACCGGGCGAGCACGGCATCGTGGGCTACCGATTCCCAATCGGTGGAGCGGTGATGAACGCGCTGCGCTGGACCACATCGGCGGGAGATCATCGCCAGATCGTGTCGCCGAGCGACACCCAACCCATGCCGACGCTTGCCGGTGGGAACTGGGACGTCGTCAGCGATCGAATGTTCGTTGGATCGGGCTTCACCGAGGCCTACCTCGGCTCGGCGCCGTATCACGGCATCTGGCATCCGTCGTCTCTGGTGGCAGCGACACGCGAGCTGCTCGATGCTGGTCGAACCCACGTGTACACGTACTACGACGGGCTCGATCACACCGCACATGTCCATGGCTTCTCGGGCGGTTACTTCGAGCTTGAGCTGCAGTTCTGCGACTGGCTTGTAACCACGATGCTCAACGCGTTGCCCACCGGAACCGCGCTAGTCGTGACCGCAGATCACGGCCAGATCGATGCCCCACAGATCGTGCTGGTCGACAAGAGCTGCCTAAGCCTTCTCAACGGCCGCTCCGGCGAGCCGCGCTTCCGATGGCTGCACGCCAAGCCAGGGGCCACCGAAGAGCTTGCAGCGGCCGCTCACGAGGCGCACGGCGACGTTGCGTGGGTCCGGACCCAAGAGCAAGTCATCGACGAAGGATGGTTTGGGCCAACCGTGAGCGCCGACGCCCGCAGCAGGCTTGGTGACGTCGCCCTGGTGCCCTTCGAGCCGTTCGGCTTCGATGACCCGGGAGAACCCCACGCCGACCG
>CALHTB010000121.1 GCA_938038785.1 uncultured Acidimicrobiales bacterium
CACCTCGTCGGCACGAACGAGCCCACCGAGCGCCGCCTGAGCTTCTTGCCGAGCTATCTCGAAACGCTCACCGATGTCACCCCGTCGCAGGCGTTGCTCGATGAGTTCGCAGATTTCTTTCGCGGTATGCAACCCGACTTACGTCTGGTTGGGTCAACGAGCGCACGTTGCTAGCGCGTTACGTTAGGGGTCGTGGAACCACGACTGAAGATCCTCTTGGTCGAGGACAACATTCCGAATCAAAAGGTGATGTGTGCCTACCTCGACTATCTCGGTCAAGACGCAACCGTTGTAGGCACCGCAACGGCGGCCCTCGAGATCGCAACGTCCGAGCAGTTCGACTTAGTTCTCTCCGACATACAGCTTCCCGATATGAACGGCACCGACCTGATCGCCGCTCTTCGCGAGACGGCCGACACGGTGCCGTACCTCGTCGCGGTCACAGCCATGGCACGCTCCGATGGCGAAGAGCATTATCGAGAGCTCGGCTTTGATGGGTATCTCGCCAAGCCGGTGTGGCGAGAGGACTTAGAGAACCTTCTGCGGCAGGTCGGCGGCACTTAGGTCGATCGTGCGGTTGCGAATATCGGGGAGCTCGATCGTTACGGTCGTGCCAACCCCTGGTGCGCTCGAAATTTCAAACGTGCCGTCGTGGGCTTCGATGAGTGCCATTGTTATTGGCAACCCAAGCCCGGTACTGGGCCGATCGATGGGGATACGGTCAGCGACCTGGCCGAACGGCGACAACGCAAGCTCGATCTCGTCGGGCGTCATTCCGGGCCCGGTGTCGACGACTCGGATACGGACATTGCCCTCACACGTCTTGTCGAGCACGGTGCGAATCCACCCTCCGGGGGGAGTGAACTTGATCGCGTTATTGATGACGTTCACCAGTGCCTGCTTGATGCGGCGCTCGTCGGCATAGATCCAGGTTGGTCCCACACTCACATCGTGGGTCAGGGCAACGTCCTTTGACTCAGCGAGCTGGGCCAACAGACCAACGACCCCGCAAACCTCGTCAGCGAGGTCGCACGTGCTTTCTGTAAGGCGCAGTTCGTTCGCTTCGATCTGGGCGAGGTCAAGGATGTCGGAAACCAGCTCGACCAGGTATGACGCCGCCCCCTTGATCTCGTTCGCGAAGTCGATATATCGCTCGTCACCTACTGGGCCGAAGGCCTCGACGCTGGTGAGGTCGGAAAAGCCGACGATCGCGTTGAGGGGAGTCCGGATCTCGTGGCTCATGCTGGCAAGAAATTTGGACTTCGCCTCGCTGGCCTCCTCGGCTCGTAGTTCCGCGGCGCGGCGGACTTCGTTCTGCTGGCGGAGGTCGGCCGTGCGACGTTGCACCCGTGTTTCGAGCTCGGTAAGGAGCTGTTCGTTCGCTTCCTTTTGCTCTTCGAGCCCGGTGACCATGTGATCGAAGGCATCGGCGGTGCGTTGAATCTCGGTCACGCTTGCGATGATCGGCTCGCGTTCGGGGTCCTCTCCTGCTTCAAGGGCGGCGGCTCGGCGGCGCAAGGCAGAGAGTGGGCGTACGACACCCCGGCTGAGTAGTAGCGACGCAAGGAGCAGGCCGAACAACCCAATGATGGCAGCGATGGTGAGATTTCTTCGATGCTGTTGGTGAATGCTGTCCAGAAAGTCCTCCTCGGCGAGCGACACGCCAAGGACCCAACTCGTGTTGCCAATGGGGGCTACGAACACATGGTCCGAGGAGGTGTCGGACTCGAGCACGAAGAACTGCGGGGCCTGCGAACCGGTGTCCACTGCGCTGATTCGCTCGAAGGACATTTGAATCGTTGGGTCGGCGAGTTCGTCGACCTGAGTAAGACGGAAACCCTCGCCGTCGGGCTGATGCAGATCGGCTGCGCTTCCCGATGCAATAACATCACCTGACCGATTGAAGATGAACGCGCCCCCATTGTCTCCAAGTCGAAGGTCGCCAAGAAAAGCCGACAGTTCGCTCAGGTTGGTGTCGACGCCCACGACGCCAAGGAGATCACCCGTTGCCGGGTCGGTCACCTGGACAGCGGTGGTAACACCAACCTGCTGGCTGCTGAAGAAAACGTAGGGATCGGTAATGACCGGTTGTTGCTGGGCTGCTGCAAGCTCGAACCAGGGGCGTTCGGTGGGGTTGTACGAATCAGCAGGATCGAATTCAGAGAACTGTCGTCGAAAGCTGGTGTCTCGGTAGATCAGCTCGACTTCCCGCTCAGCACCATCGACCCGAATGGCCTTCGATCGAAACCCATCGGCTTCGGCCTCGTCTGAACGGCTGACGAAGATGAAGTCACCGTCGACCGACCCAAAGAACGCTCCCGATGCGCTTGGGCTCGTGGCAAGAATTCCTCCGAGGTATCCATCGAGCGCTTCTTCGCTGGGGAGCGAATCTTGAGCGATGAGACCTGCGGTCAGCACCGCGTCTTGACGAGCATCGTCGAGGAAGGTCTCGGATCGAGCGATGGTTCCGCCCGACACGTTCTCGAGAATCGACTGCATCCCGGCGATGATCTCGGAATCGCTGGCGGCACGCTGTGTGAGGAACATTGCCCCAAAGAGACAGCCGAGCAGAGCGAACAGTCCGGCAATGAGTGCTCGAATGGGTATTCTCATGGCTGACCGCCTTTGACTTACTAGGACTAGATGACAAGTCTCGACATCTCGAAACTTACTCGACTTCGCACCGAGCTTGGGTACAACACCACAGCGGTTCGGGAGTTAGTTGAGAGCTTTGCCGCTGGAGTAGCCGAAATTCGTAGCGGTTCCACGTTGCCGATGGCCGAGCGAGCTGACACCGTTCACCAATTTTCGGGCACCGCGGCAATGCTTGCGCCAGAGGAGACCCTGGTGGGCTTGAACCACCTTGAGCAGACGCTTCGCGATGGCGCTGTCGACGCAGTGGGCGTTAGCCACGACGCGATGTGTGGGCACCTCGACGAGGTGCTCGGGGCATTCGAGAAGTGGGTCAAGAGCGCCCCTGCCGACGGTGAGCCCAGTCGGGACGAGCTCGACTAGTCCCTCGGTGCGTCATCAGGTACTGGGCTGTCCGTCCACTCTGCAGCGGCTTTCGGGGCCATTAATGCTCGGTTACCTGACCGCGCCTGGGTCGAGGAGACCTTGTGGAACTCTTCGGCGGTATCGAGGCGAAGATCGTCGGGAACCTCAGCGCCTGAGCGAGGAGCAACCACTACCTTGGGGAGCTGTGCAACGGCTTGGTCTCGTTCGGCGGCAGATCCGTAGTAGCGGACCTCGTTGACCTGCCGCCATTTGTCGGCGCCCATGATCACGACGTCGTACCCCTCGACGATGTCGACGATGAGCTGGCTCGTGGTGGTCTGCACCTGCAACCACTCGTATTCCTCAGCATCGGCCCTTAGCAGCTCGACGCGCTTGGCGAATGAGGGCCCTGGTGGCGCCGGCTTGTCGAGAGCCACTTCCGAAACGATCAGATGAACTTCGTCGAGGTCATGTTCGCCACGCGCAGTCTCGGCCACGTGAAGATGTGCAATCGTCAGCGGATTGAAGGATCCAGGGAAAGCCCCGCAGCGGCGAGTCATGGGGCCAGGCTACGTCGACCCAAACCGCAGACCTCGGACCACGGGCCACGGCTTAGGCGATCGCCAAGGCTGCCGTATCGACAGCTCCGAGCGGTGTTGGATAGCCGAACAGCCATCCCTGTCCGTACTGGATCCCCATGTCCGAAATCAGGTCGAATGTTTCTTCGTTCTCGATCCATTCGGCAACAACGCGTGCGCCGATCAACCGTGCCGCGTTGACAATCGAGCGGATCGTGATCTCAGCAAGTTCATCGGTTGTGGCCTTGGAAACCCAATATCCGTCGATCTTGATTGCATCGACGCCAACGTCGCGGATGGTTGACAACGCACGCCACTCACTTCCGAGGTCATCGATCGCGATCCGGACGCCGAGTTCGTCAGCCTCTTTGACCGACCGCCGAAAGGCGTCAGGGTCATCGGTGACGAAGTGCTCGGGAAGTTCAAGCATGAGGCGAGCGGGGTCGACGTCGAACTCGCTCAGAGCGCCACGAAGGTCGTTGATTGCTCGACCGCTCCGCATGCTCTTCGCCGTAATGTTGACGCTTGATGACGCGGTCGGGGTCTGGCTCAGCCATTGCGCCGTCGACCGCAGGACCCATCCATCGAGTTGTTCGAGCGTGTCGTCCCTCTCGGCATTCTTGAGCAGCACATCTGGAGTGTTGATGAGGCCTGCATCATCGATTACCCGTAGAAGCATTTCGTAGTAGGCCGGCCGGCTCCGATCATTCATTGGAACGACGGGTTGTGCGACAAGGAAGAGCTTGTCGGAGTCGAAGCACTCGCTCGCGGTCCCGGCGTTGCTGGCAGACCAATTCTTCAGGGTTTCGTGATCCATGCCCGAGATTCGGCTCAACACCTGTGCGTCTTGAGCGGTGAGGAAGGAACTAGCGGATTTGGCAGCGCTAGCATCGATGTTGCAAGGGGCGGCGATGTCAGGGCATACTCGGCATCGTGGATTTCCTTGAGAACCTCGTCGTAGTAGTTATGTAGCACGCGACGAATTCGTCGTGTGCCTCGCCTTCCCAACTGGGAAGGCTTCTTGATTTTTGCAACAGGTCTCACTCGCACTCTGAAATAGGAGCAATACGCATGCAGATGGACGGAGGAACAGCTCTCCTGAAGGCCCTCGAATTCGAGGGCGTTGAGGTGGTGTTCGGCTACCCCGGTGGAGCCATCATGCCCGTATATGACTCCATGGTGGGAGGGGCGGGGCCTCGTCACGTCCTCGTGCGTCACGAGCAAGGCGCAGGCCACATGGCATCGGGATATGCCCACGCCACCGGCAAACCGGGTGTCGTTATGGTCACGAGTGGTCCTGCTGCGACCAACATCGTGACGCCGTTGGCTGATGCATACCTCGACTCGGTACCGATCGTGGCTATCACCGGGCAGGTGCCGTACGGCCTCATTGGCACCGATGCCTTCCAAGAGACCGACACGACCGGCATCACTATGTCGATCACCAAGCACAACTATCTGGTGTCAGATCCGAACGATATTCCCCAGGTCGTGCATGAGGCGTTCCACATCGCAACCCACGGTCGTCCCGGTCCGGTGCTCATCGACCTGCCGAAGAACATCACCGATGCAAGGAACCCGCAGTCAGCGATGACCTGGGCCGACCCAATCGCTGTTGACCTCCCCGGCTTCAAGCCAGTGCTCGACGGCAAGCCCGAGGACATCACCGCTGCGGTCGAGCTCATGCTCGCAGCCAAGCGTCCGGTTCTGTACGCCGGTGGAGGCATCCTCAAGGCTCGAGGCGCCGACGAACTCCGTGCGCTCGCCGAGAAGCTCAACATCCCAGTGGTTACGACGCTTATGGCGCGAGGCGCAATGCCCGACAGTCACGAGCTGAACCTGGGCATGCCCGGAATGCACGGCAACTACACCGCCGTTATGGCAATGCAAGAGGCCGACCTGCTCATCGCCATGGGCAGCCGATTCGACGACCGTGTCACCGGCCGCCTCGACTCGTTTGCCCCAGATGCGAAGGTTGTGCACGTCGATATCGATCCGGCTGAGTTGGGCAAGATCCGTACGCCCGACGTGGCGATCCGAGGCGATGCCAAGCGCGTCATGGGTCAGATGCTCGAAGAGATCGGCGGTTCAGCCCCCGCCGACCATCAGGCGTGGCGGTCGACGCTGTCAGGCTGGCAAGAGAACTACCCACTCGCCTACGAAGACGCCGAGCCCGGAGCCAAGCTCAAGCCCCAGATGGTGCTCGAGCGGCTGCACGCGCTCTCACCCGAAGACACGATCGTTGCCTCGGGCGTCGGCCAGCACCAGATGTGGGCCAGCCAGTACTGGAAGTTCGAAAAGCCCTATACCTGGCTGAACTCCGGTGGCCTCGGAACAATGGGTTACTCAATTCCTGCGGCTATCGGCGCAAAGGCCGGTATGCCCGATCAAACGGTCTGGGCTGTCGATGGCGATGGTTGTTTCCAGATGACCTGCCAAGAGCTGATCACCGCTGCGGTCGAGGGCATTCCAATCAAGGTTGCACTTCTCAACAACACCTACCTCGGCATGGTGCGCCAGTGGCAGGAGATGTTCTATGACAACCGTCTGTCCGAGGTCGATCTGTCGGGTCCGGTGCCCGACTACATCAAGATGTCCGAAGCAATGGGCTGTGTTGCCATCCGGGTCGAGGACCCCGACGAGGTCGACGCCGCCATCGAGCGGGCCAACGGCATTAACGACCGCCCGGTCGTCATCGAGTTCCTTACCGAGCCGGGCGAGAACGTGTATCCGATGGTCCCGGGTGGCAAGAGCAACTCCGACGTTGTTGTCCCACCGTTCCAGCAGAAGGAGACGGCGAAGTGATCAAGCGCTCGCAGCTCACCCAAACCCACACGATCGCGGCTCTGGTTGAGAACAAGGCTGGCGTACTGGCGCGTGTCGCTGGTTTGTTTGCCCGCCGGGGCTTCAACATCGAGTCTTTGGCCGTAGCGCCCACCGATGAGCGGTTCAGCCGGATCACCATCGTGGTCGATGCCGAATCGGCCCCTCTCGACCAGATCAAGAAGCAGCTCGACAAGCTCATCGATGTCGTCGACATTACCGAGCTCTCAATCGAGGATTCGGCGCTGCGCGAGATGGTGCTCGTGCGCCTTGAACTCGACGATGAAGCCAAGGTCGCCGATGTCGAGGCGCTTGTCGAGGGCTTCAGTGGAAGCGTGATCCGGGTGCGGGGCGCCCACATGATGCTCTCGCTCTCCAGTCGCCCTGACGACCTCGACCGATTCCTCGACAAACTCCAGCCGTACGGCATCACCGCGCTGCAACGCACCGGAGCAATCGCCATCCCCGGCATCTAGCCTTCGGAAAATTTGTGCACTTAGCCACCACAGAGGTGGCTAAGTGCACAAATTCCTCAGTTTCTGAGGAACTTCTTGGCCATGTCGACCAGCGCTGCTGGGTCGTCCACATACATCGACCAGAGGATCTCCTGGATCGACCAGCCTTCGGCCTTCGCGCGGTTCCGTTTCCTGCGATCGCGCTCGACTTCCTGTCGTCCGAAGTGCCACTGAAGTCCGTCCAGCTCCCATGCCTTCTGGTGATCTGGCCAAGCGAGGTCCGTCTGCATGATGAACTGACCCGTCGCGGCGTCGGTGATCCGGTACTCGATAACCGGACGTTGCACGCCGCCGTCCTCAAGCAGATTCGAGACGAGCCTGCCGAAGTCCGACAGGGGAACCGTCTGATCTCCAAGGCGTGCATCGAGCAGTCGGCGTAGCGTGAGACACCCGTTTCGCCCCTTGCGGGAGTGCCGCTGGAGGCACTGAACAAGGTCCATCCAGGTCGTCAGGTTGCGGCGAATGGCATCTTCGGCGAGCCGTTCGGTTGTGCGGAAGCTAGACACGCCTGCGCAGTCAAGAATCGTCCGTTCGACGCCGGTGACGGGGATCCCGCACCTGACTGTCTGATCGATCATCGCCCACTGGGTTGTGCGATGAATTCGCGTGATGCCAGATCGTTTCGACTGCGACACTGGCACCGTTACCTCTGGATCGGGAGTTTTCCAGACACCGAGGTTCCATAGCGCAGCTGCAGCTCGATGCGACACCACGCCCCCAGAGGCAAGCGCTGCTGCTGCGAGTTGGCTCTCCCAGGTGACTGGTGCGGCGGCTGAGCGGAAGACCCCACGAAATATTGGCTCCCATTCGCCCGCGGTGATTAACCGGTCGATCTGCCGGTTGGAGAGTTGTCCAATGTCGCGGGCCTGGGCGCGACTGATCACTCCGTGTTGTTGACGCATCAACGGTGCAAGACCGTGCACGAGAACTCCTAGAAACAAGTCGGTTTTAGGAGGAAGTGAAACTCACTATGCGGCGAGACCAGCGCCTACGCCAAGTCGTCGGAAAATTTGTGCAGTTCGCCACCTCAGCGGTGGCCAACTGCACAAATTTTCCCGGAAGGGGCTTAGTAGCTGCCCTTTTGGAGGAGGACTGCGGGGACGGTGCGAAGGATGATTACCAGGTCGGTGACAAGGGTCCAGTTGTCGACGTAATACAGGTCGAGCTGGCCATAGTCTTCGCCGTCACCGTCGCCATCGAGACGTCCGCCCACCTGCCACATACCGGTGATTCCGGGCTGTACTCGAAGGCGGTTGCGCAGAACGGGCTGCCACTGCTCTACCTCGCTAGGAAGGGCGGGGCGGGGCCCTACGATGCTCATCTCGCCGCGCAGCACGTTGATGAACTGGGGGAGCTCATCGATCGACGTCTTTCGAAGGAACCCGCCGATCTTGGTGATTCGCGGGTCGTCCTTGATCTTGAAGATCGGCCCTTTCGCCTCGTTGAGGTGACGCACGTTTTCGAGCTGTTTCTCGGCGTCGATCACCATGGTGCGAAGCTTGTAGACCTCGAATTCCTCACCGTCGCGACCAACGCGAACCTGCTTAAAGAAGATCGGACCCGGGCTTGTGAGCTTGATGCCGATCATCGCAGCGGCCAGAACTGGGAGCGTTCCGAGGAACAAGATGGTTCCGAGCACGTAGTCGAACATCTGCTTTGCCGATGCACGCCAACCGTTGCGCTCAACCGGCTCGATGTACACCATCGGGAAACGGCCAAGCGGGCGGATCGTCAGCCGATCAGAAGCAATGTCACACAACGTCGATGAAAGCTCGACGTGCACGTCGTTCTCGGTGAGTGTTCGGATAAGTCGATTGCTAGTGCCAACGTCGATTCCGGTCGCCGCAACGATCACTCCACCGGCAGAAGCCTTCTTTATTGCGGCCAAGGCCTTGCCGGTGTTCTCGAGATCGGAGATGCCGTTCGGCAACTCGTCTTCGAGGTACCCGAGCACCTTGTAGCCATGCGACGTGTCCTTATCGAGCATCTCGCGCACAAAGGCGCCCTCGGCGTTCTTGCCCACGATGAGAACGTTTCGGAGGTTCTCGCCATTCGCACGGCCCTTTTTGAACATGTACCGCGCGATCGATCGTTCGATCCCGACGAAGAGCAACATGAAGAGGAAGGCGACAACCGCAAGCACGCGGCTCAAGATGATCTGCGAGAAAATCGAAATGGCGAACACGCCCATAAAGCCGTAAAAGATCGCCTTCACGACTCGTTCCGCTTCGTCTGCGCTTCGAGCGATGTGACGGGCTCGGTAGAGGTACTGGCGGGTAAAGCTAATTGGCCACACCGGGAACGTCAGCACGAAGAGCCAAAGGTACTGACTGGCGGTAACCGGGTCCTCGGGCTTGATCCACTGATGCAAAATATTCGCTACGAGCAGAGCTAGGGCAACCGCGTTGAGATCTGCGATAAAGACGGCCGCCTTGCGAGCGTTGAATCTCGACGGACGTTCGCTGCTGTCGGAAAAGACCGTCGACGTTGGGTGCAGTACAACGCCAGAGTCGACGCTTTCTGCTAATTCGCTATCGGGGTTCGTCGACATGTCGTTCTTCCAGTGGGTGATCCACGTCAACTCTACGATGCCTCGAAGAGTCCGCGCCGGTGTAGATCAGTGTTCGCGCTAGTTCAATCGGCATTTTCGCCGATGACTTCATTAGTTTCGTAAAAATTGCCCTAGGACGTGGGGATCCAAATCAGCGTGAAATCGTCGATCGAGATGTCGGTCTTTTCGAGCGGCACCTCAAGAGTTTCGATGTTCTTTGCTTTGTCGTCCCAGTCAGACTGAATTTCCCACATCGTGTCGGTCAGTTCGGTCTCGAGTTCCTCGAGCTCGTCCGCCTTCTCTTCCAACCGGTTCTCAGCGGTCTGAAGGCGTTCCTCGGCATTGCCCTTCACCCGGCTCTTCGACGAGGCACGTCGAGCTCCGCCGAGGATGCTGCGAGTGGAGCGGCGCCCGCCAAGCACCCCACCCAGCACCGACATTCCAAGGTCGAGCAGCTGATCCTTGCCGCGTGAATCGACATCTGCTTCGAGCTCGCGAATGCGGTCCTCAGACTTCTCCATAGCCGCACGGATTCGATCCATCTTTGTCTCAAGAGACTTACGCAGCTTGGCGACGTCCTCGTCTGCCCTTTCACCAGCAGCAACACTGCACCGTTCGGCAAACGCTTCGGGGGTCTCGCCGACGCGTGATGCCAACCTGAGCTCAGGGTTCGTCATGAGCTCGAGCGCTTCGTTGCGGTAGAGCCGGTCCTTCAGCTTCGTCTTGGCTGATGAATACAGACCCTTGGTGTGGACCTTCGCATCGGGCAGGACAAAGACGTGATCGTCATTAATCTTCGCGTCGCGCAGATCCCGGTCGTCAAAGTCGACCTCGATCGCGTTGTCGACGTCGATGTCGTTCTCGATGGGGAAAATGATCGCTTCGTACTCGACCTCATGGCGCAGGTCAGCCTTGGTGTCGTCGAACAACAGGTTGACGCGGGCAGCTACGCCAGCGGCAAGACGCACGCCATCGGGGTCGCCGCCAACTTCGCTCAGCCACGGAGATGCCGGGTCGACGAACTTCACGTCGATGCCATCAGCGATCTCGGGTTGCATCGCTGATTCATCATCACCCAGCGGGCGAGCCGCTGCTGCGCCGGAGGCGGCGCCCGGTCGCTCCTCCGTCGCTCCCTCAGGAGCATCCTGCGGTGCGGTGGCAGCACTCCCCGAAGCGTCTTGGGGCGAGACGGCACCTTTGCGTTCGACCATCAGGTCGGCGATCTGGGTGCGAGTGAGCGGCCCCGGCAGGTAGCTCATGGCCCAGCGAGTGCCGAACACGACCGGCGCGGTCGCTCGGGTCTGATGAAGGAGGAACTGACGCTTGTCGAGCGCCGAAATGATGTTCGACAGCTCCTGCTTGTTCTCACCGCCGCTCGCAGCCGACATGCCCTCGAGCAAGCGATCCTTGTCGCGCTCGGTCTGGAGACGGCCCACCATCCAGGTACCAGCGTTCGAGAGTGCCTTGTAGTCGATGTCGACCGGGTTCTGTGTCGCGAGCACCAGGCCGACACCGAATGCACGAGCCTGCTTCAAGATCGTGAGGATTGGCTTCTTCGAGGGTGGCATAGCGGTGGGTGGCACGTAGCCCACCACTTCGTCCATGTAGACGAGCGCACGAAGCTCGGGTGTGCCCGCCTGCTTGCGCATCCAGGTGACGACCTTCGACAAGATCAACGTGACCACGAACTGACGCTCGGTCTCGTTGAGGTGCGCAATCGAGATGATCGATGCCTTGGGGCCGTTGCTCAACATGTTGTCGATGTTGAGAGGTTCGCCCTCCATCCACGACGCGAACGCGGGCGAAGCGAGGAGGCCATTGAGCTTCATCACCAGGGCGGTGCGGTCTTTGGCGGGGTAGAAGCTGTCGAGCTCGAGCACGCCTAGCTTGCGCATTGGCGGATTCTGAATCTGACCGAGCAGCGTCGACAGGTCGAGGTCTTTGCCTTCAGTCCACGAACGGTGAACCAAGTTCGAGAGCAAGATGTGCTCGCGGCTGGTGAGCGGGTCAGCTTCGATATCGACGAGCGCGAGAAGCGACGAGACAAGGCCTTCAACTTCGTCGGCCAGCGCCTCGCTGTCGGCTCCCTCAGGGGCAGACAAGTCGCCGATAATGTCAAGCCCCACGCCCGAATTCGAACCCGGCGTGTAGATCGTGAAGTCGGCGGTGTTGCGCAGGTTGGCGAGACGTTCGCCGGTGATGCCCGAGCCCTCGAGCCCGTTCTTCCACATCTCGGCGGTCTTGGCGGCATGTTCGCCTACCGAGATGCCATCGCGATCCGCGTCAGCGGGGTTTACCCACGGTTCGAAGTCGGAGCCGGCGAACTCGGGGAACGTGAGCAACAGGTTGCCCATGTCGCCCTTCGGATCGATGATGATCGTCGGGATGCCCTGCAGCAGCGCTTCCTCCAACATGATGATCGAAAGGCCGGTTTTGCCCGAGCCGGTCATGCCGACGATCACGCCGTGTGTGGTCAGGTCGCTCGCTTCGAGATGGACCTGGTCATCGCTGTCGAGTACCCCGCCCAGGTATAGGTGCCCTTGTGGAACTTCAGTCATGGCCGAGATCCTAGTTGCTCGGACTACTACCGATAGATGTCCGAGACAGCAGTTGCCCCATTGTTGGGGAGAATGAGTTTTAGGATGGCGTGGGTTGCGACATGAATCGGTAGCAACACGAGGTAGACGACGTCAAATGACTGTCGCACCATTGGTGGCGAGCGCGGTGCGATAGGCCGAGCACACAAGTGCGCTCGGCCCGTCACATTTTCGTACTGCGAGCGAGAAACTCAGTCGAGGCGTTCGACGACCATGGCCATGCCTTGGCCGCCGCCGACGCACATCGACTCGACGCCGTAGCGGCCACCCGAGTCTTCGAGGCCGTTGAGCAGGGTGGTCATGATGCGTGCACCGGTCATGCCAAACGGGTGACCGAGGGCGATCGAGCCGCCGTTGACGTTGAGCTTGTCTTCAGGGATTCCCAACTCGTCCGCTGATCCGAGGACCTGCACTGCGAACGCCTCGTTGATTTCGAACAGGTCGATGTCGTCGACGGTGAGCTCGGCACGGTCGAGGGCCGAGCGGATTGCTTCGATCGGGCCAAGGCCCATGATCTCGGGGTTGAGGCTCGTAACTGCGCTGGACACGATACGAGCCAGTGGCTTGATGCCGAGCTCGGCGGCCTTGGTGTCGCTCATGACGACCACCGCAGCGGCACCGTCGTTGAGTGGGCAGGCGTTGCCGGCGGTGATGGTTCCGTCTGGGCGGAAGACCGGCTTGAGCTGGCTCACGCCCTCGATGGTGGTGCCTTCGCGAATGCCGTCGTCCTGGCTCATGACCGTTCCGTCAGGAAGGGTGTACGGCGTGATCTCTCGTTCGAAGAATCCGCGGTTGCGGGCTTCCTCAGCGCGGTTCTGGGAGCGGACGCCCCACTCGTCTTGGCGCTCACGGGAGATGCCGGTGATCTGCGCCACGTTCTCCGCGGTTTGGCCCATGGCGATGTAAACGTCAGGGGTTTCTGGCGCGGTCCACATGTCTGCGTCACCTGCAGAGCGTTCGGCGGTGCGAGCCTCAGCATCGGTGAACATCTCGTTGTGCGGGCCGACGTCGGATGCGCCGCTGCCGTAGCGGCTGACGGTCTCGACGCCCCCGGCAACGAACACGTCGCCTTCGCCGGCCTTGATGGCGTGTGCCGCCATGCGGATGGTCTGGAGTGACGAGCTGCAGTAGCGGTTCACCGTGACGCCTGGAGCCTCGAGGCCAGCCATGATCGAAGAGACCCGTGCGATGTTGTAGCCGCCTTCTCCGGCTGGCTGCCCGATGCCCCAGAGAACGTCTTCGACATCGGCTTTGTCGAGAGCCGGGACTTTGCCGAGTACGTCGTCGATGATGAAGGCTGACAGGTCGTCAGGTCGAGCTTCGACGAGCGAGCCCTTGCCTGCTCGGCCAATTGGGGTTCGCGATGCGGCGACGATGACGGCTTCTGCCATGGGATGAGTCCTCTCAAACGGTTCGTTACTAGTTGGTAGCTTACGCGCTCTGGGCTTGAAGGCCTAGAGCGAACTCTCGGGTGCTGTTGAGAAACAGGGCTTTGGACATTTTCATTCCGTTGTGCTAGCGCTGCACCCGGCACCCTATCTCTAAATGAGATGGGGGCTTCGCGGGAAACTATTGGAATTGCGGTCCCAAACGCGCGCATCATCAACAACGGCAAGAGTGGAGTAGAGGGTATTTTGGGCGCGTCGGCTCAGCGACAAAATCGCTGCGTTTTCGTCGTCCTGCCCTCAGAGGGACCAAGGACAATAATGATCGAATCACTTGCAGTAACGAGCGAGTCGACCTCCTGGATGGGCAAAGGGGCATGCGCTGGCGACAGCGAGCTTTTCTTCGCACCATTCGCCGAGCGACCCGAAGCACGGGTGCGCCGGGAGGCCAAGGCTCGTGTGATCTGCGAGACATGCAACGTTGTTTCAGCGTGCCGGGCGTATGCCCGCGGCAATCTGGAACTTGGCTACTGGGGTGGTGAGTCTGAGTCCGAGCGTGCCGCTGCTGGGTTTGCGCCGACCACGCCAATCATTGGGCGCCGCAAGGTCGCCGAGACTCGGGCTGCAGCAGCCTTGGGTCGAAGCGTCCGAAGCTAGGCCCACGGCCAAGACGGCCTCGGGCTAGTCCCGCAGCCGTTCGACAATTTGCATCCGGTCGCCCACACGTGCGCGATTGCGCTTACCCGGCGCGTCAGCGTTGCCGCTCTCGTACGCACTGTCGCCCTCCCAGCACACGATTCGACCTACGGCTGACATCATCGATTTCGTGTGGTGCAGCCGCGCCCCCTGGGTGATCACCTGGTCGATGAGCGTGGGGATGGCGTCGAAGGCCGACAGGTCGTCGAGCGTGATCCAGGTCGGCACCGCCAGGGCGAAGTCCCCAGCGTCACCGGCCGCCAACGCGGCCTTCGGCGTGAGCCACTGCCATTGGTCGTTCTCGTCGGTGTCGAGCGCCACCTCGCCGGCGTGCTCCGGCGCAAGGAAGAACCATGTCGCGAAACGTTTCGGTGGCCCGGCCTTGGGTGGGATCCAGTGCGAGAACCACGCCAATGCGCTCACATTGCATACCAGTGCTGTTTCTTCGACAGTCTCTCGTGCGGCTCCAGTGGCTGCGGTCGTCAAAAGAGTCGGAGCGCCCCAGTGTTGCGTGTCTTCGTCGAGGCCCTCTGGCAACGGACCGTCAGCGGCCTCCAGCACACCACCGGGGAACGTCCACATGCCCCCAAAGCTCAGACGTGGGTTGCGGCGCACCATGAGCACTTCGAGCCCCTCAGTGCCCTCACGAACCGGGATGCAGGTAGCGGCGAGGCGAAGGTCGGGGAGGTCGGTCACGGCCCTATCGTAGGAAACTATGACCACCGACGCTGGAAGCTTTGACGCGAACACACTGGTCGACGCCGTTCGGGTCGTCGATTCGGTTCTCTCGAGCCCTGGAGCGTGGTGCAATCTCGAGTTTGAGCCAATCGAGGATGACGACGCAATGCCCGACTCAGCGCTGTTCGGGTTCCTCGCCGCTCGCGGCCCGGCGAACCCGTTGGCCACGATCATGGCCCGCACCGAGGGCAAACGAGCCCGACCAGCCGAGCTCGGAATTCAGCACCAGGCTGGAACCAAGGCGGCCGCTCAACTTCGAGAGGCAGACCTGTTGCTTCCGGAGGGGGCCAAGGTCGTGCAAGATCATCCTCGCCGCGGGCTTGTCGTTCAGTGGCCAGACGCGACAGAGACAGCCACGCTGATTAGCTGGCTGTTTCCGGCAATGCGAGTGCTCAGCCGCCACCGGGCGACGAACACGATGCTCTACACGATCACTGCGCCCGATTCGGACAGGTGACGGTAGTTGTCGGTTTGTGCTAGCTCGCAGCTCGCTGCGGCTGGATGGTGGTCATTTGCGCTGCTTGACGTTGGCGCAACCACGTATCTGCCTGACGACGGGTAATCGATGCACCCGAGGTGTTGCAGAGAAGCGTGAGTTTGTCGCCAGACGCCATTGTCTGGTTTGTGCTCATGGCATTCCTTGTTTGATGTGCCAACAGTCTGACACACATCTAAACCTTCGTCACGTACAGACGACATGTTTAGCCCCAACACTGGGGTGTCGCGCCTACTCGGCTTCGTCGTCGGCGCTTACCTCGGCGAGGGGCTCATAGCCATCGTCCGGGAAGTCGCCAATGGTGAGAAGCACCACCAAGTCGTCAAATTGCGGATCGCCCAAGCCGTCGCTGCACCACAGCCGAAAGCGGCTCTTCGCCCCCGCCGGTGGGTCGAGTTCCTCGACCACAATGCCGCTGTTTCCGGTCCATGCGTGCTCTGCTGCGCCCAGCAGCCAGGAGTTCCATAGCTGCAGGCGGACCGGGGCCTGCAGCGTTGGTGCGGCCTCGACATCGCCAGGCTCGTCGATAGCAACAGCAAACTCGATCCGACGAGACTGATTCGCTACCAGCGTCAGGTTGTCGGACAGAATCGTGGGGTCGAAGTGATAATCCTCGTCCTCCAAGGCAACATGATCGAGCACCTCAAGCGCTGCACGGCGGGCTCGAATGTGCAGGGACTGCTCGACATCTTGGCGCGAGGACTCGACCATGACCTCGACCACTTCATCGGGGTCGATCGTGAGTTCGGTGAGCGACACCACTTCGACACCGTCGACGCGAATCTTGTCGGTCCGTTGAGTGCGGAACCGGTCGGCCAGCGTGCGAGCAGAGTTCACTATTCGGGCCCGATCACGTGAGGGTCATCTGGCAGCCACGCCCAGGTCAGCGTGCCAGCTGACTTGTTGCGCTGGAGATTCTCGACCCGGCCGGTGATGGGGTTGTAACGCTCGGGGGGTTGACCATTGCCGAGGCGCAGCCCGTTCTCATAGCCAAATACCGGTGCATCATCGTCGGCGAAAAGCTGCCAGAAGGCGGCGTCGTCTAGGGGCAGGCTTGGGTCGGGCAGGATTGGCTGCTGCGGCCCGGCGGAATCACCCGGACCGAGTTCGAGTAGCTGCGGACGAGACAGCGCTACCGGAGCCGCCACAACGGGCACGGTCGAGGCGACGGTGCTGCCGGGTGGCAGGAGTGAATAGTTCTCCGGTGGGGTGTGACGGCCCCACCGCCAGGCCCGTGCCCGAACCGGTGGTTCTTGGGCCACCGGGCGGGAACGGCCGAGCAGAACTGCGCCCACGCGGTCTAGGCCAATGAACGCGAATCCGGCGAAGACCCATGACAAGAGCATCAGCCGGAAGATCGACCATGCCGTCGGATCCTCAAACTGCTCACCGAACCACTCGACTGGACCGAGGTCGTTAAACCACTCGCTCATTGCGACGGCCCACCAAGTGGGTCAACCGCGGCGTTGATTACAAGATCGATCACGGCAGGGGCGTCTGCTGTGTTGGCCACCAGAACGTCGGCGGACGGCTGTCCACCCGCCTCTGCATGGTTTTGAACTTCGGTCATACCGCGCCGATCGTCGTCCGTTACGTGCGCCACGATATTCGATTCTGCGACCGTAAACAGTTCAGGATGGGTGAGTCCTAGCAATGCGCAGGTGTCGTGCACCGGCTGACCTTCGTCATCGGCAACACCATGCTCGGAGTAATAGTCGAGCAGGTCAGCCAGCTCGGCCGAGGTCGTGGTGGCAGCCTGACGCAACATGGCTACATGTTCGCTGTTCATCCGCACCTGATACGTGAGGTTGAGTCCGAACATGGTGATAGCCACGCCGCTATCAAAGGTTGCTGCAACTGCGTGCGGGTCGGCCCAGGCGTTGAACTCGGCCTTCTCGGTGACATTCCCAACGGTGGTTGATCCACCCATCCAAAAGAGGCGATCGATGCGGTCGACAAGCGTGGCGTCCTTCGCAAGGGCTTGGGCGATGTTCGTCAACGGTCCTGTAGCGACGATGGTCGCGCCACCCTCACGGCAAAAGTCGATGATCGCGTCGATTGCGGGTACATCGCTTTCAGGGCTCGGCGATTCAGGTACATGCAGGTCGCCAAGTCCCGAGATGCCGTGGACCTCATCGGCAGTAATCGCCAGCACCTCCATCGGTGTGGCCGCACCGCGATGCACCGGCACCTCGGCCCCGGCCAGGTGAACGAGGTGGCGGGCGTTTCGTGTCGTGTTATCAACTGACACGTTGCCATTGACGGTGGTGATTGCTGCGAGATCGCAGTAACGCAGTGCACACATGATGGCGAACGCGTCGTCGATGCCAGGGTCGCAGTCCATGAGAATGCGTGGGCGGGATTTCATTCGAGCAGTTCGTCCACTTCTTCAGCAGTTGGCAGCGATGGCTGCGCGCCGAATCGTAGTGCGGTTGCTGCCCCAACCCGCACCGCAATGCCCGCAGCTGCGTGGAGTACCTCACTGTTGGTATCTGACGGGCTTGGCGCGTCGCCCCGGGCGATCTCGACCGCGACGGCCGCTCGGAATGCATCACCAGCTGCAGTGGTGTCAACGGCGCTAATCGGCGGAGCGGGGACGTGGCGCGCTGATGTTGCGTCGACAACGAGCGCACCGCGAGACCCTAGGGTCACGATGACGTAGGGGACTCCAAGACTTCGTGCAGCGGCGGCCAGGTCGTCGTCGTTCGTCGAGTCAACGTCTCGACCCGTGAGGATTGCGAGTTCGGTCTCGTTTGGTATCAGGAGGTCAACCTCGCGAAGGAGCTCGCTAGGCAACCCAGTTTCTGGCGCTGGTGCTGGGTCGAGGACGACGAAGCCATCGGCGTGTCGAGCAGCCGCGATGTTTGTATCCATCGGAACTTCGAGCTGTAGCAAGACGATCGATGCCGACTTCAACTCGGCATTGTCCTCTACGTCGGCGGGCGCGAGATGGTGGTTCGCCCCCGGACTCACAACGATGGCGTTATCACCATCAGCTCCGACGGTGATAAGGGCGATTCCGCTTGGGGCAGCAGCGGTATCGAACAATCCGTTGCAGTCGACGCCCGAGTCCACTAACGAGCCTCGCAGCTCCTCGCCTGCAGCATCCGTGCCGACTCGGCCGATGAACGCCACCGATCCGCCAAGGCGCGACGCGGCGACGGCTTGGTTTGCCCCCTTGCCTCCAGGAATTCGTGCGTGGTCGCCTCCGAGAACCGTTTCGCCGCGAGCTGGATGGTGCGGCACGGGAACGACGATGTCGAGGTTGGCCGAGCCGACTACAACGATCGGGTCGGTCATGCGTCTTCGTCGATCTCCCGCTCGGGCATTAGCGGTCCGGTGGGCATTGCCCAGGCGTTGGGGTTCGGGGTCAAACGATGCTCGACCGTTGACCACAACCGAATTGAGTCGGCCTCGATGAGTTCAGCGCTGAGCAGCTGCGCGAACAGTTGGTTCGACACGGCGTCGTTCAACGCTGCTTCGTTGCGAAACCAAAACGAGAGGATCGAATCTCGCGGAGCGGCCTGGTCGTCGGTATCGAGAGGTGCTAGCGCACGGGCGCCCATTCCCGGAGACTTCGCGAGCGCATCGGAAAGCGTGTCGCGCAGCCACGCGTTGAAGCTGGCGCTGTCAATTCCCGAACTTCGCCGAACAACGAAGGAGACCTTTGGGCCCGGTGTGGCCGAGCCAACCCAACTGCCCTCGAGGTCGCTGACTTCGATCGTCATGACAGGCCAGTGGTCGATAATCGACGCCACGTCGACGACGAGGTCGCCCAAGACGTTCGCATCTGCATCTCCCTCGTCTGTCGAGCTAATGAGCACCGAGCTCTCCCATTGAGGAGTGCGCACCTCAGACATGAGCGCAAGGGTTCGTTCGGTCGACATATCGATCAGGAGGTGGCGGATAGTCGACTCGTCGGCAAGCAGGCTTGCAGCGGCACTTCGAACCACGCCGTCTTCAAGTTCGAATTTCGCGATGTCGCTGTGCGAGCGAAGCGTAAAGAGATGATTGTGCACGTGATGCTTACTTCACCATCGATGGATCAAGGGAGTGCAGCCGCTTGACCGCCCCAACGAGCACCTTGCGAGCCAGCTTGGGTTGTTCGTCGAGCAAAGACGAGAATTCACGCCGGTTGAGAACCGAGATGTTCATCTCCGTATCGGCCGTCACCGTGGCAGTTCGCGGCACGCCAGCAATGACCGCGAGTTCCCCCAGGAAGTCGCCAGCACCCACGCGAGCAACAATCCGACCAGCGCGCCTGACGGTAGCTTCACCTTCGAGAATGATGACGAATTCGCGCCCGACGCTGCCTTCGACCATAAGGTCGCGGCCAGGCTTGACGGTCACGTTCGTCATGAGACGCGATACCGATTTACGCTCTTTTCCCGTGAGTTCGCCGAATAGTTCGATTGACTCCAGTTGCTGCTCGATTGTCATACCCCCGTTCTACTACAGCGCCTGACCATCTGATGGGGTTACGTCAAGGTCGAAATCGGGAGTTGGTTGC
>CALHTB010000122.1 GCA_938038785.1 uncultured Acidimicrobiales bacterium
GGTGCTTGCACCGACCCGGCCGGCCGCGTTTTAGGTAGTTCTGGCCAGCAGCAGAAACTCTGGTGAGTCGATGGTTGGCGCCGCCCGAGAATATTTGCCCGGAGTGACTGAGTAGATGGCATCGACGCTCAGCCCAACCAATTCACACATCAGGCGAAGCTCCCGCGGCGTCAGGCATGTGGTCCACAGCTCTGCGGGGTGGTCGTCTCCCGCTTCATCCTTGAGCTTCGTGTGTTCGTGGTTCACGCCACGAGCAGCGTCAAACGAATCGGTTTCTTCGTGCAGCATCTTCACTTGGAAGTATGCCGAGAACGCGCTTATCGCCAGCCGACCCCGCGGGCCGAGAGCGGCCACGACATTGCGGAACAAGGACAGATCTGGGTCTAGCGAGTCGCCACTTCCTGGGCCGCCAGCCAGGCCAAAGGCACCCTGGCAAAGCGAGATCAGACGGTCGTAGGGCGTATCGGTGCGCCAGGTCCGGGCATCGGCGACTTCGAAGGTGACCGTGTCGCCTACACCAGCAGCCCTCGCTTCCTCCCGCGCAAGATCGATGAACCGTTCGCTTATGTCGATGCCATGCACAGTGTGGCCCCGCTCCCCCAGCTCAATCGCATGACGGCCAGGCCCGCACCCCACATCAAGAATGCGGTGGGCTGGATGTAGCTCGAGCATCTCGGTGAGCGCCCCAACCTCTTGTTTGGTGCCACGGGTGAACGAATACTTCAGATACGACTCGCCAAGCGTGTCGGCTACCTCTTCAAACCAGTGACCTGTGTCCTCCATAGTCAGTGCTCTCCCAAGGCCGTCGGCGAGGCCTGTGTAGATGCGGCCGGTGCACGCGCAGCGGCGGCGACGCTTTGGCCCTCCATAGTCAGTGCTCTCCCAAGGCCGTCGGCGAGGCTGTGTACCAAGGCGCGGTTTACGCCTTGGCCTCGGCCCAGCTTGGCCCAAATGCCAGATTCACTTCGAGCGGAACCCGCAAGTCGAACGCGTCGCCCATGACCTCGGTGGTGAGCTTGGCCATGTCATCGCGCTCGTCAGGCACAACCTCGAGGATGACCTCGTCGTGCACCTGCAGGATGAGCTGAGACTCGACCTCACGCTCGCGCAATTCCTTGTCGAGGTTGACCAATGCGACCTTAAAGATGTCAGCGGCCAAGCCTTGAATGCCGGCGTTCATGGCCTGGCGCTCGCCCGCCTGGCGAATCCGGAAGTTCGGCGACGCAAGCTCGGGGATTTTTCGACGACGACCAAAGAGGGTCTCGGTGTAGCCGCGCTGGCGGGCTTCGGCGACGGTGGTGTCCATGTACTTTCGCACCGCGGGAAACGCTTCGAAGTACGCCTTGAGAATTTCGCTGGCTTCGTCGACGGCGATACCTAACCGTTGGCTCAGGCCGTAGGCCTCCATGCCATAGGCCAACCCGTAGCTGACCATCTTGGCTTTCGAACGTTGCTCGACGGTGACCTTGTCAGCCTTGACGTCAAACACTCGGCTGGCGGTGGCGTTATGAATGTCGTCGCCAGCCTCGAACGCACCGATCAGGCCGGGGTCCTCTGCCAGGTGGGCTATGCAACGAAGTTCGATCTGGTTGTAGTCAGCTACAAGTAACTCCCGCCCCTCGATGGGCACAAACGCCTTGCGGAACTGACGCCCCATGTCCGAACGAACCGGGATGTTGTGCAGATTCGGCTTGTCCGAGCTCAACCGGCCGGTACGGGCCACGGTCTGGTTGAAGGTGGCGCGAATACGGTCGCCCTCCCCCACCTCAGCTAGCAGCCCCTCGCCGTAGGTAGCACGGAGCTTTTCCACCTCGCGGTAGTCGAGCAGATGCTCGATAATCGGGTGCTCGCCGCGAAGCTTCTCGAGTGAAGCCGCGTCGGTGCTATAGCCAGTCTTCGTCTTCTTCTGCGGCGTGAGCTCGAGCTGTTCGAACAAGATCTCGCGCAGCTGCTTGGTTGAATTCACGTTGAACTCTTCACCAGCGTCCTTGTGGATCAGGTCACGAAGACGCTCGACCTCGGAGGTCAGGTGATCGCGCAGACGAGTGAGCTCGGCCTTGTCAACACCGATGCCGACCGCTTCCATCCGGGCCAATACGCCAATGAGGGGCACCTCGATAGTGTCGTTTAGTTCGGCTGACCCCTGGGCTTCCATAGCGCCACGGATCGGCTCGATAAGTCGGTCAACAGCCAAGGCGTTGCGGGCGGCCCTGGTAGAGGCATCGACCGTGTCCTCGGACGTGAGCGCGTCAAAGTCGAGCTGCCCCGTCGGTGCAGCGGCGGCTTCGGGCAGTTCGAAGCCGGTGTACTTCTCGATGAGGTCGGGCAGCACGTAGGCAGATTCGGCCGGATCGAGCAGGTACGCAGCAATTGCGGTGTCGAGCATCAGCGTGGGCGCTGCTTGGTGCGCGGTCAGCCACTGACGCAGCATTGGCTTCGCGTCGTGCATGGCCACGCCCTGCTCGCCGCCAAGGCCGGCCAGCGCGGCGATGACGCTGCCGTCTTCGAGCTGCGCAGCCGAGACGAACAACACCTCGGCTCCATCGCCGTTGGTGACAACAGCAATTCCGGCATTCGGATCGTCCTCGTCGACGGCAATCGCAACCGGGCCGCGCAGCGCGGAGAGCACCTTTGCTGCAGCTGCGGCACTGTCCGACGTGGACACTTCGGCCTCGAGCACTTCGCGGGCACTCGATGGTGCACCCGCAGGCGCTCCGATGACTTCGAGGAGCCGGTCATGCAAGGTGCGGAATTCGAGAAAGTCGAAAAGTCGCTTGATCTCATCGTGGTCGGGCTCGCCCGGCTGTAAGTCGTCGAGGTCGAACTCGACCGGTGCGTCGCGAACCAGCTCCATAAGTTCAAGGTTCAGACGAACCTGCTCCTCGTTCTCCGAGAGGTTCTGGCTGAGTTTTGGTGTTTGGTCTTCGACCGCTTCATAGATGCCATCGATGCCGCCGTACTTGTTGATGAGCTTGGCTGCGGTCTTCTCGCCCACACCCGGAACACCCGGCAAGTTGTCGGACTTGTCGCCCCGCATTGCGGCATAGGCGACATAGTCGGTTGGCTTAACGCCCGTGCGTTCCTCGATGCCAGCCTCGTCGTAGAGCGCATAGTCCGACACGCCCCGCTTGTTGTACAGGACCTTGATGTAGGGGTCCTCGACCAGCTGGTAGCAGTCACGATCTCCGGTCACGACGATGACGTCGCGCTTCTCGTCGCGTGCCTTGGTCGCCATGGTGGCCAAAATGTCGTCAGCTTCGAACCCCTCGAGCTCGAGAACGGGAAAGTTCAACGCGTCGACCACTTCGCGAACCAACCCCATTTGCTGGCGCAAAATGTCGGGAGCGGATTCACGGCCGGCCTTGTACTCAGGATTCCGCTTGTGCCGGAACGTGGGCTTGGGAAGATCGAACGTGAGTGCAACACCCTCAGGTTCGTGGTCACGCATCAAGTTGATGAGCATGGAGGTAAACCCAAAGACGGCATTCGTGACCTGCCCCGAAGCGGTCGACATGTCGGTCGGCAACGCAAAGAACGCCCGATACGTTAGCGAATTTCCATCGATCAAGAGCAAGGGTTTAGCCACGGCTGGAGACTAGCGATAGTTCCCCCAGCTTCGCCTCTCCAGCCTCGTCTACTTCCCGGGCTTCGCCCTCCAGGGACCCACTCGCGCCACGCGCCGATTTTCAGAAAGCCCTAGCTTTCTGGCACTAACTCCCCGGCCAGCACAGCCTCGGCTACTTCTCTCATTGAACGGCGGCTGCCCATAGCGCCGGTCTGCACAAAGCGGAACGCATCGTTCTCGCTCATGGCATGTTCGTCCATCAACTTGCCCTTGGCCCGGTCGACCAGCTTTCGAACCTCGAGCTGGTCGCTCAAGCTCTCGTTCTCTTCAGCAAGAGCCAGCGTTTCGCGATGGCGGGCAATCGCCATTTCGATCGCAGGTACGAGGTCGTTTCGTTGCCACGGCTTCACCAAGTACGCCATCGCTCCAGCTTCAGCCGCACGCTCGACGAGCTCTCGCTGGCCAAAAGCGGTGAGGATCAGCACTGCTGCAAACCGGTTGGCCACCACTTCACGGGCAACCTCGATGCCGTCGAGCCCAGGCATCCGCACATCGAGAATCGCAATGTCGGGACGAAGCTCGTCGATCAGACGCAGCGCATCGTCGCCGCGGGCGGCCTCAGCAATTACGTCGTAGCCCTCCTCGCGAAGCGTTTCAACAAGGTCGAGCCGGATGATGGCTTCGTCTTCAGCAACAAGAATCCTGGGGGCGTCGCTCATGATCCCATCAGCTCATCGAGCAGTTCGTCTTGGCGGGCCTCGAGCAACACGACTCGTTCCTGCTGTTCGGTGTGATGACGGCGCATCTTCTCAGCATGCCGTGATGTCTCCCGAAATTCCTGCTCCGAAAGCGGAGTCTCTGACACCATGGCCCGAATTCGGGCTTCTTCAGCATCTCGTTCTAAGTGTTCAAGCTGCTCGGTGGACACCCGGATCTCTTCACGGACGCGCTTGAGCTCATCGCCGTTCTCTCGCAGCTTTCGTTCAATCATCGACCGTTTCACGAATCGAGAGCATAGCGCAGCGACAAAAAGCGCAGTTTCGGGAGGCACAGGGGCCGAACGAATACGGTGCCGAGCCCTCCGCGCTTGCAGAAGCTCGGCGGTTTTGGGAGCGAAGCGACAAAAAGCGTGGTTTCGGGAGGCCCCACAGGGGCCGAACGAATACGGTGCCCGGAGTGGGACTTGAACCCACACGCCCTTTCGGACAACGGATTTTGAATCCGTCGCGTCTGCCAATTCCGCCATCCGGGCTGGATAGCACGTGGAAACGATACCGCGACCGCAGCGCAGTTGCGCCGCGCCGCTCTCTTGTCTGTTGGAGACGTAACCTTCGGTGATGAAGACTCTTGTGTTGGCTTGTGGCGCGTTGGCCGGTGAGTTGGTCGAGCTGGTAAAGCTCAACGACCTCACCGAGCTCACGGTCGACTGCCTGCCAGCTTCTCTTCACCACAAGCCCGCGCTCATTCCAGATGCCCTCCGAGACCGGCTATCGGGCACGGCTGACGACTTTGATCGAATCGTCATTGGGTACGGCGACTGCGGAACAAACGGAGACATCGATGAGGTGTGTGACGAGTTCAACGCCGTCCGGGTGCCCGGCGACCATTGCTTCGAGTTCTTTGCTGGCCGGTCGCTGTTCGCTGAACTCCAACACGAAGAAGTAGGCACGTTCTACCTGACCGACTTCTTTGCCCGGCACTTCGAGCTTTTCGTCCTGGAACCGCTGGGCATCGTCAAACATCCCGAGCTCGAAGAGATGTACTTCGGCAACTACCGCAAAATCGTCTACATCTCCCAAGCTCCAACCGCCGAACTGATGGCGAGGGCCCAAGCAGCTGCGCAACGGCTGAACCTCGACTTCGAGCATCACCACGTCGGCTATGGAGACCTTCAAACAACCGTCGTCCAGCTCCGCTAGCGACCGCCTCACGGACGGTGATCGGGCAACCACGTCTGTTACCGTCGGGTAAGTGGCTATACCTGACGTACTGGTTTAGCGTTCTCGAAAGCGCCACCCTCCGGGCGCTTTTCCTGAGGTGATTTGATGATCGTGTTCATGTACCCCGGCCAGGGCTCCCAGGCCCCGGCAATGGGGTCAGCCTGGAAGGACCACCCGTCGTGGGAGTTGGTCACCGAGGCGAGCGAGGTCGCAGGACGCGACGTTGCTGAACTCCTACTCACGGCCGACGCAGATTCGCTGAAGGCCACGCACAACAGCCAAATGGCCACCTTCGTGTTGTCGATGGTCGTCTTCGACGCAGTCACCCGCATCGGTGTCGAGGCAGCAGGACATGCCGGTCATAGCTTGGGCGAATACAGCGCGCTCACCGCCGCTGGAGTTCTCGACTACGCAGATGCCGTTCGGCTTGTCGGCGAACGCGGTGACGCAATGCGGGCGGCCGCTGACGAGCAAGACGGCACGATGGCTGCCATCCTCGGCCTCGACGACGACCAGGTCGACATTGCCTGTGCTCGTGTTGCTGGTGACGTGTGGGTTGCCAACTACAACGCCCCCGGCCAGGTCGTCATCGCCGGAGCGCCGGTCGCTGTTGAAGAGGCCAGCGCAGTCGCCAAGGAACTGGGAGCGAAGCGGGCCATGGCCCTGCCGGTTGGCGGAGCGTTCCACACGCCGTTCATGTCGCCTGCACGTGACCGCCTTCGCAAGGCCATCGACCAGACCGATTTCCGAGACGCCGACACCTTTGTCGTCGCAAACGTCGACGGCGCCTCGCACACCAGCGCCAAAGACTGGAACAGCCTCCTCAACGCTCAGCTGTGCTCCCCAGTCCGCTGGCGTCAAACGCTGCACGCGCTTGACGCCGACGGCGCCCACACGTTCGTCGAGATCGGCCCAGGAGCAGTGCTCACTGGCATGGTGAAGCGCACGCTAAAGGAAGCGAACAGGTTCACGATCAACACCCCAGACGACCTCGACGGACTTCTCGAATCGATCGGCTCGGGTTCGGGAACCGGGGCCGTGCACGAGGGCGAGCACCTCTTTGCCACCGAACGCCTTGTCGTCTCCCCCGCAGCAGGTGTCTTTACCCCAGAAACACAGATCGAGAACGGTTCGAAAATTGCCAGGGGCACAGTGCTTGGCATGGTGGGCGACGTGCCGGTCCGCTCCGCATTCGCTGGCGAAATCCAGGGCTTCCTCGCACTCGAAGGAGAGCGAGTCACCGCTCGCCAGCCAATCGCATGGCTGCGTCAACCATGAGCGGCAGTCGAATCACTGGCTGGGGGTCGAACCTCCCCGAGAAGGTCCTCACCAACAACGACCTCGCCGAGGGCGGGCTCGACACTAGCGACGAATGGATCTTCGAGCGCACGGGAATCCGGCAGCGCCACGTCGGTGGATCAACCTCGCAAATGTCGATACACGCTGGCAAGCAAGCCCTCGATATGGCTGGCGTTACTGGCGACGACATCGACTTGGTTATCGTGGCCACCTCGACGCCCGACCAGCTGATGCCAGGCACCTCTGCCACCGTGCACGCCGAACTTGGCATACGGGGCGGAGCGTGCGACATGCAGGCAGTGTGCTCGGGCTTCACCTATGCACTCATGGCTGCCAACGGCCTTATCAGCACGGGCCTCGAACGAATTCTTGTCATCGGAGCCGACACGCTGAGCGACTACGTCGACTGGGAAGACCGCGGTTCTGCAATTTTGTTCGGCGACGGCGCCGGAGCTGTGGTTCTCGAGAAGCACGACAATGCCACGCTGCTCGGCTTCGACCTTGGCGCTGATGGCCTGCATCGCCACATCGGATACACCGACCATGACGGCAAAATCACCATGGATGGCAAAGAAGTGTTCCGGACCGCAGTGCGCGCAGTAACCCAGTCGGCAAAGAACGCTATGGCCGAAGCCGGGGTGACCGCAGAAGAGATCGACTGGTTCGTTCCACACCAAGCCAACGTTCGCATCATCGAGTCGATCGCCAGTCGCCTCGGCATCCCAATGGACAAGGCCGTCGTCACCATCCAAGACACGGCGAACAACTCGGCGGCAACTATTCCGATTGCGCTCGACACGGCGGTTCGAGATGCACGTATCCAGCCCGGTGACCTGCTTCTGCTCGGCGGCTTTGGCTTTGGTATGACCTGGGCGTCAGCAATCATGCGCTGGGAGCCAAATGTCTGACAACACTTCTCGGGTCGCTCTTGTAACTGGAGCGAACCGAGGAATCGGTCTTGCCACCGCGCGTGCGCTTCGAGACGCCGGGTTCCAGGTCGCAGCAACGTATCGGTCAACCCCGATTGACGAGCCGGGCATCACCGCGGTGCGATGCGACGTGAACGACATCGACTCGGTCGACGCCGCCTTCTCTGAAGTCGAGAGCTCACTCGGGCCCGTGACCGTGCTTATCTCGAACGCTGGCATCACCAAGGACGGCCTCGTGCTTCGTATGGCCGAAGACGACTTCACGTCGGTCATCGACTCGAACCTCACCGGCGGCTTCCGTGTCGCCAAGCGGGCGGTTAAAGGGATGATGAAAGCGCGTTTTGGGCGCATCGTGTTCATCAGCAGCATCGTTGGCATTGGTGGCCAAGCCGGACAGGCCAACTACGCAGCATCCAAGGCCGGTCTCCATGGCCTGGCGAAGTCGCTGGCCAAAGAGTTTGCGTCGCGGGGAGTCACCGTCAATGTCGTGGCCCCCGGGCCCATCGCCACCGATATGACCGCAGCCCTGACCGACGACCAACTTTCCGCCATGACCGACGTGGTTCCGCTCGGCCGAATGGGCCAACCCGAAGAGATCGCAGCAGCGGTCAACTTCCTCGCCTCTGACGCTGCCGGATACATCACCGGCACGGTCCTGCCAGTAGACGGCGGCATGGCAATGGGGTTGTAAGAAAGGTGGCGAATGCCACCGGTCCCCGGCATGAGAAATCGTCCTTCGGGGAGTGGAGCTTGCACAAACTCGGAGAGTTTGCTCCGACACATCTAGACCTACGCGAATGTCGGGCGGAAGTCCCGACGTGTGTAGGCTCTAGCCACCTGCAATTCAGGAGAATAAGCAATGAGTGATGACAATTTCGCACGATTCCAGAAGGTCGCCGCTGAGGCGCTTGACGTCGAAGCCGACAAGGTGACGATGGAAGCGTCCTTCGCCGATGACCTCGAGGCCGACAGCCTCGACCTCGTCGAGCTGGTGATGGACCTTGAAGAAGAGTTTGGGGTCGAGGTCGAAGAAGACGAGCTCGAAGGCATCGCGTCTGTGAAGAACGCCTTCGAACTGATCACCAGCAAGCTCTAATGCAGTTCCGCCGAGTCGCCGTCACCGGCGTTGGCGTCGTTGCCCATTGCGGAATTGGCAAAGACGCATTCTGGAAGGGCCTGAACAGCCCGGTTGAAGATATTGAACGGCGGGTCTACGACTTCGATCCAGCTCCCTACTTCGAAAACAAGAAGGAAGCTCGCCGCGCTGACCGCTTCGCCCAGTTCGCCTTCGCAGCTGCGGCTGAAGCGCTCGAACAGGCCGGCGAGATCGACGCTGCGCCAACTCGGCGCGGCGTGTTCCTCGGTACAGGCATCGGTGGCCTGATCACCGTAGAAGAGCAAATCATTACCCGTTACGAGAAGGGCGACCGTCGGGTGTCGCCGTTCCTCGTGCCAATGATGATGGCCAACGCGGCTGCGGGTGGATTGTCCATGCGTTACGGATGGCAAGGCCCTGCCGAAAACACCGTCACCGCGTGTGCTGCCGGCACTCATAGCATCGGAAACGGTGCTCGATGGATCGCCGCTGACCGCTGCGACGCAGTCCTCGCCGGTGGTTCTGAGGCGGCGTTTACCGCTACCGCACTCGCCGGTTTCCGCAACATGACCGCCCTGTCGCCAGACAACCGGTCGATGCCATTCGACGCGAAGCGCAATGGCTTTGTCATGGCTGAGGGCGCAGCTGTTCTTGTACTCGAAGAGTGGGATCGTGCGGTTGCCCGAGGTGCCACGATTCTCGCCGAGGTCATGGGCGCAGCATCTACCGCTGATGCGCACCACATCACCGCCCCCTCCCCCGGCGGCGCGGGCGCGGTGAACTGCATGGAGCTGTCACTGCAAGACGCTGGCCTTAACGCCGAGGACATCGTGCACATCAATGCACACGGCACCTCCACTCCGCTCAACGACGCGGCCGAGGCCGAGGCCATCAACAAGGTGTTCGGTTCGAAGCCCATCGTCACCTCCACGAAGGGCGTGACAGGTCATGCCCTCGGTGCTGCCGGCGCCATCGAAGCCGCAGCAATTGTGTTGTCGATGCAGCATGAGCAGATTCCGCCAACAGCGGGACACGAGTCGCTCGACCCCGATATGCCCGAAATCGACATCGTCACCGGTGCCCCACGCGATTGGACTCCAGGACCATCGATGTCGAATTCGTTCGGCTTCGGCGGCCACAACGGCACCCTGATCATCGGTCCAGCCAGCTAAACCAACAGGCACGGTCATCCGACTAGGGCTACGAGTAGTTCTCCACCAAAGGATGCGCAATGTCAGCACACGAGGCGCAGCCAACGCCCGAACCGCTGGCTCCTCGGCTCACCAATGACCGCGAGCCACCGCTCAACCCGGGGGCGTACTTCATCGTTGCGTTTTTCGCTGGCCTCTTCTCGATCATCTACTTTGCGGTCACGAACGCATCACGAATCTCACAGTCAAGTGCGCTCAAAAGCCGCACCGTTGCCATCTGCGCAGCTGCGGTGGTCGCACTCGCTGCGGTGCTCGTGTTCGGCCCCGAGGGCTGGCTCGTGCCCAGCCGGAACCAGCGCTTGACCGTACGAATCGTCGCGGTTCTCGCCAGCCTGCCGTTGTATCAGATGCATCGCGGGCCAGCGACCGCCCGACTGTTCGGGGCAGCTGATGGGTATCAGTCGGCGTGGAAGAAGATCCTTCCCATTCTTGGATTGAGCGTCCTCCAGGGAATCGCAACCTTCATAATCCTCAAAGCACGCGGGCTCGTGTGAACGACGAGCAGATCATCCAAGCCGCCGCCAGCGCGCTCGAGCGTGGCAATCCCCAACGCGCCCGAGAGCACCTACAGGCGCTTCCTGAACCGTCGGCCCAGGTGTGGCACCTCAAAGCCGTTAGCTTTCAGCTCGAAGGCCGCCATAGCGAAGCGGTGCAGGCGGTTCAGCGTGGCCTATCGATGGAGCCCGGAAACCTCGCCTTACGGCTGCTTCACGCCGACCTCGTCAGCGACGAGCGGCCCGGCGATGCAGAAGCGCTGTACCTTGGCATTCTCAACGACTACCCCAACGAGCCCGATGCACTCCTCAGCTATGCATGGTTGCTCGCAACCCAAGGCGATGCTGACGGGGCCGGCATCGTCATGGACCGTGTGCCCGGACATATTCGGGCGAACGCTCCGCAAGCGCTCGGCATCGACGGCCTCATTGCGTTGCACCGTGGCAAGATGACCCAATCGCGCGAGTTCCTCGATCGCGGTTTGCAACGCGACCCGAACAGCGTCTTTCTGCACAGCCTCCAAGTCGCTCAGGCCTCGGTCGACCGACGCGGCGGGAAGCGAATGGTCGCCCACATGGGAACGGCCGCAGCTACCGACCCTCGTCTCGCCGCCGGGCTCGGTTACGAAGGCCGCTATCTTTCGCACCCGCTGATGGCACCGATACGGCTTGTTGACCGGGTGGGCACGGTCCAGCTCTGGATTGGGTGGATCATCTTCATCATGCTCGTACGTCAATTCTGGACAAGCGCCCCGCTCGGTTGGATCGTCCTCGGTTATCTCACGTTCGCCATCTACACCTGGATCACCCCGCCGCTCTTGCGGTTCTGGTTGAAACGGAAAGGTCAACTATGACCCAGCTACCCCCCACGGTCGACCTAGACAATCCATGGACGACCAACGCCACGGTGGTTCCTTACGAGAACCAGTGGATTCGCATCGAACACAACGAGGTCACGACACCTGGCGGGTCAGACGGAGTGTATGGCGTTGTCCGGTTCAAGAATCGAGCCGTCGGCGTAGTGCCGGTCGACGAACACGACCACACATGGCTAATCGGGCAATACCGCTATGCATTGGACGAGTACACCTGGGAGATGCCAGCAGGCGGCTGCCCGGAAGGCGAACTCGTCGAAGACACTGCACGCCGCGAGCTCCTCGAAGAGGCGGGGTTGGCCGCCGGCACACTCAGCCCATTGCTCAGCCGAGTCCATCTCACCAACTCGGTCACCGATGAGACCGGATGGGTATTTGTCGCCACGGACCTAACAATGGTCGCTCCAGAACCTGAGGACACCGAAGAGCTCGCACTCTGGCGCCTGCCCGTCGACGATGCCATCAACATGGTGCTTCAGGACGAGATCAGCGACGCGTTCACCGTGATGGCACTACTGCGCCTTCACGCCATCCGCACGAGCCAAGCTTCGTAGCTATTCTGCTGAGGCTGCGGCTGCTTGCAAAATGTCGTCAGGCATATCGAAGTTGGCGAACACGTCTTGAACATCGTCGTTCTCGTCGAGAGCGTCGATCATTCGGAGCACTGCTGTGGCATCTGATGTTGAGGTGACTTCGACCGTCGACGTTGGCAGCATCGTGAGGTCGGCGCTCTCGAACGCGATGCTGTTCTCCTCGAGGGCGTCTCGAAGGCCATTGAGGTCGGTTGGTTCGCAGGTGAGCCGCCAGGTGTCGCCCTCGTCGACGAGGTCTTCGCCGCCGTGTTCGAGGGCCACCATCATTAGTTCGTCTTCGTCGAGCGTGCGATCGAGAATGATGATTCCTTTGCGCTCGAACTGCCATGCCACCGCCCCAGGCTCGGCCATCGAACCGCCGTTCTTGGTGAACAGCGAACGCATGTCGGCCCCGGTGCGGTTGCGGTTGTCGGTCAGCACCTCGACGTACAACGCAACCCCGGCTGGGGCGTACCCCTCGTAGGTGATGGGCTCGTAGTTGACGCCTTCGAGCTCGCCCGTGCCGCGCTTGATGGCCCGCTCGATGGTGTCGAGCGGAACTGACGAGTCTCGAGCTTTTTGATACATCGTGCGGAGGGTGGCGTTGGCGTCCATGTCGCCGCCGCCTTGGCGGGCGGCGACTTCAACCTGCTTGATGAGTTTGGCGAACAGCTTGGCGCGCTTCTTATCAGCGGCGCCTTTCTTGTGCTTGATTGTCGCCCATTTGGAATGACCTGACATCTCAAGGGTCCTTTCGACAGATCTAGTTGTAAACCGAATCGAGGAAGAGCCGGTGGATCGCTGTGCTCTTTGATAGCTCGGGATGGAAGCCGGCGCCAAGCGCGTTGCCCGACCGAACAAGCACGGCGTCGCCTCGAGCCTCGGCGAGGACTTCGACGTCGCTACCGAGCCGTACGATCTTTGGCGCTCGAATAAACACCGCGTGCACGGACTCGTCGGTGACGGTCGTGGCAATATCGGTCTCGAAACTCTCGACCTGGCGGCCGTAACCGTTGCGCTGCACCGCAATGTCGAGCCGACCAAACGAACGCTGGTCTGGGCGGCCATCTTCGATATCGGTAGCCAGCAGAATCAGCCCGGCGCAGGTGCCAAACACGGCCATGCCGTCATCGATGCGCTCGGCGATTGGGTCGAAGAGCTCGGACGACTCGAGCAGCATCGACATCGTGGTCGACTCACCGCCGGGCATAACCAATGCGTCTACACCTTCGAGGTGTTCGGGCCGCTTTACTTCGACGGCCTCTGCTCCCAGCTCGTTTAGCTTGTCGATATGGGCTTGAAACGCGCCCTGTAGCGCGAGAACCCCGACCGTCACCAGCCGCGATCTTCGAACTTCAGGTCGCCGAGCTCGTCCATGCCAATGCCGGTCATCGGAGCACCGAGACCACGAGAGACCTTGGCCAAGATCGCCGGGTCGTTGTAGTTCGTGGTGGCTTCAACAATTGCGCGCGCCCGAGGTGCGGGGTCGGCGCTCTTGAAGATGCCCGAACCAACAAACACTGCGTCAGCACCAAGCTGCATGGCCAGCGCTGCGTCTGCAGGGGTGGCAAGGCCACCGGCGCAGAACAACGGCACTGGAAGCTGGCCGGTCTGGGCGATTTCCTGCACGAGAGGAAGCGGAGCCTGGAGTTGCTTGGCCCACTCGAAGAGTTCGGGGGCATCTGCCTGGGTGAGCTTCTTGATGTCGCCGGTGATCGTGCGCAGGTGGCGAACCGCCTGGACGACATCGCCGGTTCCAGCTTCGCCCTTGGAGCGAATCATGCAAGCCCCTTCGGAGATCCGACGAAGTGCTTCGCCAAGGTTTGTGGCGCCACATACGAATGGAACCTTGAACGCCCACTTGTCGATGTGATGTGTTTCGTCGGCGGGCGTGAGTACTTCGGACTCGTCGACGTAGTCAACCCCGAGGCTTTCGAGAATTTGCGCTTCGACGAAGTGACCGATGCGGGCCTTAGCCATCACCGGGATGGTGCAGATCTCTTGGATGCCTTCGATCATCTCGGGGTCGCTCATGCGAGCCACGCCGCCATCGACACGGATGTCCGCAGGCACTCGTTCGAGCGCCATAACCGCAACCGCGCCGGCATCTTCGGCGATCTTTGCCTGTTCAGGATTGACGACGTCCATGATGACGCCGCCCTTCAACATCTCGGCAAGACCACGCTTGACGAGGGGTGTACCAGTTGAGGTCGACTGCTCGTTCATAACACCCACCCTACGAGAGAATTTCGAAAGGCGTTAAGGCGACCCAGGGATCTTTTCGTCGACTTTTTGCGGTGTCAGAACAGTTATTGACCGAGCAGTGACTCGGCGGTTTCAGCGCTGATTTCCGTTGACGTTCCGCCTGGCGACAAGCTCACCCAAGTTTGGCCGGGGGCCAGACCAATGATGTCGCCCTCCGGGGTGGTTAGCGTGAAGGGGTCACGGGCAAACTCACGGCTCCATGTGCCCTCGAGGCGGTATCCGCCAGAGTAGATGAAGGCGTTACCTTCGCCCACGGTCACGGCGTCAACCGAAGCTCGATCGATTTGGCTCGCAACGTAGGCGGTCGAGAACACGACAACGTTGACCGGAGTGATGTGGACGCCGTCTCGGGTTACGTGCGGGCTGCTGTCGTTGTATCGGCGGTAGCCACCATCTTCTGGTGACCATACGTAGAACGCATCGGTGCGAGCTTCCACCCGGACGCCCAGCGATGGAGTGCCGAGCTCGGCCACGTTATTTGAGTAATCGAACACCGGCGCTGGCGGCTCGCCACCATCGGCACGCTCAACGAGGGTGGCGGCATTGGCCACCAGGTTGTCTGGTGCGCTGAACCCGGAGATTCGACGGAAATCGGAGTGCCCGAAGTCGGCGCTAGAACGAACGAGCAGATCGCTGTTCTCAGCCTGGCGCAACTGGGCGCTTACGCCATCGTTAGCGCCGGAGTAGGCAAAGACCGGACGGTTGAGGTTCGACACGATGTCGATGTCAGAGGTTCGGCCAGACCTGACCGACCCAACCTCTTCGGGAAGTTCGGAATGAAACACGGTTGCGAACCGGGTTGCTTGCTGCTCGATCCGCTCCTCGTAGATAATGTCGGCTTTGTCCAACCCGAGCAGTGCAGCCCGTGCCTTCGCGTCGTTGTTCGAAATTTTGATGACGACGGCCGCATGGTTCGCAGGGTCACCCTCACCAATTGGTTCTCCGGTCAGTGGATAGAGCGGGCCGAGGTCGGGGGCTTCCGTCGTCGTCGTAGTCGTCGACTCGGTTGTGGTGGTAGTCGGTTCAGCGGTGGTCGTGGTGACCTCGGCCTCGGTGGTCGAGGTGGTCGTCGCTGCCGTTTCAGCATCGTCACCTTCGTCACCACCACATGCCGACGCCAGCAGCGCCAATGCCAGTAGCGCGGCGAGTAGACGGATCAACTTGTGCATTAGAGCTCCCAGAGGACTTCGATTCGGTGGTCGAGGGGGACTCGCTGCGCAGCAGGCGGGATCAGCAACGCTGCTCCCAATGAGTCTGCCCCATCAATGTCGGTCGACTGCCCGTCGATTCGCTCCAATGCGGAACGGAGACCCGGTGGATACCGGGTAAGCCCAACTCCGGAGATATCGAACGCCAACACACCTGCGTCGCCGGTTCCCCAGCGGCGGGCCATGTCTTGTTGAGCTCCGGTGATGAACGGTTTAGCTGAAGCGGCAAGCGTTTCGTAGTGCACCGAGCCGCTCGAGAGTTTGGTGAGACCGTGGGCCACAACGCCCTCCATCTCCATGATGTCGAGAGACTCGAGAAGCCCGGTCGTGGCGATCAGGACGTTGTTTTGCCCCGAGAGTGCAATGAGGTTGCACGCTGGCGTGTCGATGACCATGACGTCGGGCTGATCAATGCCCGAGGTCAAGCAGAGATTTTCGACCGTATTGAGGATGCGTTCGCCCTCTTTCGCCCCGAGCTGACGCGCCCCGAGCTTCGATTGCAAGCTCGAATCAGAGCGGCGCATCATCAGCCAAACGGCCAGCCCAGCTGCTGGCAGCGCCAAGAGATAGAACGGCCACCACGCGAAGGCGCCGAGCAGCACGAACAGCAGGAGGGCCGCAAGAGCGGGAATCGCAAATATCGCAAGAATCCGGGAGAACATGCTCACCTTCGTCGTCGTGGCGCACCCATGATAGGGGCACCGAGGGGGACTTTCTCCGCACATCGGCGGAGTCTTACCGAAACACCAACTTGGGCTCACTCACGGCGCGTCAATCGCTCGGCGGTAGGCCGCTAGGTAGAGGTCGGCTAGCCGACGCATCGAGAATTCTTGAACCCGTTCAGAGCCGCTATCGACCAGCTCTTGCCGTCTGGCCAAATTGCCAAGCACGTCGTCGAGCTCGCGGGCGAGCGCCTGGGGATCACCTGGAGGCACTAACGCCCCGTCAGCACCGTTTCGAGTGACCTTGGCATAGCCGGGGATGTTGCTTGCGACGACAGCGGTCTGGGCAGCCATTGCCTCGAGTAGCACGATGCCGAAGGATTCCCCGTGTAGCGATGGAGCGCAGAAGACGTCGGCTCCGAGCATGCGATCGATCTTTTCGTCGTCGTCGATCTCGCCAAGCCACGAGATACGTGGGTCTCCTGCGTAGGCGCTTTGCAGCTCGGTTGTCTCTGGCCCCACTCCCCCAATCCACAAGCGCACATCGGGCGCGAGATGCCCAAACGCTTCGAGCAAGATGCTCAGGCCTTTGCGCTCTTCGTGACGGGCGATGAAGAAGATCGTTGGTCCGTCGGTCTTGGTGGCTTGGCCCGCGTGGAAGCGGGCGACGTCGACGGCGTTGAATGCTCGCTCGTAGGCGCCACCGAGGGCCTGGACCGCTAGCTCTTCGGCATCGTCGGACACCGCATAGCGAATCGAGATGCGCTTAGCGCCCCGTGACGTCAGCGGCCGGAACACGTCGTAGGCAACGCTGTGACCAGCGCGGTGAAAGGTTCCGACGATCGGCGCTGGCCGAACGAGCAACGCTGTCATCGTGGGGCCGGGGGCGATGGGCTCGTGCAGGTGCAACACGTCGAACTCTTCGTCACGCAGCGCTCGAATGGTTCGAAGCTGGGCTGCCGGGTCGGGAGCGAGCGGCACGATCGACCCGTTTGCACCAGTGGGGACGCAGTTGCCGAGCGGGGTGACGAACGGTTCGGGTGGTGGTCCGTCGCACGGCCCGAGCACACGCACGTACTCGCCACGAGCGCGAATCGCCCGGGCAAGCCCAAGTATCTGGCCCTGCACGCCACCTGGGACGGTGAGGCTGTACGGGCTGATCATGCCGATCCTCACGTGAGGTCCTGCAACTGTTCGGGAACCGGGCGGCCGAGAGCACGATAATCACTCGGCCAGCCGGGTTGCAGCACATGCCACTGTTCTGGCGCTTTCCGCACGAAACGCTCGAGCTCGGATGCAAGGGTCTGGGTAACCCGTTGAACATCGGAGCGAAAGCCTCCTTGACGCTCGGTGTCGACGGGCGGTCGAACTTCGGCGTGGTGGCTGTCACCGTCGAAATACACCGCAACAGGCAGCAACGGCGACCCGGTTCGCAGTCCCAGGGTGGCGGGTCCAGCTGGCAGCAACGTCTGCTCGCCAAAGAACTCGACCGGAACCGACGCGGCGCCAGCAACCACACGGTCGCTCAGGAGGCACACGATCGAACCGTTCTGCAACGCCCGAAGCACCGCTGGCCCGGCATCGGGCCCGACGGCAACGACCTCCATACCGAGCGACTCGCGGAACGACTTGAACCACCTGAAGAGCTCGGGCGGTTCCAGCGGCTCAACAACGGCGGTGACTTTAAACCCGTTGACCTTCGTAAGCCAGAACGCAGCCCATTCCCAGCCGCCCAGGTGAGGCAAGACCAGGATCGGTGGAGTACCCGCATCGAGCGCATTGGTGATGTGCTCGAAGCCCGCGTAGGTAAACCCATCGTCAATTTCCTGGGCATCGAGTGCCGGCAACCGAAAGCTGTCCAAGTAGTAGCGCCCATAGGCACCAAAGGTCCGAGCGACAGCACGTCGACGTTCCGTTGCCGACAACGACTTGCCAGTCGCCCGCTCAACGTTGCGTTCAACGATCACGCGACGATCTCCGGCCAGCAGCGACGCCAGCGTGCTTCCAACGGCCACCACCGCGCCGCTGATGTGGCGAGGAGCTCGCTGCGCGGCAAACGCACCAGCTTTGTGGAGCGTCAGGCTGTCGAGGCTGGGGAACATGCGCGTTCGCCCTTACCGCCGATCGGTCTTGCGCTTGCTGGATTGGGGAGACCGTGCAGACCGACGAGCCTCACGCGCCCGGCGGCGCGTGACCTGTCCAGGAGGTGGGGTTGGACGGCCGACGCTGGCCTGCTTCCACACCTTGAAGAATCGTTGCACCGCGGTGATGGCAGTGAGGGCCAACATGACCCACAACACGACCAGCAACAAATTCGAGCTCAGTGCGCCAAGACCAAGGCCGACGCCTAGGGCGATGAACCGCTCGGCGCGTTCCATAAGGCCGCCCTTGGCATCGAAACCAAGCGACTCGGCTTTGGCACGCTGGTAGCTGATCATGACCGCCAGCCCCATGATGGCCACGGGAAGCATGTGCATTTGGTCGTCGCGGGTGGCCGACAGATGCCAGGCAACGCCGGAGAACAACATGATGTCGGTGAGGCGGTCAGAGACCGAATCGAAATAGGCGCCGCGGGTTGACGAGGTGCCGGCGGACTTGGCGATCGCACCGTCGAGCAAATCCGGAAGCCCGGTGAGGATCATCAGCACCAAACCAATGCCCAGGTTGCCCGATCCAATGACCACGGCAGCTATCGCTGACATACCAATACCGACGATCGTCATCACATCAGCGGTGATTCCCATGTTGACCAAGGCGGCGCCGACTGGCTGCACACCCTTATCGACCTGTTCCCGCATATTGCCATCAAACATGGATTCTCCTTCGTCTGACTCCAATTGAGGCTAGCTGTGATTACGATCTGGTCCATGCGAGACCGTTACGAATCCCTCAAGCCCAACAACCTGATTGCGTCGATGTCGTCGATGCCACGCCGTTGGAAGGACGCGATTCGGGTCGATCCGCCGAAGAATATCGATGACTACTTCAACATCTCAGCGCCCGATGGCAACCCAGCCGAAATGGTGGGCGCAGTCATAGCTCAGCTCAAGATTCTCGACGACGCAATTCGAACAACGAGTTACAACATTCCCGAGTCGCTACCTCCTGAAGCGGCCGCTGCGGCAAAGAACCTCGGGTCGGGACCGTGGCCCGCCAACGCAGCCGACGCACGGGATCAGCTGACCGAGGCCTTCGGAAATCTCGAGGCCCGGTTGCGCCAGCTCAACACACATGACTGGAAGAAGTCTGCGAGCGTGGAACCGAGCGACAGCGGCGAGACGTTGAGCGTGCTCCAGCTCGCTCAAGGGGCCAGCCGAGTAGCAGCCACTGCGCTCCCCGTTGTCGAACGCCTGATTCGGGACGCCGCGAACTAAGCGGGCGCCTCGAGGCCAGCCCAGTCTTCGGGGTTGTCCTCGGCAAAGACATGAATGACTTCGCCGTCGACCCCATCGACCATGGCGAAACCGCGCTGCTTCGGCGGCGACTCGTTCGAGTACATCAGGATGCGCCACGTTGGTCGACTTCGCAGCCCGCGCCACGCCATCTGCGCTGAGGCATGTCCAACCGGAAAGCCAACCGCCTTGGTGGCTTCGACTAACGCATCTTGCTCGTCGACGGCCAGGTCCCATCCGCCCTGAATGTGATAGAGCCCGACAACAACCAGGCCGACGGCAGCTAGCGCAACGCCACCATTCATCAGTGGCGACGAATCGGCTACGCCAGCGAACCACAGCACGAGCAACAGGCCGCCGATGGCCAAGTACAAGATGCCTGGGATTCGGCGTTTGCTGTTGTTCGGGAAGAGGTACGGGCCAACAAAGTCGGCCGCGTTGAGGTCTTCGGGCAGTTCGTCGACGTACTCGTCGGCGTCGACATCGAGATCGGATTCGTCACTGGCCATTGAGCCAGGCTATTGGCACTTGTGGCTATTGGGCGATGAGCGCTTGAACGTCTTCGCGAAGCGAGCCGTAGCCAGCGGTTCGCCAGGTGCCATCGTCGTTGAGGTACACGTAGGTGCGTTGCTGTTTGACGTCGAATCGATCCCAGATGGCGTCGCCTTCGATCACGTTGGGGAACGTGTTTGCGCCGGTCTCATCAAGGAACTCTGCTTTTTCATCTACATCGCCCGACAACCCGGGAACGCCAATGAAGGTGACTTGGTCACCGAACTCTCTGTGGACTCCTACGACCGTAGGAGCTTCGCGGCGTCAAAATGGTCACCAAGGAGCCCAGAACCAGAAAACTACGTCTTGGCCCTCGAGCGAAGCGAAATCGACTTGGCGACCAGCGAACGCCTCGAACTCACCTTCGTAGAGTTGCTCGAGCGGGATTGCCGCTTCTGGCGCTGCAGTTGTTGTTGAGGACGCTCCCCCGCCACAAGCGGTTGCGATCAATCCGAACAACGTCATCACGAGCACCAGACGACGAGCAAGTCCCAGTCGTTGCTGCGTCGCTATTGGCTGCATAGGCAAAACGCTACTCTCCACAAACGACCTATCGGCCGATGAGGGCGGATTCTCAACCGTTCCTCACCATTTGCTCGGTATTGGAGAGTTTGAGGTATTGGAGGGTCTGAGGGTTTGCGGGATTGGAAGTGGTGACTAGTGCTGTGGCCAGGCCGACTTCAGCCGTTCCCACGAGTCGGCGAGGCTCTCGGGCAACGCCCTGGCTTCGGCGATGCTTGTCAGAAAGTTCGTGTCGCCCGACCATCGAGGAAGGACATGGACGTGCATGTGGTCGGGAACACCGGCTCCAGATGCGCGACCGAGGTTCATGCCCATGTTGACGCCCTCGGGCCGATACTCAGCTTTGACCGCGGCGATGGCCATCCGCACGCCGTCCCACAGTTCGTGGAATGTGGCGTCGTCGAGGTCTTCGAGGTTGACCGCAGCCGTCTTGGGCAAAACCATCAGGTGTCCGGAGGTGTACGGGTACGCGTTGAGCAAAGCAAAGCAATGCTCACCTCGCCACAAGATGTAGGTCACCGAGTCGTCGAGCCCTGACTGTTCAATACCCTCGAACAGCGTCAACCCGTCGATATGGCCCTTCGAGCGTTCGTCGTCGTCAGCCAAAATGTAGGGAATTCGCCACCCGGCCCAAAGACGAGCCATTTGCTCGCGGCCCGCCAGCGTGTTGTCCAGGTTTTGGCTACCTGCAGAGGCCGATGGATCTCCAGCGGAAGTCTGGAGCGAATCACTGCCGCTCACGCCTTGGTCTCGATCTCCCCGGTGAGCGTCGCTATGAAGTCGTCCACCGCAACATCCCGGTCGACGTCCTTCACACCCCGTTTGTTGACGCCGACGGTGCGGTTCGCTGCGTCGTCGTCGCCAACAACGAGTACATATGGCGTTTTCTCGACCTTGGCCTTGCGCACACGATTGCC
>CALHTB010000123.1 GCA_938038785.1 uncultured Acidimicrobiales bacterium
TGAAGGCCGGCACCGGCACCCAACGGACAGATCCCCAAAAAGACACGTCAAACACACAACGGTCTGTCAGACCACGAGTCACGAAGAGCACCGACACCAGCCTCGCCGATGCCAACCACCAGCATCAACACACTCACAGTCTGACCCCATCGTTGACACCGCCTGCGAAGGGAGCAGCGACTTCGTCGCGATTTTGCTGCCTTCGCATTCGGCCTGCTCGTCCCCTCCGGGGGCCGTTCATTCCCCACGGAGGCTTTACGCCTGAGGCGGTGGTTGTCGACAGGACGCGCTTGCGTCGCTGTGCGTGCACCAACCCGCCTCCACACAGTCCTTGCCGCCGGCCTGGCGAGACTGGGCGCTTGGTAAGCGTGTCATAGGGCGTGTGTAGGTTGCTTTCACGGTTCGTTTGGCTGCCGAGAAAGCCGCTCCTCAGAGTTTCGTCTTTGGAGACACAACATGTATGCCAACGTTCGGTCGGCCACCATCAATGGTGTGCGCGGCTACCCCGTCGACGTGGAGGTGCACGCCGTCAACGGTCTGCCCGCCTTCCAGCTGGTCGGCTTGCCCGACACCTCATGTCGAGAAGCGAAAGATCGCGTACGCGCGGCCTTCTTGTCGGCTGGGCAGGAATGGTCGAACAAGAAGATCACCGTCAACCTGGCGCCTAGCGATCTGAAGAAGACAGGCCCAAGCCTCGACCTTGCGATCGCCATTGGCGTCCTCGCCGCGCTCGGGCGTGTTGAGCCGTCCAAGCTGGAAGGTGTCGGCTTTCTTGGCGAGCTCGGGCTCGACGGGTCTATCCGTCCCGTGCGGGGCGCGCTGCCGATGGGCGACGCGGTCAAAGCAAGCACGGTGGTGGCGTCTGTGGACAATGCCGCCGAGCTCAGCCTGCTGCGGGACACGGTCCGTCCGGTCGCGACTCTCGCACGGTTGATTGCTTGCCTTAACGACGAAGAACCGTGGCCCGAAGCTCCGGACGTGCCGCCTTCGGTATCGCGGACGAGCACACTCGACATTCGCGATATTCGCGGCCAACACACCGGCAAACTCGCGTTGTCACTGGCGGCAGCTGGTGGTCATCACTTGCTGATGGTGGGTCCTCCCGGAGCTGGCAAAACCATGTTGGCTAAGCGGCTCCCCGGGTTACTCCCAACGCTGGCCGAACAAGACGCTCTCGACGTCACCCGGATTCACTCGGCCGCAGGCGAGCTCCGGCCCGGGCAGATTCCGGTTACCGAGCCGCCATTCCGGGCTCCCCACCACAGCGCGTCGCCCGTGTCACTCGTCGGCGGGGGAGCGTCACAGATGCGGCCGGGCGAAATCTCTCTCGCCCACAGTGGCGTGCTCTTTCTCGACGAGCTTGGCGAATTTGGCCCTGGCGCCCTCGATGGCTTGCGTCAACCCCTTGAGGAGCGCGAGGTACGGGTCACCCGGGCTCACAGCACCGCCCGCTATCCAGCGAACGTGTTGCTGGTGGCGTCAATGAACCCGTGTCCGTGCGGCGAGTCTGGTGCGCCCGGAGCATGCCGATGTAGCGACGCGATGCGGTCTCGGTATCACCGACGGGTCTCGGGTCCGCTCCTCGACCGGTTCGATCTGCGGATCGGCGTTCAGCGTCCAGATGCTGCCGAGTTGTTCGGCGTCCCATCTGGGGAGTCGAGCCAAGACATGGCCGAACGGGTGGCAGCTGCTCGTCGACGTGCGATTGCGCGGTCAGGTCGGGTCAACGGGGCTCTCGACCAATCCATGCTCGACGAGGTAGCGCCTCTGTCGGACGGGGCTCGGACGATCCTCACCTCTGCGGTCGAACAGGGTCGCCTTTCGGCCCGCGGGGTTGGACGAGTCCGTGCTGTTGCGCGGACCATCGCCGACGTGGAGGATTGCGACAGCGACGAGGTCACGGTCGAGCAGCTCTGCCTAGCGATGTCGCTTCGTGTCGACCCGTTTGGTTTCGGCCAATGATTCTGCACGACGGCGACCTCCCGTACGAGGCATGGATCGTTGCTCTGCTCTCACTTCCGAGCATGGGCCCAGCACGTTTGAACCAGATCCTCGACCACACCGACGCCGAATCGGCATGGGAGCATCTGCGCTCGGGCAAGCCGCTGCCAATCGAGCGGGTCTCTTCCAAGGTCACCGACAACTGGCGCACTGCCGCACAAGCAATGTCGGTGTCAGATCACTGGGCCGCAATCCATGCCCTGGGCATCGGGCTGCATGAGCTGGGCACGGCTGACTATCCAGATCGGCTGGCCGATGATATCGAGCCACCACAGATGCTCTTCTCGTTGGGACACGAGCTGCCGACGGGGCCAACTGTGGGAATCGTCGGCACTCGGCGGTGTTCGTCGTACGGCAAACGCTGTGCCTTCGAACTCGCTGCTGCGCTTGCCGAGGCGGGCGTCTCGATCGTGTCGGGCCTCGCTCTCGGAATCGATGCGCAAGCCCATCTTGGGGCGTTGAGCGCAACCGCAGGCCATCGTGGGCGGCCGGTTGGTGTGGTGGGCAGCGGGCTCGACATCATCTACCCGCGGGCGAACGCGAAGTTGTGGGGCCAGGTCGCTGCGCACGGAACCCTGCTTAGCGAGACCCCGCCGGGCGTCGGGCCTGAACGGTGGCGGTTCCCAGCGCGCAATCGGATCATCGCTGCGCTCTCCGATGCGGTCATCGTTGTCGAGTCGCACGAGAAGGGTGGTTCATTGCTCACCGTCGACGAAGCACAACTCCGCGACGTGGCGGTCGGAGCAGTCCCAGGTCCGATTACCTCCAACTCGGCGGCAGGCACCAACAAGCTGATTGCTGACGGAGCGGTTCCGATCCTCGGGGTCCACGATGTGCTGGCAATGATTGGCCACCACCCCCCGGTCGCCATCGATCGTGACAACACCGCTGAAGTGAGCTCGGCGGTTCTCGATGCCTTGGGATGGTCGCCCCAGACCTTCGATCAAGTATGCAGTCGCATCTCGCTAGCCCCCAGCGCGGTCGCAATAGAAGTCGAGCGTTTGATTGCCACCGGGTTGTGTGCACGATCGGGTCCATGGATCGAACGGTTGCGATGACGGTCGCAGCCTCGGCGCGCTTACGCCTCAAGCTCCCGCCCTGTCTAGGCTCTTGTCCGAGGACAAAGGCGCGGAAGATGTGGGTAGTCGAGGTCGATGGTGAGCTGCTTGCAACGTAGAACAGTTGGGCAACCTGCATGAGTAGGGTCAGTGATCGCCCGGACGCCTACCCCGATCTCCCTTCTGGGCAGGTCACGTTCTTGTTCACCGATCTCGAGGACAGTTCAGCTGCGTGGGAGCGCCGACCCCGTGCAACTCGGGTCGCCCTCCATTTTCACGATCACATCGCCAAGACCGTGATCACCGCGAACGGTGGCGTGTTCATCAAGCACACCGGCGACGGAATCAAGTCGGTCTTTACGAGTTCGACTAGCGCGTTACGCGCAGCGGTCGAGATGCAGCAGGAGTTTCAAAAGGAGACGTGGGACGGCGTCGAGCGAATGCGCGTACGCATTGGACTACACGCGGGAACGGCGACGCCCGATGGTGATGACTACTACGGCGGCGTCATAAATCGAGCCGCCCGGGTTGCCGACGTTGCCAACGGCGACCAAGTTGCGGTCACCGAAGCCGTCGCTGCGAGTGTCGACGGGAACTCTTCAAATTTCGACTTCGTCGACTGTGGTTATGCGCAGCTCAAGGGCTGTGGTCAAGAGCGGATCTTTCTCGTCGAGGCTGACGGCCTGATTGTTGACGACCGACCCCTTCGGATTCGCCGAGCGCTTGCGGGAAGTTCGCTGCCCTCAGAAGGAGGCCGACTCGTTGGACGAGATCAGGAGGTCGTGCGGCTTCGCGACTTTCTTCGAAGCCGACGACTTACCTCGGTGGTTGGTCTCGGCGGAATAGGCAAGACCCGCCTCGCAGTGGCGGCGGCGCGCAGCAATGGCAACAGCTTTGCCGATGGTGTGGTCTATTGCCCGCTCAGTCCCATCACCTCCACGAGCGCCGACCCGCACGCGAACGTGCTCGCTGCGTTGGCCGAAGCGCTCGGTGCTCGGCGTCAGCCCGGGCACGATCTTGCGGGGAGCATCGTGAACT
>CALHTB010000124.1 GCA_938038785.1 uncultured Acidimicrobiales bacterium
TTGGCTGTCTGCTCGTAGCGACTGTGTGCTTGGTCGGAGGCGATCGGTCCTGCACCTCACATAAGCATGATCGCGTAACTAGCAGCGCACCCGGGGTAGCGCACCAAAGTAAGCGGGTGATCGCGGCGTGCATGAGGCAACCAGCCACGCCGAAGGGCTGATGCACGAATCGCTAGTTGGAGCCGACGTTCGTGAGGGCGTGTCGAGCTTTTGAAGAAGCGGCCCGTCGACTTTGCCCCGTTGGGGGAGGGGACGGGGTTCGATTTGATGACCGAGCGCTCTTAGTCTGCTGCGCCGTTCATCATGTTCATGTTGATCATAGCCATCGTGGTTTCGAACGTCGTTTCGCATGACGCGTGGATCTCGATTGGCTGGCCTACGAAGCCGCCGCATTCATCGACGCCAAACCCACCGCGAGCGTCGTCGGCCCCTTCGATAAAGATTCGGTCGCGGCCGGTGTTGCCGTTGACGTCATCGCTGTTGGCGCCGCCGATGATCTCATCATTACCCGGACCGCCACGTAGGTAATCGCGGCCTTCGAAACCGGCGAGCATGTCATCGCCCGGACCACCTTGCATTCGGTCCCAGCGGTTGCTTCCCCAAAGCATGTCGTCGCCCGGACCGCCAAACATCCGTGCGCCGGCGGTGTCATCCCAGCGGGTTTGGCCGTGCGGGTTTGCGTCGGTCACGTTCGACACGAGGGTGTCATTACCGGGGCCGCCATAAATCGTGTCCTTGCCACGTTCACCAAAGAGTTGGTCGTTTCCCCTCGAACCAAAAAGCGAATCATCACCCTCGCCGCCTTGGATGATGTCGTCGCCATAACCTCCGTACATTTCGTCGTCGCCATCGTCACCACGGAGGTAGTCGTCGCTGCCGCCACCGCGTAAAACATCGTTTCCTGGCCCCCCGAGGAACGCATCGAAGCCGAGGCTGCCGTTCATGGTGTCGTTGCCAGCTTCTCCGTGAGCTTCGACGAATCCGATTTGGCTTGATTGGGTATCGACGGTGACCGTGTCATCACCATCACCTGCGTAGATCGATGCGCTGGCGTTGGTGACGTTGATGGTGTCGTTGCCGGTGCCGGCGTGAACGGTGATGGAGCCAAAATCGTGGAACACCTCGGAATCAAACTCGCGGTTGATGAAGATCGAGTCATCACCGCTGCCGGTATACACCTGGACCGATTCGGTTCCTTCGATACAAACGGTGTCGTTGCCGCCAAGTGTCAACACGATTGGGACCTGGTTGTATGAGGCTGGTGCAATGTTCTGACGCACGATGATGACGTCATCACCCGCAGTGCCAGCAGCTCCGTCGGTGATATCGACGGCAACGACCGTTGCAGCCAAGCCATTGCACGTCTCCGCTACTTCTTGGGCCCCGGCTGCGGCGGCTGTTGTGGTGCCGAGCAGGACTGCTACCGCCGCAATTCCTGAGATCCTTCGGGGGAAGGTGAGAGGTGAGCTGAGTGACCAACGTGAGGGAAGCACGTATTCCGCCTTTGTGTAGTGGTATCTACTACGACGGTGGCACTGTTGACCCAGTTCCCGACAGGGCCGTTTGAACCCTTTGACCTAGTGGCACTCTGGGCCGAGTTCTCATCTCAACGACAGATTAGACGGGAGAGATCCCGTGGTCAGCAACGCCAACCACGGGATCTCGGACTCGCTGCTGCGCGAGGCTAGGGGTTATTAGTAGCCGTCGTCCTCTCCGGCGCCGTGGCAGGCAATCGGGTTTGTGGGGAAACCCGAACCTTCGGCCAATCGCACCGCCGGAGCCATGATGACGTCTCCGTTGACGTTGAGAGACTCGACGTTGTTGATTGCAACGAGAGCTACGCCGTCGTTGGCGAGGGCCGTGAAGGTTGCAAGGAAGTTGTCGTCGTCGGTTGCATCTGGTCCGTAGGCATCGGATCCGAGGCCCGCAATTCCTCGCTTGTCGAACATCCACTGGACTGCGCCGCCGGAGAATCCTTCGACCTCGAGAGACCAGAAGTCGTCGACGTTCTGTGCGGTATCGCTGACTTCTGGCTTGAAGCTTGAATCGCCGGTGGCTCGCTGGTCGTGTGTACCATCTGGGCCAACGTCGTCGAGAAAGAACTCGTCGTTGACCGCAGTGTCGAGAACCACGAGCGATCCCTTCTTGATCCGACCGTTCTCACGCTCGTAGCCGCGAATGTCGGCCATAGTGATCTGTAGTCGTCCGTCGAGGTCGAGTTCGCTGACGACAATCTTGTAGACCGGCCAGACAAACTCTTGGGGACTGAGGTCGGTGAGGCCTCGGGCATCCTCGACGAAGTGGCGTGGTACGTCCAGGTGAGTTCCAGCGTGCGAACTGATCGTGACACGTTCAACCTCAAAGAAGTCGGGGTCCACGGTGTACACATCTTCGATGTGGGTGGCAGGGTCGTCGGGAAATACCGTGCCGATTTCGCTCAGCTCGTAGCCCAGATTTGTCATACCGCCGGGGCACACAACCCGGGCCGCTTGTGGCCCTTTGCCTCGTATCTTTATGAAGTCCGATATCGCGGTTGCGCCAGCTCCTCCGGCCGTTGTCAATACGACGACCGCGATAAGCAGCGCAACCGATGTCTTTCTTCTCTTCATCTTGTTCTCCCGCAACTCGTAATTGTTCACGTAGCGTCGAACCTACGCGACGGGTTACCACGTTGATAGTGCCTAATTTGCGGCATGGGGAGTGGCCGCCATCGGTCGTCAGGTATCGGTAGTGCTACCGAGTTCCCCGTATGCTAGGATCTCTGATATATCACCCGTGTATCAGCGCCCGTAGGAGTCACTATGCGCATCCTCGCATTGATCAAACGAGTGCCAGCTCCTGGCGCTCGCATCAACATCACCGAAGACGAACAATACGTCGACGACAAGAATCTTGGCCACGCCATTTCCCCCCACGAGGAATGCGGCGTCGAGGCAGCGGTGCAACTTATCGAGAAACATGGGGGAGAGGCCACCGTGATGTCGATGGGTGCCGACATCTCCGAAGAGCAACTTCGCGCAGCCGTGTCGGTTGGGATGGCCAAGATGGTTCTGGTGCCGACCGACGGAGCGCCAAAGGACCCACAAGAGACTGCGAGCGCACTCGCAGCAGCGATCGCCGAGCTCGAAGAGGCTGACGGCGCATTCGACCTCATCATCTTCGGCAACGAGAGCGCGGATCAGGGCGGCTTCCAGGTTGGTGTGCGAGTGGCTCACAAGCTTGGCCGTCCAATGGTCAACGGCATCAAGGGCCTCGATCTCGACGAAGCTGCAGATGGCCACATCATTGCGCGACGCGAAGTCGACAGTGGCTTCGAGGTCTACGAGCTGCCATTGCCTGCATGTGTTGGCGTGAAAGAGGGCATCAACCTTCCCCGCTACCCGACCATGAAGGGACGCCTCACCTCGAAGAAGGCCGAGTTGCAGACCGTCGAGGCGGCCGGTGCTGCCGGTGGCCAGGCGCAAACTCGTCTGAAGTCTCCGCCGGAAACCGCAAGCGAAACCGTGATCTTGGGCAACGGCCCCGACGCTGCGCCCGCAGTTGTTGACCTTCTCGAAGAACTGGGAGTTATGTAATGACTGTTCTCGTCGTAGCTGAACACGATCGTGGCCACGTGCCCGACGCAACCCTCGAAGCCCTTACGTCTGCCCGCGGAATCGCCGCCGGCCTCGGCGTACCTGTGCACGCAGCTGTCATGGGCGAAGGCGCCGAGATGACGCTCGCCCAACTGGGAGAGTACGGCGCCGAAGCCGTGCATCACCTCACGTCGGCGAACCTGGGCGACTACAACCCCGAAGCATGGGGGCAAGCCCTCAACGCAGCCGTGGCCCAAGCAGGACCTTCGGTTGTGATGGCCAGTGGAACCGACCGTGGCAACGAGCTCATGGCTCAACTCGCCGCCCGGGCAGACCTGCCATTCGTGGCCAACTGTGTTGACGTGGCGCCCGATGTCACTTCGATGACCCGGAGCCAATGGGGTGGAGCGCTTCACGAAGAAGCAACCCTCGATGCGGCGACCAAGCTCATCTCGATGGCCCCGCACACCATTGAGGCATCGCCTGCTCCGGCTGCTGGAGCGGTCAGCGAGATGGCGGTCGACGTCGATGACAGCCTCCTGCGTTCGGCCATCAAGGACCGTGTTGTGCTGAGCGAAGGCATCACCCTGGCAACCGCGCCGGTAGTTGTTTCTGGCGGCCGTGCCGTTGGAAGCGAAGAGGCCTTTGCGCCACTCGAAGAGCTGGCCGAATCCCTCGGCGGCAAGGTTGGGTGCTCACGTGCAGTCACGAACAATGGCTGGCGTCCACACAGCGACCAGGTCGGCCAGACCGGAACCCGCATCGCCCCGACGATCTACATCGCGTCAGGCATCTCAGGCGCCACCCAGCACTGGGTAGGCGCCATGGGCAGCAAGAACATTCTGGCCATCAACACCGACCCCGAAGCAAACATGGTCACCAAAGCCGGTTGGGCCGTCATTGCTGACCTCCACGAGATGATCCCCGCGATCACCGAAGAGGTAAAGAAGCGACGCGGTTAGCGGCAAGCTCAGAAGTTGCCCAATAGGCGATAACGGCGTGCGGTTTCTATGTCGCCGTTTGGATGGCGGTGCTGCACGCTTTTATGTTTGTAGCCAAGCTTTTTGCATATCCGGATCATCGCCACGTTGTCTTCGCTCGTGCTGAGCGCCACGTCGGTGAACCTGGCGCGCTCTAGTTGCTCCACGACGATCGGCAGAAGCTCGCTTACGATTCCGCGGTCTCGGTAGTTCGCATCGATTTGTAGACCGATCTGGTG
>CALHTB010000125.1 GCA_938038785.1 uncultured Acidimicrobiales bacterium
ATGAGCTGGTGGTACTCGGCGTTGGTTGCCCAGTCGATGAACTGCCAAGCAGCGTCCTGGTCGGAGGTGCTGACCGGGATAGCGAGGGTCCATGCCCAGAGCCAACCGGAGTTGTCGGTGACCTTGGTTGGAGCAAGAGCAAACGAGGTGTCTGCCTGGATCTCAGCTGGGAAGAGGCTTGCAGCGACGGTTGCGTCGTACCACATAGCTACCTTGCCCTCTTCGAAGAGCGTCTTGCACTCGTTGAAGCTTGAGTTCGCAGCGTCGTCTTCGCCTGCGTCGTTGAGGAGGTCAACGTAGAAGTTGAGTGCCTCAGCGAACTCTGGCTGGTCAACCTGCGAGGTGCCGATCGAGCCGTCATCGTTTGCTGACCACCAGGTGCCACCGAAGGTGTTGAGAACGGTGGTGAATGCAGCGCCGAGGTCGCCCCAGCCTGGCTTGCCACGAAGGCAGATACCAGCAACTTCGTCCGAGTCGATCTGACGAGCGATCTCTGCGATCTGGTCCCACGTTGGGTTGTCCGGCACGGTGATTCCGGCTTCGTCCATGAAGCTCTGGCGGTACATCACGAATGATGACTCAGCGTAGAACGGAGACGAGTAGAGCTCGCCGTCGACCGAAAGGCCGTTACGAACAGCTGGGATGAGGTCGTCGATGTCGTAGGTGTCCGAAGCAGCTGCGAGGTCGTTAAGACCTACGAGCCAGCCGTTGGCGCCGAACTGTGGCGTCTCGAACATTCCGATCTGGACTACGTCGAACTGATCGCCGCCAGCGCCAACCTCACGGGTGGTGACTTCGCGGAGGGTCTGCTCGTCGAGAACGGTGAAGTTCACTTCGATGCCGGTGTGAGCAGTGAAGTTCTCAGGTGCAAGCTCTGCCATCTTTTCGATGTTGTCGTTACCGACAAGAGCAACGGTGATGGAACGATCGCCGTCGGCCATTGCGTCGCCGTCTTCCATGGCTTCATCGTCTTCCATGGCTTCGTCATCTTCCATGGCTTCATCGTCTTCCATGGCTTCGTCATCGCCATCAACTGCATCTTCAACAGCGTCAGCAGCATCACCTGCTGCGTCGCTTGCACTATCTACAGCATCGCTTGCGGTGCTGCCACAAGCGCTAGCGACGATGGCGAACATCGCCAACAAACTCACTAGCACCAATCTCAGCGAGCGTGGCTCGCGTCCTTGATTCTTCTTCACGGGGGGACCCCTCCATTGTTAATGAACACAGACGCGGACGGACGTCCACTCTGCCTACTGCATTGTTTACCTGTATTTATGTTGGTTTTCTGGTCGCGCAAGCTGCCGAAACGTAACAACCGACTTGTTCCAATATGAACAGCAGGAAATCGGGAGTTCTGTGTTTGTGTTGTTCTACCCTCCCGGTATGGAACAAAACGCAGCACCACCACGGCTTAGCAACGCAGTTCTCAACGACCTGCACGATTCGTTAGGTGCCCCGGCTTACGACCGTTCGGCGCTTACTCCGTCGATCGTGCACATCGGCGTCGGCGGATTCCATCGGGCCCACCTCGGCACGTACGTCGACGAGTTGTGCCGGGCTGGCCACACCGACTGGGCCATCCTCGGATCGGGCGTAATGGCCGGCGACGCAGCGATGGCTGACGCCCTACTCCCCCAAGATGGCCTGTTCACGGTTATCGAACGGGGCGCATCCATGAGCACGTCGACCGTCATTGGTTCGATGGTCGGATACATCCATGCCCACCCCGATCACGCAGGACTTCTTGATGCGATCGCTGCGCCGACGACTCAAATCGTTTCGCTCACCGTGACCGAAGGTGGCTATCCCATCGATGACGCCACCGGTGCATTCGATGCTGGCTCGCCGAATGCCTCGCCGACGTCTGCGTTTGCCATCATCGCCGCCGGGCTCGCCAACCGAATGCGAAACGATGCTGGCCCGGTGACCATCATGAGCTGCGACAACATCATGTCGAACGGCGAAGCCACGAAGAACGCCACCTTTGGCCTCGTCGATACCATCGGCGGCGATCTTCGAGCCTGGGTCGAAGCCAATGTTGCGTTTCCGAACAGCATGGTCGACCGCATTACGCCGGCAACGACAGATAGCGATCGTGAGTGGCTCCTCGAGAACCACCAGCTAACCGATGCGTGGCCAGTTGTATGCGAGCCATTCCGCCAGTGGGTAATTGAAGACAACTTCGCCGGCGCACGGTTGCCCCTCGAAGAGCTCGACGTGATCGTCGCCGCCGACGTGACCCCTTACGAACACATGAAGTTGCAGCTGCTCAACGCTGGCCATTCGTGCTTGGCCTATGCCGCGGCCCTACTCGACATCGAGTTTGTGCATGACGCCATGGCCGACGAGGACATTCGACTGTTCGTTCGCTCGTTCCTCGATGCCGAGGGCAAGACATCTCTTGCACCGGTGCCTGGCCTCAACGTCGACGAGTACATCGCTACCCTCATCGATCGGTTCTCCAACCCCCAGATCCGCGATCAGGTGGCGCGCCTTTGCCAGGACGGCTCGGGCAAACTTCCAAAATTTCTGCTGCCCACAATTCGAACCCACTTGGCCAACAATGGCCCCGTCGAACTGGGCGCACTGTTGCTCGCTACGTGGTGCGATTACCTCGTTGGCACCTCCAACGATGGCAATGCAATCGACGTTGCTCCAGACTCGCTTCTCGAGGATGCACGGGCGGCAGCGCTGGCGTCGGTCGACGACCCGATCGCCTTTCTGAACTTCCCTGCGGTGTTCGACTCCGAACTTGTGTCGAATGCGAGATTCACCAATGCGTTCGTTGCTGCATTAGCGGACCTACGTAAATTGGGGGTACGGTCTGCAATACAAAGCACTACGGGGGGTCGAAGTGTTACAGGATCGGGAGACAGCGCCGACTAGAAGCGCACCCCTTTTTCAATCAGAACGACAACGCAAGATCGTCACGCTTGTCGACACGCACGGGGCAATCGAGGTTGCCGAGTTGGCGCGTCACTTTCAAGTGACGACCGAGACCGTTCGTCGGGATCTCTCAGATCTTCAAGACAAGAGGCTGTTAAAGCGCGTGCACGGGGGTGCGGTTCGTTGGGAGCCGTTCGAGCCGCTCGTCATCAAACGAACCGCGGTCAACAACTCCGATAAGCGACGCATAGCGACGAAAGCCATAGAGGAGCTACCCGAGGCCGGGAGCATCCTGATCGATGCAGGCTCTACCCTGCTGCGCTTCGCAGAGTCGATTCCAGCTGGGCGGCACCTACACGTCGTCACGAATTCGCTGCCGACCGCTCAAGCAATTGCATCTGTTGATTCGGCCACCGTGAGCCTGCTTGGCGGCGAAGTTCGCAGTGACACGCTTTCGATCGTAGATGCCCATGCGGTCGAGGAAATCCGCAAGCTTCACGTCGATGTCCTGTTCATCAGCACCGACGGTGCCACCGAAACAGGCCTGTCCACGCCATACACCTACGAGGCCTCGCTCAAGGGTGCGATGATCGCCGCCGCCGAACGAGTGGTTGCGTTGATCGACCCCTCAAAGTTCGGCCAGGATCACCTGTTCCGCTATAGCGACTGGTCCGATATCGATGTGCTCGTTACCGGCATGGAGGCCGACGCTCAGACGCTGGAGAGCATTCGCGCAGCTGACGTCGACATTCGGTTGGTCTAAAGCGCAGCCAGATCTGCTGCGATCAGCGCGGCGCCGATGACCCCAGCGTCTGCGCCAAGCCCAGCAGTGGCGATGATGGGTGGACCGTCGACGGCGTAACCCGCGAGGTCGGCTTCGGCGGCCTGGGCAATTCGACCAGCCATATCCGGCCGCGTGCCTACTCCCCCGCCGAAGAGCACGATGTCGGGTGCAAAACCAAGGGTGTACACGCGGATCAACTGGGCAAGGTAGGCCGCCTCCATGTCCCATACGTCGTCTCGCGCGTCGAGAGTTGCAGGGTCTGCCTCCCAACGCTCACCGATCGCCGGGCCACACGCCATGCCTTCGAGGCAGTCGGTGTGAAACGGACAGCGACCCGCAAACACGTCACCTTCGACTCGGCTGACCGGGATGTGGCCAAGCTCGCTGTGGTTGCGACCACGAAAGGGAACTCCGTCGACGGCCAACGCTGCACCGATACCGGTACCAACAGTGACGTAGCCAACCGAGGAATGCCCCTGCCCCGCCCCCAGCTTCCACTCGGCCACCGCGGCGGCCTCGACGTCGGTTTGGATGTCGGAAGGAACGTCGAGCGACTTCTGCAATCGAGTGAGGAGCGGAGCATTACTCCACCCCGGCTTTGGCGTTGCGGCGATGTGGCCGTAGTCAGCGGATGTGCGGTCGACAACGAGCGGCCCGAACGACGCAATGCCGAGGGCGGACACCGGGCCTTGAGCGGCGAAGAATTCCTCGCACGCGGCGAGCGTTTCGTCAGGCGTCGTTGTCGGGATCCACGCCTGCTCCAGAATTTCGAGATCTGTCGAAACGGTCGCGGCGCGGAACTTCGTTCCCCCGGCCTCCACTGCTGCCAACGGCATCTTGCTCATCTCGCTTGTACTCCTCTATGCGGTTGGTCAGTTCGATCGCTAGTTGACCAACGTTGTTGCCCCAACGCGACGCAAACGCATCGGCAGTGTGCCACCCAGTACGTCGAAGCTGCAACGCACGATCGATATGAGCAGCTGGGCCATCGGCGTGCGGCGAGCAATCAACTGCGATTGCATGAGAGTTGGACCCAACGACGAGATCAACGATGTACCGACCTGTGCGATACCCGATCCGTACCTCAGCACCTGCATCCTCGAGCGCCCTGGCCACCTGCTGGACCCAAGGGTCAGCAACATCGACATCGCCGATGAGATCCTCTAACGGCTCGGACCAGCGAAGGTACTCGCCAGCTAGGCCCGGCGGGTTAGGTGTGGAGGTAACGACCACAATGTGATCGCGGGCCCGTGTAACCATCACGTTGAAAAGGTTCTTCTGGTTGACGAAGCGCCAAGCTCCGGCACCCTCGCTCTCGTCGACCGCCCACGAGAGGATGATCAACCGGCGTTCATCGCCTTGGAAGCTATGGACAGTGCCGACCCGAAGTCCGTAGTGCTCGATCTCGTCGAGCCGATACTTGGCAAGAATCGCTTCTTCAAGCGCGTCGGCCTGAGCTCGGAATGGGCTGACAAACCCGATGCTGGTCCAGCCATTAGCGATGAACTCGTCAGCAACACGCAGGCACTCTTCGACCTCGACAGCGTTGACCTTGTTAGACGAACGCGTGCCGTCGACGACGCGAACGTCGATGTGGTCTGCAGCTTCGTTTCGGGGATGCCGGCTCGCGACATGAAGCCCGTTCTGATAGATCTGCCGAGCCGAGAACTCGATGAGGTGTGGAGCCGACCTGAAGTGTTCGTCGAGAAACTGGGTGGGAGCAATGTTGGCCGCGGCGTCGTAAGTGGATTGACGACGCGGGTCGAGAACGTCTGGATTGGTATTGTGCGCGCTGGCGGCAGCTCGAATGTCGTCGTCGCTGAGGAACGACACGTGGCCGATCTGTTGTGGATCGCCACAGATCAGAGCTCGTTTGGCCCGGACCAACGCGTTCGCCGCGTTGATCTGGTCGATCTGCGCGGCTTCGTCGAGGATCACTAGGTCAAACATTCCAGCGACTGCGGGCAAGACGGTGTCGATGTCTCGAACCGAACCAACCCACAACGGGGCTGCGCCGACGAGATCTGCGGGATTGATTGCTTGGAGCATTCGACGCCGGGTACCGCGGTCTGACGTAAGCGCGGTCGAGATCCGGGTAAGCGCTCGACGATGGCTACCACTGAGGTTGCCTAGCCAGCACGCAGTAATTTGTTTGCCACGTTGGTCGGCAGCGCGCAATTCGACCTCGGCCATATGGTCGAAGGAATCGGTGAGCGTCAGCCCGCCTGATGCAAGCAGCGTCTGGGCATCCTGAGCTCGAACAAGCTCGTCCAACGCTTCGCGCATGTCGCTCGCCCCTCTAAGTCGGCGTCGAAGTTCGTCGCCATTTCGACGACAAGCGAGCCAACCACGAAGTCCGCGGCCCTCGCAACGTACGATCAGCTCTTCGAGTTCGAACAGATCACCTGCGCGCCGCAGATCATCGACTTGTTGGATGCGTCGTGCCGGGTCTCGTTCAAGTCGGCGAGCATCGCCTTCGAGCTCAAGCATTCGAGCGGCTGATGCCTCGAGATCTCCATGCTCGTCCGCCACATGGCTAGCCACCGTGGCGTCGGCACCAGCCGACACCAAAGTGGCGAGCTCGGTTGCGAGCCGCTTTCCGTGGGCCGAGCCCCCGAACACAACCGGGGTAGGCCCGGGCGTGGCGGCAAAGTGGTCGACCAAAACATCAACTGCGAACGGTGACGCTGCGGCCACAAGCACTGATTGGCCCCGAGCGACGGCGTCGAGGGCGGCCACGGTGATGAGATGGGACTTTCCCGTTCCGGGCGCGCCCGACAGAACCGACACATCGTTCTCGAGAAGGTCCGAGGCAATTCGGCGCTGTCGAACGCTGATCGGCCGAAGCTGATCCACCAGTCGGTTGCTCCGCCGTTGCGTCTCGGCGCTCTCGACCGGACTGTAGATCCGGGCGAACACGGTGTTGTCGAGGTCTGGGAGATTGGCCAAGTTGAGCAAGCTCTCGCGACGGGTACCTGCCACGGCTGGCCGATCGAGATACATCGCGGCACACACGTGCAGGCAAATGCCCGGTTCCTTTCTACGTTCGAGCGGATCCAATTGGTCAACGGTGACCCGCTCGGTGATGTGAAGTTCAGCGGCCCGAGCAATGTCGTCAGCCCACCCCATCAGGCGAGGGAGCTTCGGGAGCCGGCGAGGGTCGACGGGCCGGTAGTTTCCGGTGTCGATAGAGAAGTAGTCATTCAGGCCGCCGCCGCCGAACTCTGTTCGGGCGATCAAGCTCGCCCGAACATCGGGGTCTTCGATCAACTCGTTGATCTCGGCGTCGCCCGCTGCCTCGAGGTCAGAACCTGCGGTCAGCGCTTTGCGCAGAAGGCCTGTGGGTTCCACCGGCACGCTCATTGCCGGAAAGCAATACTGAACGGGCTTGCCATCACGTTCGATCGTTCCCGAGAACCACAACCAGCCCACCCGAAGGAGCTGTTCATTCTTGTGGAGCGCCGCCCTCGACAAGAGGAGGTCCTCGTGGCGATTATGACGAACCGAGATGGCTTGGGGCGGGTAGGCGTGAAGTGGGCTGGCCGAATCGGTGAACACCCGGGTGGCGTCGTACATCAATCGTGTGAATGACCGCGGGTCAGTGATGACATCGGTGGGCGTTGCCGCCGATGGTGCCGACAGCTGAGAGAACGTCCGAAGGACAGCCTCGGGGGTCACAGCATCAGGCCGAGCAGTTCGCGAACGAGCTTGGCGCCGACCATTGCGGTCATGTCGTGGATGTCGCGTTCGGGGTTGACCTCGACGACGTCAGCGCCAATGACGTGTACGCCAGATTGTTGGGCGACGTCATGGATGATTCCGAGAACCTGGCGCATCGAGAGGCCACCTGGCTCGTGATGGCTAACCCCGGGGGCGAACGCCGGGTCAAGGCCATCGACGTCGATCGACAGATACACGGGGCCGTTTAGCTTGGGGATAGATCCATCCCAGCTGCGAACCTCGTGCATTTCAACGCCGAACCGTTCGACTTGTTCGCGTTGGTGCTGCGTTGCGGTACGGATACCGAACTGGATCAACCTGCTGGCGTGGTTTGCTTCCATGATTCGGGCAAACGGACACGCGTGTGAGTACTTGTCGCCGTCGAGCTCGTCATACAGGTCGGGGTGAGCATCGACGTGCACGATCGTGATGTCTTCGAACCGCTCGGCCATGGCGGCAACGATGGGGTAGGTGACGAAGTGGTCACCGCCGATCGACAACAACGGCGATCCATCAGCCACAGACCTGGTGACCGCTGCCATGATCTGGTCCCGCGCGTCGAGCGCGTCGGCGTCACCAAGCTCGAGGTTGCCCAGGTCGTCCCAAAGGCTTGGGTCGACGGAGACACCCAGTTCGGTGAAGTAGTTCGCCGAACCAGCGTGCATGACCCGGCGGACCTCATCGGGCGCGGTAGCGGGACCTCGCATAAACGACGACCGGGCGTCATAGCCAATGCCAAGCACTTTCGGCCGTTCAACACTTCTCGTCACATGTGCTCCAATTCGATAGCTAACTCGCCAAGCCTGTCGCGCCATCGGCTCTCGAACGCATCTGCTGTCCGCCAACCCATACGGCGCAGCTGGAGAGCTCGGTCGGTGTGCGCTTCAGGACCGTCGACGTGGGGCACACAATCAATCGCAATAGGGGCAATCGCGCTATTGGAAACGACGAGGTCGACCAGGTGACGGCCAACCGGGTAGCCGGTGCGCACCTCCCACCCTTTTTCCTCGAGCATCCCGGCCACCTGCACAATCCAAGGGTCGTCGAGCGCGACGTCACGCACAAGATTGGTCAACGGTTCACTCCACCGGATGTAGTCGCCAGCAAGACCTGGGGGCTCGGGCACCGACGTCACAACAACCACTTCGCTACGTGCCCGGGTCACCATGACATTGAACAAGTTCGGTTGGTTCACGTGACTCCAAACGTTGTTTCCCTCATCTGGCCCGATTGCCCAAGACGCAATCATCACATCGCGCTCGTCGCCCTGAAAGCCGTGCACCGTTCCCACACGAAGACCGTAGGCATCGATCTCTTCGAGCTGCCACCGATCGAGAATCGCTTCTTCCAGCGCGCTTGCTTGGGCATCGAACGGGCTGACGAAGCCAATGCTTCGGTAACCCTGATCGATCAGTTCCTCCGCCGCCTGAATGCTGGCGTCTACTTCGGCGCCGTTGACACCGTGGGCGTTGCGGGTGCCTGCAACATGAACGACTCGGATGTGGTCGGCTGATTCGTTTGCCGGGTTGCGGCCCACCACCTGCAGTTGGTCGTTGTACATTCGGCGTGCGGAAAATTCGATGATGTGGGGCGCTGACCGGAAATGCTCGTCGAGCACCAATGTCGAAACCCGTGATGCGCCGACGTCAAAGAGGGAGAGCTTGTGGACATCCAACAAGTCGCCGTCCACGGCCTCTTGGTTGGAGGCCACCCGCTTGTCGTCTGCGCTCATATAGGAGGTGTGGCCAAGCTGCCTCGGGTCACCACAGATGACCGCTCGTTTCGCGCGGGCGAGGGCATTTACTGCGTTCAGCTGATCGATCTGGGCTGCTTCGTCAATGAGCAACAGGTCGAAGAGTCCCGCGACCTCTGGGAGCACATCCTCGACGTCTCGAATTGAGCCGATCCATAACGGTGCAGCCACGGTGAGGTCGCCCGGCGTGATCTCGGCGAACTTTGCTCGGCGAGCAGCACGGCCCACAGTGAGAGCAGTCGAGATCTGCGTGAGCGCCATCTTCTGCTCGGCGCTCATTTGCTCGAGCCACTTCTCGGTCAGGGCAGCGCCAGCTTGCTGAGCGGCGGTGGCTTCGATCTGTGCGAGCAGGCCGTACGTCTCGGTGAGCGATAGCCCGCCCGCGGCGTCGAGACGCTGGGCCTCGGCGCCCCGAACGAGACTGTCCAAAGCGGAGCGATGATCGCCCGATGTGCCGAGGCGGGCATCGAGCGTCTTGGGGTTTCGCCTACGGGCGATCCAGCCAGCTGGTCCACGCCGTTCGCAGGCGTGTATCAAGCGCTCGAGCTCGTCGAGGTCTCCCGCTCGGTCTCGCGCATGAACCAAATCGATTCGTGCCGTCGGGTCGCGTTGAATGCGGACAACCTCGGCCTCGAGCTCCAGTTGCCGGTGACTTGTCGCAATCAGGCGCTCATAGTCAGCGACATCGCCGCGAGGTGATCTTGCGACGGTTGTTCGCGATGCGAGCTCGGCGAGGTCACGCGAGAGCTGTTGACCATGGCGCGAACCTCCAAACACGATTGGAGGCGGGCCCGGTGTCTTGGCAAAGTGTTCGGCGAGCACGTCGACCGCGTGAGGTGAGCCTGCAACCACCAGGACCGAGTCGCCCTGGGCAATCGCATTCATTGCGAGGACGCTCAGCACGTGGGACTTCCCCGTGCCAGGACCGCCTGACAGCACGCTCAATTTGGCACGGAGCGCATCCTTGGCCATCACCTCTTGACGGAGACTGAGGGGTCGAACGGCCACGATCGCATCAGCTGATTCGGGCTCGACATGATCGTTCCGATAGAGCATGCCAAGCGAGGTTTGCTCTAACTCCCCCAGCCGGGCGAGGCGAAGCAAACTCTCGCGTCGAGTGCCGAAGCTCGACGGCGACTCGAGATACAAGGCGCTCCCAATGTGCACCGTTATCCCCTCCGACAGTGCAGTGTGCACGGGAGAACCCTGATGGGCTGCCTTGACCGAACCCACGGGAAGACCGACCGTCTTCGCAACGTCGTCGATCCAGGAGTTGAGAGGGTCGAGCGTAGGAAAGATGCTGAGATCGACCGGCGCGTACTCACCGGTCTGATCGATGTACATGTCGCGCAGTGCGCCGTCACCAAAGTTGCAGCTATCGAGCAGCCGACGTCGATCCGCATCGGCCTCGATGAGGTCGGTGAGGTCGATGTCGCCATCGGGCTCAAGCCGGCCGGGCGTGCGGTCACCGCTCCACGCGCCACCGGTGAGCGAGGTCAACCCCGTTGATATGAGGTCGCCTACGTCGCTAACAGCCTCTCCTTGGGGCACGACCGGAATCGAGACAGCGGGAAAGCAATACGTCGTGGCGTTGCCGTCATCGTCGGTAAGCGTGCCCGAGAACCACACCCAGCCGACCAATAGGCGACGCTCGCCCTCGTGCAACTTTGCGTTCGCCAGCACCCGGTCCTCGAACACCCCCGTACGAAAAGCACCCTCTAGGGCCGGTTCGATGGGCATTCCAGCCGGTGGAATGGCCTTACCTTCGAAGATGCTGATGGCGCGATAGCGCTGCCAAAGAAACGTTGATCCCGATGATAATACGTTTGTCTGAACGGTTCGCTCGGCGGCGAGCCGTGCGAACGTTCGAAGGACCTTCTCGGGTTGCAACGAGCTATGAGCGGCGCAGTTGTGAAACGTCCCGGACGGCGCCACGATCAGCCGAGGTGGTCATGGCGGCGTATGCCTGGAGGGCTTGGCTTACGACGCGGTCGCGGTCGACCGGCGTATAGGCATCGTGCCCTCGAGCTTCTTGAGCGGCCCGCCGAGCGGCGAGCGTTTCTTCATCAACGTCGAGCGTGATGAGGCGATGCGGGATGTCGAAGGTAATCATGTCGCCGTCTTCGACGAGCGCAATGAGCCCGCCGTCGGCCGCTTCGGGCGAGCAGTGACCCACCGACAGGCCCGAGGTTCCACCCGAGAACCGGCCATCGGTAAGCAACGCGCACTCTTTGCCGAGGCCACGACTCTTGATGTACGTGGTCGGGTACAGCATCTCTTGCATGCCCGGACCGCCCTTAGGGCCTTCGTAGCGAACAACGACCACGTCGCCGCTCTGGACCTCTTCGAGGACGCCTTCCAGCGCGGCTTCTTGGGATTCATAGACCCGAGCCGGGCCGCTGAACTTCCAGATCGATTCGTCGACGCCAGCGGTCTTTACGATGCACCCGTCTTCGGCGATGTTGCCGAACAGCACGGCCAAGCCACCCTCGCTCGAATAGGCATGCTCGACCGAACGGATACATCCGTTCTCACGGTCGATGTCGAGCGTGTCCCAGCGAGTTGATTGGCTGAAGGCCGTTTGCGTGGGAATGCCGGCTGGGCCAGCACGGAAGAACGTCTGGACTTCCTCGGACGGGTCGACGGCAATGTCCCATTGATTGATGGCGTCATCCCACGTATTCGAGTGAATGGTGTGGACGCTGGTGTCGATGATCCCGCCGCGGGCAAGCTCGCCCATGATGGCGGGAATGCCTCCCGCCCGGTGGACGTCCTCGACGTGGTACTCCTGCACCGACGGCGCCACCTTGCACAGGTTTGGCACCTTGCGGCTGAGCTCGTCGATGTCGGACATCGTGAAGTCGACGCCACCCTCTTCAGCTGCGGCGAGCAGATGGAGAATCGTGTTGGTCGAGCCGCCCATCGCAATGTCGAGTGACATGGCGTTGCTAAATGCGGTCTTGGTGGCGACGTTGCGAGGAATGACCGAGTCGTCGCCTTTCATGTAGTAGCGCTGGGAGATGTCGACGATGAGGCGCCCGGCTTCGAGGAACAAGCGTTCTCGGTCGGAGTGGGTAGCGAGCGTGGTGCCGTTGCCCGGTAGCGAGAGCCCCAGGGCTTCGGTGAGACAGTTCATGCTGTTGGCGGTGAACATGCCCGAACACGAGCCACATGTGGGGCACGCCGACCGTTCGATGTTGAGCACGTCTTCGTCGCTCACGTTCTGGTCGCCGGCCTTCATCATTGCGTCGATGAGATCGACCTTGACCTCTTCACCGGCCAGCTTTGTCTTGCCCGCTTCCATCGGGCCGCCGGACACGAACACTGCGGGGATGTTGAGACGCATGGCCGCCATCAACATGCCGGGCGTGATCTTGTCGCAGTTGCTGATGCACACAAGCGCGTCAGCTTTGTGGCCGTTGACCATGTACTCGACCGAATCAGCAATGAGGTCACGACTGGGGAGGCTGTAGAGCATTCCCGAGTGGCCCATCGCAATACCGTCGTCGACTGCGATCGTGTTGAACTCTTTGGCCACGCCACCTGCGGCTTCGATCTCGCGAGCCACAAGCTGACCCATGTCTTTCAGGTGGACGTGACCCGGCACGAACTGGGTGAAGCTATTGGCCACCGCAATAATTGGCTTGCCAAAGTCGTCATCGGTCATGCCCGTCGCCCGCCAAAGGGCACGGGCACCAGCCATGTTGCGGCCGCTAGTTGATTCTGAAGAGCGATAGGTAGCCATCTGCTGAGTCTAGGCCTGAGGCCCTTACGCCCTCTAGCCGGTGCTTGGGTAGTGTCTCGGAATGCGCAAATTCTTGATCGATACCGACACCGCCAGCGATGACGCCGTCGCCATGTGCATGGCGTTCCGCCACCCCGATGTCGAGGTTGTGGCGTGCACCGTGGTTGCGGGGAACGTACCCCTGCCCCAGGCGGTGCAGAATGCGCTCTACACCGTCGAGCTGTGCGGCGTGGACGTACCGGTGTATGTGGGTGCAGACCGGCCAATGCTCCGCGACCTCATCACCGCACAAGAAGTTCACGGCGAAGACGGCATGGGCGACATTGGATTGCCACTCTCGGGCCGTACGGCATCGGACGGGTGGGCCCCACAGGTCATCATCGACACCATTCGCTCCAATCCGGGTGAAATCACCTTGGTGGCCATTGGCCCGCTCACGAACGTGGCGATCGCCTTGCTCATGGCTCCCGATATCGCTGGCCTAGTCGAGCGGGTCGTCATCATGGGCGGCACCGGCGAACACGGCCCAGGCAACATCTCTCCCACCGCAGAATTCAACTTTTGGGTCGATCCCGAGGCAGTCCGGGTCATCTTGCGTTCAGGGATGCCGCTCGAATTTGTGGGGTGGGACATCTCCATTGCCAGCGCGGTTGTCACCACTGCCCGCCAAGACCAGCTTCGTGCCCTCGGCGAGCTCGGCAACTTCGCCATCGACATCCAAGCCACGCTGCAGAGTTATGCGTGGGAAGAGACGCGACTCGAAGGACCTGACTTTCCAGACCCAATCGCAATGGCACACGCCATCAACCCATCTCCTGCAACCGTCGAGCACCTCGGCGTCGACATTGCGGTTGGACCCGACCCGATGCGCGGCACGCTCATCGTCGACCACTATGGCTTTTCTCAACTACCGAAGAACGTGCACGTAGTGACGCACTATCCAGAAGATGCGTTCTTCACCATGTTGTACGAGCTACTCGGCTAGCTCTCGACTCGCTAGTAGTCGGTCAAGCCCCTGAGCTGTTCGTCAAGGTGCGCGGCTTCAGCAGCGGCGATCTTCGCGAAGTTGTTCTCCATAACCCGCTGAAGAATTCGATTCATCACAACAAGGCCGCCCGCAACGAAGAGCAATACGAGCATGGTGTTAGCGAGAGCCTGGATCATCAGCATTGCTGTCCATCGGCCTCGTAACGCAAATGTAAAGGTCAGGCGGTCGATCCCACCACTATTTGCTAGTTGCCTCGATGATTACCTGTTCGATTACTCGGTGACCTGTTGGGTCACATTCCCAGATGCTGTCTCGTTCCGCGGTGAGAACCCGTTCAATCTCGATGCGACGAACCGCAAACGAGCTGTCGAGCTCATCAAGCGGACGACCAAAGATCGAACCGACCAGCCGTCCCTGCTCGTCGAAGAGGCCGCCTCCACTATCGCCGAGTTCCACGCGCCGATCGATCTCGTATCCCCGTCGACGAATGCGCTCGGTTGAACGGACGCCTTCAATCCGAACCTCTACCGGACGGGTGATCGAAGCGGTCGGGGCCCCCGATGGTCCACCTCCACCGAAATAGACAATGTCACCGGCGCCAGCATCGCCAAGGGTGACCGGCTTGGCGGTGACTCCGTCGACACGAAGCAATGCCAGGTCAGACGCCGCATCAAACACCACGATCTCGGCTGGCACGTCCTTAGCTGACACGTCCTTAGCTGACAGAGCACTTCCCGTGACCTCGACGCTTCCGGCGCCAGCCACCACATGAGCTGACGCCAGCACCCAGCCGTCCTCGACGATGACCCCGGCGCCAGACGTGCGAGACGCGTGCCCGCACGCGGTGGTTTCAAGGGTTACGGCCCGAGCCTCCGGCGGTGTTGGTTCTTCCCCGCAAGCCAATGCCAGGAGAGCGATGCTCGCAAGCACCAGCGCTAGCCTGCTGCGGTTCATCGCTCGGAGATCGCGACCATGGCCGACTGATACCTGCGCATCACGCTGTAGGTGTGATCGGCGACCTTCCAGTCGGTGATCACCAAGTTTGTTCCCGCCGGCTCGACAACGGTGGACGTGGGCAGGCGAACGAGGAGCTCGGTGGCCTTTTGGCGGACTCGGCTCGATCGCAAAAGAACCAGGTCGTTATCACTCGTGAGCGCGAGGACCCGGTACTCGGTTGTGGCCATCGCTGCGAGCGCCCCTGCCCCTAGGGCGAGGCCAATCCGGCCGCTCCATTCCTCGAAGCCGGCAAGGATTGCGACGACGAGAACGCCAGCGAACGAGGCGAGCACGAACGGCACCATCAGTCGGTGCCGACGCCACATGTGTACGAGCGCCACAATGCGTTCCTCGCTGGCCAAAAGCGCGCGAACAGACGAGGTAAGGACACTCTCTCGCATTGGAAATAGCTGGAAGCGAACACCCTCCTCCCATCGGCCACCCATTGGGCGAACCGGGCTGAATGCCCGGTCCGCCCAATAGCGGAGGAAGAGAATTCGCTAGATGTCTGTTTGCTGGTTGAGGTATGACTTCTCGGCAAGGCCGTGCCACTCGGACACTGCGTCGCGGTACTCACGCCATGGTCCGAGGATCTCGCCGAACGCGCCGTTTTCGGCGGCGAGGCCGTCCATGACGCTTTCGGTTTCGGTCTTGAACGCAGCCATGATCTCGGGGCTGAACTCGCGCACCTCGGCAAAGCCCTTGACCTTTTGGAGATCGATGGGGTTCAGCGTGTCGTAGGTAGCGAGCATGTTCATGTTCGCATGGGCTGCGGCAGTCTCGATCGCTGCCTGGTATTGCTCGGGCAGTTCATTCCATTGGTCGAGCGGGAACTGCACCTCGAGCGCTGTTCCTGGCTCCCACCAACCTGGGTGGTAGTAGAACAGGTCACCGTCGAGCTGGTCGAGACCCAAGATGAGGTCGTCGGTCGGGCCCACGAACTCGGCAGCATCGATGACGCCGGTTTGGATGCTCTGCAGAATTTCGCCACCCGGCATGCCGATCGCTTCACCACCGAGGTTGGTGAGAATTGTTCCTGCAATACCTGGAATACGCATCTTGAGACCGTTGAGGTCGCCAACGGTGTTGATCTCCTTGGAGAACCAGCCACCCATCTGGCAACCGGTACCACCAGCGGGAAAGCTGATCGTGCCGTGCTCGGATGCGTAGAACTCGTTCAGGATGTCGATGCCACGGGGGTTGCCGTTGTACCCCTGCATAAGCCAGGCGTTCTGCTGACGCTGGTTGAGCCCGAACGGCATCGCCGTTCCGAACTGCTGCACTGGGCTGATGTTGGTGTAGTAGTACGACGCCGTGTGACCAGCCTGTGCGCCGCCACTCGACACTGCGGGAAGCACCTCGGTGCCACCAACGATTTCGCCTGCAGGTCGTGCGGTGATCTTGAAGCGACCGCCGGTCAGGCGGCTGACCTGCTCGGTGAAGAACGTTGCGCCGCCAAAGATGGTGACGAGACCGGTTGGCCATGACGTGGCCATGTCCCACTCGATCTCGGGGGCTTCCTGTGACGCTTCGATGATGTCATCTTCGCTAGCGGTGTCCCCTTCGGAATCGGTTGCTGCTTCGTCGGTGGCTGTTGAGCCTCCGCACGCTGCGAGAACAGCCGAACTTGCGGCAAGACCTGCCACCCCGACTCCCGCCTTTCCAATGAACGATCGACGGTTGTATTCCGTCTCCTCGCCCTCATGTGTTTCCTCGATATCCATCGTGGATTCCTCCTCCGTTGTTGATGGTGTAACGAATTAGCTAATTCCCTTGAGTGACCTCAATTTCACTAAAGAGACTGATTGACGTGAACGTGATCTCGTCGAATATGGCCAAGATCACCAGAGCGATTCCCTGGAGCACCATGAACGGGATGGCGCCCTTGTGAATCGATGCGGTCTTGACTTCGGGTGGGGCGACGCTCTGTAAGTAGAAGAGCGAGAAGCCCACCGGCGGACTGATGAAGGCCATGTTGAGGTTCACGGCCATGAGCATGGCGAACCAGATCTTCTCGGCTTCGGTGAAGCCCAGCTCGATCATGGCCGGCACAAAGATCGGCACAACGATGAAGGTGATCTCGAGGAACTCGAGGTTGATGCCCAACAGGAACACCGCGATCATCGCGATGATGACGAAGCCCCACTTGCCTCCGCCTACCGAGGTGAGCCAGTCCGACACCTGATCGGCGCCGCCGAGCTCGCGGAACATCAGGCGGAAGAAGGACGAGCAGAACAGCAGCGTCATCACCAAGATGGTGATGTTGGCCGTGGAGATGCCCGCTTGACGCAGCGCCGGCGGGGTGAGTTGCCAGTCGGCGTTGACGTGTTCGGCCCCTTCTTTGGACAGGCGTTTGTCGACGGCAAAGTTGAGCACGGTGAGGACGAGCGCTCCGAACACGCCGACCGCGCCCGACTCCGACGGTGATGCGATGCCCGAGAAGATAGAGAACAGCACGCCCGAGATCAGCACGACGGTGGGCACGATCGACACGATCACTTCGGTGCCCAGCATCTTCGTGATTGCCATGATGCCGAAGAACACGAGGAAGGCCGCTCCCGATGCGATGAGCGCGAAGCTCAGTGCGCCTTCGGTGTCGGGGTTGGCGCCTCGAAGGATCAACACGAGGAAGACCATGAAGGCCAAGATGGCCGCTAGAAACGCCTTGGTGGGCAGCGACGGATTGCCGGCGAGCTGGCGCTCTTCCGGTGGCATTGCCGGACCGGCTTCGGGGTTGATCATCGAGTAGATCAACACGTAGGCGACGTACATACCCGAGAGCAGCAGTCCGGGCAGCAACGCCCCCGCGAACAGTCCGAGAATGCCGACACTCAGCTGGTTGGCCAACAAGATCAGCACGATGCTTGGGGGCAACAGCTGCGCCAATGTTCCCGATGCGGTGATAGCTCCCGTGGCGAGTTTGTGGTCGTACCCCAACCGCACCATCGATGGCAGTGAGAGCAGGCCCATGACGATCACCGTTGCGGCGACCACACCGGTTGCAGCAGCGAGCAAGGTGCCGACGATGACCACGGCTGCGGCCACACCGCCACGCAGCGGCCCCATAAGTAGGCCGATGGCGTTGAGGAGACGTTCGGCTAGGCCCGATCTCTCGAGGATCGCTCCCATGAGCACAAAAAGTGGCACCGCGAGCAGGGTTGCGTCTTTAACCGAGTCGAACCATTGGCTAGTGAGCGCGTTGAGTGACCCGACACGGAACACGCCGGTGAGGTCTCCAATGAAGGCAAAAGCCACCGAGACGCTGGCGAACGAAAAAGCCACGTTGTAGCCGGTGAGGATGAGGAACATGAAGATCACGAACATCAACAGGGCGAGGAAGACGCCCCATTCGAGTCCGAGAAACGATTCGATCGCGAGAATTGCCATGGGTTACTCGATCCTCTGGAACTCGTCGCCGGAGGAAACGTCGCCGTATTCGCGGCGCCCCATCAACATGAAGCCGGTCTTGATGATCTCCGCCACGATTTGGGCGGCGAACAGGAAGAAGCCGACGAGGATGAGTGCCTTGACTGGACCGAACGGAAGCTGATCGGCATCGGTCGACACCTCCCACGATTCCCACACGCGCCATCCGTCTGGCCATGAGCCATCGCCACGCTTACGTCCAAGTGCCGATGCGGCAAAGTCGATGAGCAGGATGTTCATTGCATAAAGGAATGGCAGGAAGAAGAACGTGTGCATGACGAAGTCGAGCCAGGCCTTGCGGCGCTCGCTCCAGTCGGCCCACCAGAAGTCGATGCGGGGGTTGACGGCGTTCTTCACGCCGTACGGCAGCCCGAGCAGCGCAACCATGGCGAACAGTTGCCAGGCGAGGCTGGTGAGCTCGCCGATAAGGATGTCCTGCTCGAAGAACGGATTCAGATAGCGGGTGACCACGTTGATCATCTGGATGAAGAAGATGAACCATGCTCCGATCCACACCAGCTTGCCCGTGAACGTGCCGATCGATTCCAGGCCGATGCGAACGGCGTTCAGCGCTGGAGGGGTAAGCGATAGGGCGACGGTCGCCACGAGCACAAGCCAGTGCCACCACGACATGTTGCCGACGATTCGATCGGTGTCGAACGCGAAGTGGCCGATGACCGCGGCGATGAGCGCTCCAGCGGCGACGATGCCGATGGGGTGCATGTTTGCGAATATGCCGAGAGCTGGCGTTTCGGCGGAGCGATCGACCTCAGCGGCCTCCACATCCTCGACAAGAGACGGGTCAGACATAGGCCGCCTGCCGGTCGTCTTGGTTCATCTCAGTTCCCCCTCGCACACACACAGCATCTACCGTGTCGACGGTCACAGTCCACTTGGTTCGCGGCTTTTCAGTGAACGCCAAGAAATTCACGGCAAACGGCGTAGATCTGTGCGATAAGCGGAAGATAAGCGGTTCGCTTACGGGGTCTCGACCGCTCCTGTCAGTTGCGAGGTGAGGTCTCGGGCGTACCGACGACTCACTGGGAGCTCAGTTTCCGCGACACATACGCTGCGTCCAGCCGGCCCCGAGCGCACCTCGGTCACCGCTGATAGCCGAGCTGAGTAGCTGCGATGAATGCGGACGAAGCCGTATTTCGCCCAGCCGTCGGTCAGCCGCGTCATGGTGTCGCGAACCAGATGCGACTCGCCGTCGGTGTGGACCCGGACATAGTCACCGCATGATTCGAAGTGGGTGACATCTGATGGACTCAACAGCAGCTGACGACCACCACTGGCCGACACGGCGATCCGGGCGGGGTGAAGATCGACGTCTGCGGCACCGGCGCTGGTCGATCGTGCATCGGTGACTCGTTGAACGGCACGACTCAGCCGGTCCGCCGCAACTGGCTTGCGTAGATAGTCGACGACTCCGAGGTCGAAGGCATCAGATGCTGGAGTGTCGAACGCCGTGACGAACACAATCGCGGGGGGACGTTCAAATTGATCGACCATGCGTGCGATATCAAGTCCGTCGATATCAGGCATTTTCATATCGAGAAAGATGACGTCGAACCGCTCAGATGTCTCGGTGGTGGTCAAAAGCTTGAGCGCGTCAGCTCCGCCGGAGGCCTCGACAATGTCGCCGACGCCCGCCTCGCGCTGAAGCATCCAGACCAGATCCTGACGGGCAGGTTCCTCATCATCGACTACCAAGGCTCGTAACACGACGACGACCATACCGCTCGAACGAGTGCAGCGGCGACCCGCTAAGCTCTCGCAGCCATGGGGGAACAGCCAGATACCAATCGGCGCCGGCTTGTGCTTCACCCCCGTACCGCAGCTGCCCGCCGCCTCGATCGCAGCCGCAACTATGGAAGCCACGTTCGTGGATTCACAATTCAAGACGACGAGGTGTTCGCCTTCGTGGCAGACCAGAGGCGCTCATCTGTTCGGTACCTCTTGTTCATTCTGATACCGCTTCTCATGATGCTGGTAGGCATAGTGTTTCTACCGAACGCACTCGATCAGTCGATCCGAGGAGTGCCCCTCGAATGGCTACTCCTCGGGCCAGCGACGCTGTTTTTCATCGTGTTCTTGGCGTGGCGCCACGACCGCACAACGCTTCGGCGAGAACAGCTTTGGGCCAACGATCATCAGGGTGATCGGCAATGATTCCAATCGTGGCCGTCGGGTTCGTCGTCGTCATGACCTTGGTACTTGGCACCACCGGCCTTCGGTACGCGCGGACCACGTCGAACTTCTTTGTAGCTTCACGAACAGTGCATCCGGTGTGGAACGCGTTCGCCGTGTGCGGCGAGGCCATGTCGGCTGCCAGCTACCTCGGAGTGCCCGCTCTTATCTTCGTCTTCGGATTCGAGATGCTGTGGCCTTTGGTCGGTTGGACAATCGGCTTTCTCCTGTTGTCCCTGTTCATCGCAGCTCCGATTCGACGGTTCGGTTCGTACACGATTCCCGAGTTCATCGAAGGCCGCCTCGACAGCCCTCGCCTTCGCCAAGTGGTCGCGATCATGGTGATTGTCGTTAGTTGGTTCTTCTTCCTGGCCCAACTCAAGGGCGCCGGTGTAGTGACCAGAGCATTGCTCGGCACGCCGTACTGGGTGGGGGTGTTGGCGGTCGGTGCCCTCGTCGCCATGAACTTGAGCGCTGGCGGCATGCGTGGAATTACGTTTGTGCAGGGGTTTCAGTTCTTCTTTATCTTCCTCGGCATTCTCATTCCGTTCGCGGTAATGAGCACCGTCTGGTTTCGCGGCGACCTCGACCCGATAATCACGAACTCAGCACCGGTCTTTCTCGATGAGACGGCGGTCGACTACCCCAACGATGTCTCGATCGACCTCCCCAATGCGACCAAAGTGGACATCGACGGAAGCGTCGGCGATCAAAGCGGTCTGGTTGAACTCAGCTCAGGAACCCACGAGGTCGTTGGGGGTTCGACCATTACTTGGCCAGCTGGAGCTAGTGCCCCACATGCGTCAACAATCGGCGCACTTACCGGAACGGAATGGGCGCAACCCCTCGGGGACAAAGGCGTTGGCGGCGGGCATCCGCTGTACTTCTCGTTCGCCATTGTCCTTGCCAACATGTTCGGGTTGATGGGATTACCCCATATCGTCGTTCGCTTCTATACCAATCCAACCGGCCGAGAGGCGCGACGGACCAACTTGATCGTTTTGGCGCTCATCGCCCCGTACTACGCGATGTTGCCGCTGTTTGGCGCAGCGAGTCGAGTGCTCAGCCCAGGCTTGTTGGGAGCCGGAACAACCGACTCGGCAACGGTCTCCGTTGGCGAACGATTGGTTGATGGAACGGGAGGCGAACTGATTACCGCCGTTGTTTCTGCAGGAGCCGCGGCAGCGTTCCTGTCGACATCCTCGGGCCTACTCATTGCGATGGCCGGTGCGGTCAGCCACGACCTAATGTCAGCGGGCGTGAGACAGTTCCGGGTTGCGGTCTGGCTAGTTGCCGCCGCCTCGGTCCTCGTCGCCCTCGCTGTCGAGACGACCGATATCAACGTGCTTATTGGCTGGTCCACATCGATAGCTGCATCATCGATCGCTCCGCTGCTAGTGCTCGGAATTTGGTGGACGCGTTTGACAAGTAACGGTGCGCTCGCAGCGATCGTTGTGGGGGGTGGGGCGAGCACGGCTGCAGTTCTGTCCACGATGCTGGGGCTAGTGGACTCCGGTTGGCCGCTGGCGATCCTTGGAACTCCAGCTGTTTGGAGCGTCCCTTTGGCCTTCGCGATCGGCATTGTTGTTTCGCTTCGAGATCGGGAAACGGTAAGCGATCTTGGATATAAGTTCGCGCTCATGCATGTCCCTGACCGGTTCGAACCTCAGCCATGACCCGACGAACCTCGAAACGGCGATTTGGTGTCTCGAAGTCCGATGTATCGAGCGAGCCATCAGTTCTCGAAGTCCTGACATCACTGAACGAACTCGCCCTAGCAGTCCGCAGCGGTTTCGACCAACGGTCCGCTGAGCTCATCGCTAAGGCGGCAACGACCGCTCTTGATGCTCAAGCTGTAGGAGTGACGAGCGATACCGAGCTCCTGGCATCGATCGGTATCGATCCGAACGACTGGGGTTCTGCAGTTCGCGAGCAGACATCGGCCGTGGTCGATCGCCGCCGCGTCGAACGACCCACCGTCTACCAGCTGTCGACAGGCACGGGCGAGGCAGAGGTAGCAGCGGCGCCAATCCTCTCGGAAGGAGCGGTGATTGGCACTATCCACGTCATGGCCGACATCGGCGGCTCACGTCTCGCCGAGCTCACACAGTTCTCCCAGCTCGTGTCGAGCCAGCTGCAACTCGCCGAACTCGAACAATCTCGCGCGTATGCGGCCGAAGCCGAGCTAAAGGCTCTTAGGGCTCAGGTCTCACCCCATTTTCTGCACAACTCGTTGACCGCGATCGCCGGTCTCGTGAATACCAACCCGGGAATGGCCCGAGACCTCATCGCCACCTTCGCCGAGTTTCTCCGGGCAAGCTTTCGAACCCAAACCGATCTCACCACCGTGGCCGAAGAACTTCGACTTGTTGAGGCGTATCTCGAACTTGAGCAAGCCAGGTTTGGGAGTCGCTTCAACGTTTCGCTCAACATCGCCCCCGAGTCGCTACCAGTGCGTTTGCCGTTCCTGAGCGTGCAACCACTTGTTGAAAACGCGATTCGGCACGGACTCGAGTCGAGGGCCGGCAGCGGCGTGCTGAAAATCGTCGCCGAAAACGCTGGCCCTGAAATCACCATTTCCGTAGCCGACGATGGGGTTGGGATCGATCCGGTGCAGCTCGAACGAGCTCTGAGTGGCGGTGATTCAGCATCTCACGTCGGCATCTTGGCTGTCGACACTCGTCTCCGTTCGACGTTCGGCGACGAATACGGCTTAACGATCGAGACCGGTAGGAACGCAGGGACGGAAGTCACGATTCGACTACCGAAATACCATCCCGGATAGCCACTTAACCCTGCTACCCCAATACCGATAGATAACTATGGGATTTGAGCGCCGCATCTTTGCACGGACTGACGTCGAGGTTCAGGGTGAGATTCACTGGCAGACCAAGCGTCGAGTAGGTGGAATCAAGAACCACATGGCTCCAACGCAAACCATCGACCTCTCGGTCGATGGAGCAAAGGTGCTGATCCACCACACGGTCAACCTCCCGGTGGGTGCATCCGTGCGCCTGGTATTTCACGATCAGTCGAGCCCGGCACGAATTCGCCAGGTGCTGAGTAACGACGAGGATCCCGGAACCAAGATGCTGCGTCTCCAGCTCGAGGAGCCGCCGGTCGGGTTCATGCGAATCATCGACCAGTGGCTCGACGCCAACAAGGGCGGCCGCAAGTTCCAGGAAACCAGCTGGTTCGGCGACGGTATCACCGACGATCTCTATGGCGATCTACGAGCAGCCGCACACCCAGACGAGAGCGCCGCGTAGCAACCCTCGGAACTAGACGCTCAGAATCAGCGCGTCGCCCTGACCGCCGCCTCCGCACAGACCGGCTGCGCCTACTCCCCCACCGCGGCGACGGAGCTCGTGGGCGAGGGTGAGAGCAATGCGGTTGCCCGACATGCCAAGCGGGTGGCCAACAGCGATAGCACCGCCGTTGACGTTGACGATCTCATCGCTGATGCCGAGCTCGTTCATTGAGCCGATAGCTACCGCCGCGAATGCTTCGTTGATCTCGTAGAGGTCGATCTCACCGGTCTCAACTCCTGCTCGTCCTGCAGCCTTCTGGATGGCACGTGATGGCTGGTGCAGCAGCGAGCAGTTGTCGGGTCCGGCCACCATGCCGTAGGAGCGCACGGTTGCCAGCACGCCGAGGCCGAGCTCGTCTGCCTTCGCTCGAGTGGTAACGACCATGGCCGATGCCCCGTCGCTGAGTTGGGACGCGTTGCCGGCGGTGATCACCCCGTCGGAGTTGAACGCTGGACGCAACCCACCAAGCGAGCTGGTATCGGTGCCTGCACGGACACCTTCGTCGGCAACGAAATCGGCCGGGTCGGCCTTTCGCTGCGGCACCGAGACGGTGACGATCTCGCTGTCGAGCACGCCGTCTTTGATTGCGCGAGCCGCTCGATCGTGCGACTGGGCGGCGTAAGCGTCTTGCGCGTCTCGATCGATGGTTTGCGCCATGGCGTAGAGGTCGGTGGCCTCGCCCATGATCTTCGACTCGATCGCACAGGTGAGCCCATCGAACTGCAGCGAGTCGACCAGCTCACTGGAGCCGTAGCCGTATCCACGACGGCTCTTCATCAGCAGGTGAGGCGAGTTGCTCATCGACTCCATACCGCCCGCAACCACCACGTTGGCCTGACCGGTTTGCAAGAGCATCGACGCGTAGTTGATGGCCTGAAGCCCAGACAGGCACACCTTGTTGACGGTGACGGCATCGACATTGAGGGGGATACCGCCCTTGACCGAAGCACTGCGAGCCGCTGACTGGCCCTCGCCTGCGGTCAGCACATGACCCATGACGACGTTGTCGACCTGGTCGGCGGCGACACCAGACGCCTCGAGAGCTCCAGCGATGGCCATTCCCCCGAGGTCGGTGGCCGAGAATCGACTGAGGGAGCCGTTGAACTTACCGACGGGCGTGCGGGCGCCTTCAACGATGACGATGTCTTCAGCGGTGTCTTTGGGGAGTGTCATGACTGGTCTTTCAAGAGTTGAACGAGGAGTTCGTTTGTGGCTTGGTTGGGAGAGATCTGTGCGGATTCGGCTCGACGGAGCTGATCAGCCCCGTCCCCGTCCATCAGAGATTCGGCGGATTCCGAGAGTGCTTGAGCGAGGCGTGCCCGCACTTCGGTGCGGATTCGGTGTTGGTGTCGAACTTCTTGCTGTCCAGTGTCTGCAAGGTGCTGGCGATGCGCAATCACCGTGGCCCACACTTCGTCGTTGCCATCGCCATTGATGGCGCTGGCCATGACGATCGGTGGGCGATATCCGTGAGCCGATTCCTGGCCCGTCATGTGGCTCAGGTCGAGCATGAGGTCGAGATCGCGGCGCACATCGTTGGCACCCGGACGGTCGGCCTTGTTGACTACGAACACGTCGGCCACTTCCAGCAGCCCAGCCTTATTGGCCTGCACGGCGTCACCCATGCCCGGGGTCATCACCACCACTGCGGTATCGGCAGCGCCGACGACATCGACTTCGACCTGGCCCACACCCACCGTCTCGATGATGACCGGGTTGTAGCCACACGCATCGAACAGTCGGACAGCTAGTGGGACGGCGAGCGCGAGCCCTCCGCTGTGGCCGCGCGTGGCCATGCTTCGGATGAAGGCGTTGGCGTTTCGGTCTTCCATTCGGATGCGGTCACCCAAAATCGCTCCGCCGGTGAGCGGAGACGACGGGTCGACCGCGAGCACGGCTGGTTGCTGGCCGGCTTCGACCAGGTCGGCAACAAGCTCGCCAACGAGGGTCGACTTGCCTGCACCTGGCGACCCGGTGATCCCCACGATGTGCGCGTTACCAGCGTCGGCATGGGCAAGCTCGCTAACGGCATCGGCGTTTGGTCCGCCACGCTCAACCATGGTCAGCAGTCGGCCAAGCGCACGGCGCTCGCCGCCGCGGGCCGCGGCGTAGAGCTCGTCGATGGATCGGGTGTCTTTGGCCATGTCAGTTGGCACGCACGGCTAGTTGGCGTTGGCCACAGCGTCGCGCACAGCCTGTGCTACTTCTTCGGCTGACGCACCGGGGCCGAGCACAACGGCAACGCCGTCGTCGAGGAGCGGTTGGACATCCTGGTCGGGGACGATGCCACCGACGATGACCGGCGTGTTGAGCTCGGCTTTGGCCAGTGCCTTCACCATTGCGGGGGCGAGGGTCATGTGGCCGGCGTTGTGCATCGAGAGGCCAATGGCGTCAGCGTCTTCTTGCTCGGCGGCGGCCACGATGCTGTCGGTGGTCTGGCGAAGCCCGAGGTAGATGACCTCCATGCCTGCATCTCGCAGGATGCGGGCAACGACCTTGATGCCACGATCGTGGCCGTCGAGGCCGAGCTTGGCGAGCACGACGCGAATCTGTTGTTCGTCACTCATCTAAATACTCCATACTTCAATCATCTAGATGATTGCCTTCTCTACGTAGGTGCCGAATACCGACTCCATGGCCATGGCGATTTCTTCGAGCGTGGCGTACGCCTTCACTGCGTCGAGGATCGACGGCATGACGTTGACCGTGCTGTCGGCAGCTGCGGCGGTAACGGCGGTGAGTGTGCGGGCGACGTCGTCGTCGTTGCGGGCCAGCTTCACGTCGGCGAGGCGCTTGCGCTGGTACTCCTCGACCTCAGCTTCGATGCGGAGAATGTCGCCCTGCCCCTCGTCTCCGTCGGTGAACTCGTTGACACCCACGACGATGCGGTTGCCGTTGTTGACCTCACGTTCGAATCGGTAGGCCGAGTCGGCGATCTCGCCGACGAAGTACCCGTTTTCGATTCCGGCATAGACGCCCTCAAGAATCGAACCGTCGCCAATGTCGTCGAGATGAGCGAAGATCGCCTCGGCCTGTCGTTCCATCTCGTCGGTCATCCACTCGACGTAGTCGCTTCCGCCCAGAGGGTCGGCCACGTTCGCAACGCCGGTTTCGTGAGCCACGATCTGTTGGGTACGCAGCGCGATGCGGGCTGCCTTTTCGGTTGGCAGCGCAAGGGCTTCGTCGAAGCTGTCGGTGTGCAGGCTTTGCGTTCCGCCGAGGGCACCGGCGAGCGCCTGGATGGCGACGCGGGCGATGTTGATTTCGGGCTGCTGAGCGGTGAGCGAAACGCCCGCGGTCTGGGTATGGAAACGGCACAGCATCGAGCGCTCGTTGGTGGCGCCGTAGCGCTCCTTCATCCAGCGGGCCCAGATCCGGCGAGCGGCACGGAACTTGCCGATCTCTTCGAAGAAGTCGCTGTGGCTGTTGAAGAAGAAGCTGAGGCGGCCTGCGAACTCGTCGACGTCGACGCCTGCTGCGGTTGCGGCTTCGACGTAGGCAAACCCGTTGGCGAGCGTGAAGGCGAGCTCTTGAGCTGCGGTGCTGCCAGCTTCACGAATGTGGTAGCCGCTGATCGAGACCGGGTGGAAGCGTGGCATCTCGGCGCTCGTGTACTGGATCATGTCGGTGACGACACGAACGCTGGGGCGCGGCGGGTAGATGTACTCCTTTTGCGCTTGGTATTCCTTGAAGATGTCGTTCTGAATGGTGCCCGCCAGTTGGTCGGTGCCAATGCCATTCTTCTCGGCGACGGCCACATACATCGCCAAGATGATGGCGGCGGGGCCGTTGATGGTCATCGAGGTGGACACGCCCGAGAGGTCGATGTCGGCGAACAGATCTTCCATGTCGGCGAGCGTGTCGATAGCAACGCCGGCGCGGCCCACTTCGCCGAGCGCCCACGAGCTGTCGGAGTCCCGGCCCATGAGGGTGGGCATGTCGAACGCTGTCGACAAGCCGGTGCCCCCGTTGCGGAGGATGTCTTTGAACCGGGCGTTGGTGTCTTCGGCTGTGCCGAAACCAGCGAACATGCGCATTGTCCACAGACGGCTGCGATACATCGTTGGGTACACGCCGCGGGTATACGGATATTGGCCGGGGTATGGCCCGGGGCCGTAGACCGGTTCGACGGGAACGCCCGACATGGTTTCAAACGGCGTGTCGCGAACCTTGGCTGCGTCGTACTTCTCACGCCAGGCGGCGTATTCGGGTGAGGCCCGCCAGGCTTCTTCGGCGTCGGTATCAGACATCACTTCCCCTTAGTGGTGGTTCGGATCGACCCAGAGACGTTGTCTCCGGCCGATTCGCGTACGTGTGCGAGTTGATGGTTGAGCTCGGTCAGCTGGTCAACGGCAAGTTCACCCATCCCCCACCGGATGGCTTCGAGCGCGGCCGTTGCTTCGGCATGCACTGCCCGACCCTCAGTGGTGAGCGTGGCCAAAGTGGCCCGACGGTCGTCGGGATGCGGACTGCGCTTGACCAGACCGTCGCGTTCGAGGCGGTCGATCGTGCTGGTGACGCTCGTCGGGTGCACCTGCAGACGTTCGCCCATGCGGGCCATCGCCATCGACTCGTTGCGGGCAAAGCTCAGCAAGGCCAGCGCCTCGTAGCGGCTGAACGTCAGCGACAGCGGCGTCAGGGCCTGGTTGATGCGTCCGAGCACGATCTGATGCGCCCGAGCCAGCGACGTGGCCGACACCATGGCGTCGACCTCACCAAGATTGTTCGACTCCCAGTTGCGCCGCGCCTCAGCAACAAGGTCCATATCGTCGGTAGCCATAAGACCAGAATAGCGCGACCATCCAATAGTCGGATGTCCTACTATTCGGTAACTTCGGGCTGAGAAGCTAGCTGACTCGCTCGGCGATCTTTGCTGCTTCGTCGTCGATGGCGTTGTCGAGCAGCGCGTTGAGCGCGAGCTCGAGGGGCTTGGCCAGGAACGAGGTGGCCTTCGACGAGGCATCGATCATCGCAGTCGACCCGACATCGGCTTCACGCAGAACGATCATCAACGTGATCGCCAGGCCCTTTTGTTCGCCCGTGATCGTCATGCCAGGCTTCGAACCCACAACCGTTGCCTTGCCGTTGACGCGGCCAACCGCGGTGTCCATCGCGAAGCGGAAGCCGGTGAGGTTGCCATCGGCATCGTGGGTTCCGTCTTCGAGATCCTCGATGCCAGCAACGCCCTCCCAAGTAGCCAGCTGTTGCAGCTGGGGCCATGCGTCGTCGACCGACGCCACGAGCTCGATGGAGGTACGTGTCATGACTGCCGACCCTAGGCGATCCGGGGGCAGGCCCCGTTGAGGCCTGTGACACCTTCGCAGAAGCTTGAACCATGCGGATTCGACAACATGTGCTCCCCCTAGCGTTCGTGGCGATCGTGATCGCCGGCTGCAGCTCGGACTCAGCAGGGACAGCAACGACGTCCACGAGTTCATCCACCACGACCACGACGACAGCACCAACCACAACGTCCTCAACTACGCCGTCATCGACGACAACAACATCGTCCACTACGACCACAACCGCGACAACCACAACCAGACCACCTATACCCATCAGCTGCGACCGGGCGTTCACCCAAACCGACGGCGGGATCGGTTGGGTAGTGAGCACCGGTCCGCAACGCCTCACCGCATGCCGCGATGGCGTGCCCGTCTCCACCGCAGAATGGACTGGCGGCATGGGCGAGTTCTTTGTCAGCTTGGACTCGAACGAAGACGGAATTGAAGAGGTCTTCGTCGGCGGCACCAGCGTTACCGCTGCTGGTGGAACCGGGTTCACCTTGGTCAACGACACGCTCCTCCCGATCCTGCGTGACGATGGAAGTCATCTCGATATCGTCTCGGGCAGTTTCGTCACCAACATGTTCAACGACTACGGGTGTGCAAACGGCCAGCTGGTTCAGATCCTCCTGACAACCGATGGCCTTGATGGCGTCGCCACGAGAACGTCGTATCGAATCGAGGGCCCTCTGGCTCGAACGGTGGAGATGGAAGAGATCGAGTTCACCCTCAACGCCCCGGTGGAGTTTGCTGAAGAGGTCTGGGATGACGCCCCCACGGGCGCCGGCGAACTTTCCGATTGTTATTCATGACGTCACTAGGGTGACGACATGATCTCGATCGACGACTTCCTGCGCTTCAGCGATCGCACCCTCGACGGATACCGCCGCTCCCTCGAACGACTGAACGACACCACGGTGAACGCCTTACCTGACCTGTCGTCGCCGAACTCGCCTTACCAACTCGTCGTGCACGCTCTGGCGGCTGCTTATTGGTGGACCGACCACATCGTTCTCGGCAACCCGAGCGACCGTGACCGACCAGCCGAATTCAAGGCGGCCGGCACCGTCGCCGACTTGCACGCAGCCCTCGACGCCGCTCAAGCCAAGCTGCATCAACTCGGCCCGGCGCTCGCCGCTGCCACCGAGATAGCCATTCCTCCGGAGACCCAAACTCCACTCGAGAGCGAGTGGACTGTGGGCGCGTGCATGATCCACGTCTACGAGGAATTAGCCCAACATCTTGGCCATTTGGAGATCACCGTCGACCTCGTCGCATAGAGCTCTAAAACGCCGAGAAAGCTTCGAGTTTTGGCCCTTTTCGTATTGACTGCTGAACACGTGTTCGATATACTGGGCCTATGACTTCGGCGGGTTTTGCGCAAGGACAAGGGGCACTCAGCTCCCTCCATTTGTCCCTCGACGCGTTGGCGAACGAGTTCTTGCCAACGATGCCCATCGACGAGTTAGGCGAGCGGTGTTTGTCGCTACAAAACGCCCGCCAACGGCTCGATGGTTTGATCGCTGTCGGTATTGCTGAAGCTGAACGTGCCGGTGTCGCCGCGAACGCTGGTGTGCGGACCATGGCCCAATACATCGCGTCACGAACTCATGCCTCCCCCGACGCGTTGCGTGCCGATCAACGAGTTGGTGTGTGGGTTGGCCAATTCGCCCAACTCGAACACGCAATGCTCGCCGGGGCGCTATCGCGTCAGCACGTCGACTTGTTGCGGCGCACCGACAACATTCGAGTGTTCGCCGCCATGCAACGCGACCAGAAACTCTTCATCACGCTTGCTGCCGACCTCGAATGGAAGTCCTTTAAGAACTGCGTCAAGTACTGGTTGATGGTTAACGATCAAGACGGACCGAATCCCGAAGATCATGAAACCGACAACACGTGCACCGTCAGCACCGATACCTCAACCGGACGGGTGAAACTCACGCTCGATCTCGACCCGCTCTCGGGCGGCAAGCTCAAACAAGCACTCGCCGACGAAGAAAACGCTCTGTTCCAGCAAGACCAAGAAAACGGAACCATCCGCACCGCCTCCAACCGGCGGGCCGAAGCTGCCGCCAACCTCGTAGAACGCGGCGCCGGACGCTCCGAAACCAACGCCAAGCCGCTAATCCATGTCGTGATGTCATTGAAAGTCTTACTGCACGCGTTGGCGCAGATGGCCAAAGACCCATCAGAGCAAGACTTCACGTCCGTGCTCGACCCCAACGATGTCGATGGACGGTGTGAACTGTTGGACGGCACGCCAATTCACCCCAAATACGCGTTAGTGCTGCTGATGCAGGCACGAGTTCGACGCCAGGTGCTGTCAGCGAAGTCGAAAACGCTGAATGCGAGTGTGCGAACTCGTTTGTTCCCGCAATGGATGAAAGACATCAAACTCGTCGAAACCCGAGGCCAATGTGAAACTGCCGGATGCGACGCACTCGTCCACTGGCTCCAAGGCGACCACAGGACGCCCTACTCGGCGACCCAAGAAACAACCCTGGCCGAACTCGACATGCTCTGCCGCCCAGACAACCTCGCCAAAAGCGACGGCCCACCCCTCGCCGAGCGGCAAGCACCAAAGAGC
>CALHTB010000126.1 GCA_938038785.1 uncultured Acidimicrobiales bacterium
TCGTGTCGGCAAGTTCGGGCCATACGTACAGCGCGGCGAGGGCGGCCCCGACAACCCGGGCAACACCGCATCGATCCCCGACGACATTCCGCCAGACGAGCTCACGGTCGACAAGGCCATCAACTACATCGAAGAAGCGGCAAAGGGCCCGGTGTCGCTTGGCGACGATCCCGAGACGCAAATGCCGGTCTATGTCCTGAACGGACGCTTCGGCGCATACGTCCAGCTCGGCGAGATGGTCGATGGCGAAGACAAGCCGAAGCGGGCGTCGCTATTCACGGGCATGACACCCGAGACGATGACGCTCGAAGATGCGTTGAAGCTGCTCTCGTTGCCACGGGTGGTTGGGGTTGATCCGGCTGACAACGTCGAGATCACCGTGCAGAACGGCCGCTACGGTCCGTACCTGAAGAAGGACAAGGACTCACGCTCGCTCGAAACCGAGCAGCAGCTCTTCGACATCACGCTTGAGGAGTGCCTCAAAATTTTGGCGCAACCCAAGACTCGCCGTGGCCAGGTAGTTAAACCACCGCTTCGCGACATGGGCATTGACCCCGAGACCGAGAAGCCAATGGTCGTCAAAGATGGCCGCTTTGGACCGTACGTAACCGACGGCGAAACCAACGCTTCGCTGCGCAAGGGCGACACGGTCGAAGAGCTCACCGTTGAACGTGCTTCCGAGCTGCTCGCCATTCGTCGAGCTGCCGGACCGGCCAAGAAGAAGAAAAAGAAGAAGGCGCCAGCCAAGAAGAAGAAGGCTGCAGCGAAGAAGAAAGCCCCTGCCAAGAAGAAGGCAGCGGCTAAGAAGAAATCGCCTGCCAAAAAGAAGGCACCTGCAAATAAAGAGGATTAGAAGAAACACCTCGAATTTGGGGTAGTTCTGCCGATTGGTCTCTACGAGCGTCATCACACCGATGCGTCACGTGGGAGCAACCGCAATGTCCGAACAGTTCGCAATCCAGCCTGAGGAGTTCGACTCAACGAACGAACGCCTCGACTCGATCCTCGATCGATTGAATGCGTTGGGTCAATCCGCCGCCGCGACGAAGACCGCTACGAAGCGATCGCTCGAGAGCGTGCCTGGTATCCAACACGATGAGCCAGGTGACGTCATCACCGCGCCTAACAACGCCGAAGCGTCCAACGACATCGAAGCGCCCAACGACATTAACGTGGCAGCTAGGCCACTTGGTTTGGTTCCCCCGATCATCGATGACGAGCCAACGGAAAGCACCGACGACGCCCTTGATGATGCCTTTGACGGCGAGGCCTTCAGCGATCTTCAAGTTGTCGACACCGGCGCTCTATTTGAGTCGGTCACTGTTGTCGATGCCGCCGCCGAAAGCGCTATTGACGTACTAGACGAGCCTGAAGCAATAGACATCGAACCGGTTGTACTCGACGACGAGCTCCCGCCGGTTGATCTTGAGATCCCTGAAGCCGGTTGGACAGAAGTCGGCAACTATGAGGTTGCCGAGAACGCTGATCCCGCTAGCGAGATTACCGACGAAGAAATCGCTCTTGAGGACGCTGCTCTCGAACAAGCCCTTCTTGAAGAAGGTGCAACTGAACAAGCCGCCGAGGTCGAAGCCGTTGCCGCAGAGGTCGCTGAGGCTGATCTGTTCGAAGCCCAGGAAGCGGTCGAAATCGAGCCCGAAACTCTCGCCCCCGTGCTTGACACCGACGCAACCCCAGCGGTTCCCGTTGAGGAAACGGTTGTCGAAACCCCGAACATCTTTGCGCCGGCACCCGCCGAGGCCGCCGAGGCCGACATGGCCGGCATGGCCGCCGCGACCGAAGCTCCGCCAGCCGAGGCTCTGACGGTCGATCTCCCTGAGGCCGAAGTTCCACCGGTCGAAGTTCCCCAGGCCGAGGTAGCTGAGCCGACACCGATCGTCGCTCCTGCCAATGAGGCACCTACCGAGCCAATCGAGGTCGAGTTCCACGAAATGGAACTCACCCCCGATCCCGTGGCTCATATTGACTCGCAGGTCTTCGACCTCGACGAGACCGACTCGGCCACTGCAGCGCCTTCTGGTCTTCCGAATTCGCCGCAATCGATCTTCTCGTCGTCGCTTGGTTCGGGCACCAACAAGTCTGAACCTGCTGTCAGCGATGAAGCCGACGGTTGGGTTAGCCATCACGGCCCCTCCGAGGAGCCTGCATCGTTTGCTCAGGTAACCGGTGATAGCGACACCGAAATCGGATCTACGAGCACCTACGAGGCAGCCTCCGACCCGCAATGGGAGATCGAGCCTCCAATGAGCGGTTCGATCTTCGACCAGGACGCCACTGACGTTCCGTCGGCGAGCACCGAGATCGCCACCGAGACCGCGGCAAACCCCTTTGAGATGGCAACCGAGGTCGAGCAAACGCTTGGCGAACTCGACACAACCGGTTTGTTCTCCATGGATGAGGAAACGCCCATGGCGATTGCCGGTGTCGATTCCTCGCTCGCCGAGACCGACACGTTCGATGTTCTCACCACCAATGTCGACGCAGATCCAAACCTCTACACCTCCGACGACGAGCTTCCGTTGCCAGACTTCACCGGCGTGTACGACGACGAGGGTGCTGAAAGTTCGTCGGGCTCGGTCGAGTCGACGATCAGCAGCAGCCTTTCGGTTGGCCGCCACGAGCTCGACAGCCTGCGTCCCGAGGAAGACCCTGAAGACTCGGTTCTTGTCGCCGATGTGCAAGAGAAGCGTGATCTCTCGGGAATCGTGCAGTTCAGCTTTGTTGTGTTCATTGGTATTGCTGCGCTGGTCATGTATTGGGTTCTCGACCCGACGGCTCTCGCTGACATGCGTGCGAACCTCGACAACTTGCTGGGCCGCTAGCCCGATTCGGCTACCTGGCCGGGTTCGATAGTTGCAGTCCGGCGCGGGTACTTGCGCCGGAACAAGAGCCACGCGAAGAAGCCGCTTGCGATGGGCAGCCACAGCGATATGCCGCGATATGCGAGCACCGCAACGGTGGCACGTTCTAACGGGATGCCGGATAAGACCAGCACCTCGATCAGACCCACTTCGACAAAGCCGGTTCCTCCGGGCGTGATCGAGATCATCGAGAGCACTGCGCCGCCTGCATACGCAATCATCACGAGGCTGAGCCGCGGTTCGGCATCGACGGCATAGAGCGCGAAGACCAGAACCAGATAGTCGAAGGTCCAGTTGAGCGCGCTCGCTGCGGTTGCCTGGGGCCACCTGTCACCGAGTAGGGAGGCAAGTCGGTCGCGTTCGGTGACGAGCGTTTCTCCGCTCACTTGCCAGTTCTTCTTTAGCGGGCGAGCCGCAAGGCGAAGGATGCGATCGAGCACCCGCCCCGCGAGTAGTAACGGGGTCGTTGTTCGAAGCGCCACGACCCCCACTGCGAGGAGCAGCACACACAGCACTCCCGATGCGATTGCGATCGGCGACAACCCCTCGGGAATCGGTGCTCCGAACAGCGCGATAGTGACCCCAATGGCGGGGATAGCAGCCAACGCTGCGGTCGAGAGAACCGACATTGCGGCCAAAGCGCCGCCCGCTTGGGTTGGGTGGGTGCCACTGACCGCAAGCATCCGGTAGAGCGTGGCGCCGCCAGCTGCGGCTCCGCCGCCACCGGGAACGACCCGGCTGACCGAGTTGGCGGTCAGCTGGCTTGTCGCCGCAACAAACCACGATGCTTTTGGCAGCAGCAATCGAATGAGCCACCACAGGCTGGCGAAGCTCATCACTTCGGCTACCACCATCAGAACGAACCACCATGGGCGGATGGTGCGTAGACGGTCTGACGAGCTCACGACTTCGAGCAGCCGATCGAACAGTTGGGGTGCGATGAGGAAGATAATCAGAATCGCGATCGCCAAGATCAGCGATTGCTTGACCGCTGCGCCGATGTAGTCGAGCTCGCCAATGGCGGGCATGCCGCTTGGGCGGTTCGCAGAGTTGTCATCAACAGCTGGTTCAGCGGTTGATAGTGGCTCCTCTTCGGGGTGGCCCGGCGGGCGCGAAGTCATATGCGAAGCGTATCGCTGTGCTTCTTCAGCGGTCGCAATTCAAGCCCTGGCGGGCTTTCGATGCTCGGCTGCTGGCCGGAGGCCGAGTCCGTCCGAACCGGCTTCGCAGCTTCGGACTCTCTACTTGTTCAGCGGTCGCAATCCAAGCCCTGGCGGGCTTTCGATGCTCGGCTGCTGGCCGGAGGCCGCGCCCGTCCGAACCGGCTTCGCAGCTTCGGACTCTGCGCTTGGTAGCTTCACTAGCGATGTCTGTGGATTCCCAAACGGCACGCGGCAAGTTCATCGTCTTCGAAGGCGGCGACGGATCGGGCAAGTCAACCCAGGTTGAGCGGCTGGCGTCGCGTCTCGGTGCACGTCGCACTCGTGAGCCCGGTGGCACGCCGATCGGCGACCAGATCCGAGCGCTCGTGCTCGACCCGGCCCACACCGAGCTCGCTGATCGCACCGAGGCCTTGCTTATGGCTGCGGCGCGCGCTCAGCACGTGGCCGAACTCATCGAGCCGACGCTGGCCGCCGGAACCCACGTCGTCTGCGATCGCTATGTGGCCTCGTCGCTCGCATATCAAGGCGCGGGTCGTGGGCTTGGTATCGATGTCGTTGCCGACGTCAACCGGTTTGCGATCGCTGAACTCACCCCCGACCTGACCGTGCTTCTCGACGTCGACCCACAGTCGGCTCGAAGCCGTCTGGGCGATGCTCTCGACCGCATCGAGGAAGCTGGCGCGGCCCTCGGTGAGCAGGTGGTCGAGACATACCGAACGCTGGCCGCGGCCGACCCCGATGGTTGGGTTGTCGTCGACGCAAACGGTTCGATCGAAGACGTTGCCGAACGTGTCGACGTAGTTATCGCCGAACGGTTGGGGCTATGAGCGCCGACCCGTTCGCGAACGTTGTTGGCCAGCCCCGCGCGGTCGAGATGTTGCGGGCTGCGGTGGGCGAGCCCGTCCACGCCTATCTGTTTCTTGGTCCTCGAGGTTCGGGCCGTCGACGAGCAGCAGCTGTAGTTGCCGGCGAGCTCGTTGGTGATGACGCTGACCGCGACCGAAACCGCAAACTCGCACAGCGAGAAGAGCACCCCGACCTCGTCATCTTCGAGCCAGAGGGCACGACGTTTCGCCTTGAAGAGGCCGACGCCGTCGTGGTGGCTGCGTCGCGCGCCCCCACTGAAGCTGGCCGAAAAGTCATCGTGATCGATCGGTTCCACGACGCCACCGCCGAGGCAGCAGCAAAGCTCCTCAAACCGATTGAAGAACCGAACCCCTCCATCGTGTTTATCTTGTTGACCGAGCGGGTGCCGCCAGAACACATCACGATTGCCTCCCGGTCGACCACGATCGACTTCCCGGCGGTGAGCGAGCAGGCCATCAGCGAAGCGCTCGTTGCTCGCGGCGTGGACCCTGCTATTGCCGAGTCCGCTGGTCGGGCCTCCGGAGGCGATGTTGGCCGTGCCGAGCTGCTGGTAGCTGACGACGCGTTCGCTGGAAGACAACAGCTGTGGTGGGACGCGCCTAGCCGTCTCGACGGCACCGGCCATGCGGTTGGCACCATTGTTGGCGAGCTCCGTTCCGCTGTCGAAGCTGCGCAAGCACCCCTGGATGCCAAACATGCTGCCGAGTCCGAAGCGATGGACGAGACCGAAGAGCTCACCGGGGCGCGCGGGTCTGGTCGCAAAGCAATGGAGGCTCGTCACAAGCGCGAGGCCCGGCTTCATCGCACCGACGAGTGGCGAATGGGGCTGTCGACGCTCTCACGCCGTTACCGAGAAGGAATCGAGACCGCGCCGGGTGACCTGTCGGTGTTCGACACGCTGCGCGACGCGGCCGACTCGCTCACGCGGAATCCGAATGAAGAGCTTTGGCTTGCGGCTCTCTTGCTGGCCTTACCAGCGAAACACTGAAGCAGCGAAGGCGATTCGCTAGGACTTTTGCAGGGCGACGCGCTCGACGCGGTGGTTTGCGCCCTTGGTCAAAATGCACTGCGCTCGATTGCGAGTTGGGGCGATGTTGTTGCGGAGGTTCGGGGCGTTAATGCTCGCCCAAATCTCGCTGGCAACCGCAATTGCTTCACCGGTGTCGAGTTCGGCGTAGTGACGAAAGTATGAGTCTGGGTTCGAAAACACTGCGTCTCGAAGCGTGAGGAATCGTTCGATGTACCACTGTTTGATGGTGGCTTCTGGTGCGTCAACAAAGATGGAGAAGTCGAAGAAGTCCGATGCGACCACACTGGTAAGGGCAGCTCCGCCTTGCAACACGTTGAGTCCTTCGACAATCACCACTTCAGGTGACTCGATAACGGTTTGTTCCCCAGGAACGATGTCGTACCGCAAATGCGAATAGACCGGAGCGGTGACGTGAGGTGAACCCGACTTCAACGAGCGAAGGGTTTCGACCAAGGCCGCGGTGTTATAGCTCTCGGGAAAGCCCTTGCGTTGAAACAGGCCCTTTGCTTCTAACTCGGCGTTCGGAAAGAGAAACCCGTCGGTGGTAATGAGGTCTACGGATGGATGATTGGGCCATTGCGACAGCACCCGCTGGAGAACACGTGCGGTGGTGCTCTTTCCAACGGCGACCGAACCACCAATGCCAATGATGTAGGGAACGGGCGCTGGGGCTGTGGCGAGGAAGGTGTCGGTTACTGCGGCTAACTGTTGAGTTGCGGTGATGTGCAGATTGAGCAGCCGAGTCAGCGGAAGATACACCTCCTCGACTTCTTGGATATCGAGGTGCTCGTTGATTCCACGAATTGCATCGAGATCATCCGGAGAGAGCGACAGCGGGGTTGATTCTCGGAGCTTGGCCCAGTCGTGGCGAGGGAACTCGTCAAAGCGATCGATCACCGAGCCATCATGCCCGAGTCTCACCGGCATCGGAACGCCTGGCGTAGGGAAAGTCTGTCGTTCTTTGGTGCCTATATCTGGGGAAACCTCTTTCGTTTCACAATTGAAGAAATTGGCTTTACCAAATAAATCCTCGCTACATTCATCTCATGAACCGCCGGTAGTGGTCGCGTCTAGCGATCACTTCCTCCCAAAGGAGTTCCTCAATGGATGCCACCCACAAAGCAAAACTTGCCCAGGGCCGAGCCGATGCGCGCAGCGTTAAGGCGTATCTCGAATTTCTCGAGAACAACAAGCCAAAGCGGGGCCGCCGCCGCACCAAAGACAGCATCAACGCACGTCTTGGAGTAATCGAAACCGAGTTGGCTTCGGCATCACCATTAGCCCGGTTGAACCTGTTTCAAGAACAAACCGACCTTCATGAAGAGCTCGAGGCAATGGGACGCAAAGTTGATGGAACCGAACTTCGGGCCGGCTTTATAGAAGCCGCCGGACGCTATGCCGAATCAAAAGGCATTCAGCGCGCCGCCTTTAAACAGATGGGAATTGACGCCCAAACCCTCCGAGAAGCCGGCATCAAGTAATCAAGCGCTCTTTGCAACCATTAGGTCGCGTGGAGTTTGAACCCGAGTACTAGACCTCGATAACGGCGGTTGACGGGGACCGTTGCTAGTGCGAACATATGTTCGTGTTTATGTCCGCTTCGATTCTCCACGCTGATCTCGACTCGTTCTACGCGTCCGTCGAGCAGCGGGATGATCGGCGGCTGCAGGGCAAGCCCGTGCTCGTTGGTGGCGGTGTTGTGTTGGCGGCGAGTTATGAGGCAAAGGCGTTTGGCGTTCGCACCCCAATGAACCTTCGCCAGGCGCGTTCGCTGTGTCCGAACGCCATCGTTGTGCCGCCGCGGATGGAGGCCTACTCCGAAGCGAGCGAGAAGGTGTTCGAGATCTTTCGCAACACCACGCCGATCGTCGAGGGTCTTTCGATCGACGAGGCCTTCCTCGACGTTTCTGGTCTTCGCCGTATCGCCGGCACGCCAGCAGCGATCGCCACCGAGCTCCGACAAACGGTGGCAGCTGACGTCGGTTTGAACATTACCGTCGGTGTCGCTCGCACGAAGTTTCTGGCCAAGGTGGCCAGTGGCGTGGCCAAACCCGACGGGCTGCTCATCGTCGACCCCGAACGTGAGCTCGAATTCCTTCGTCCACTTCCGGTCGAGCGGTTGTGGGGAGTTGGGCCAAAGACGGCCGAACGGTTGCATGCGTCGGACATCCGAACTGTCGGTGACGTGGCCGACGCCGACCTCGACCTACTCATCTCTCTCGCCGGAGTCGCCGCCGGACGCAAGGTGCATTCCCTGGCCCACAACCGAGACCCGCGGCCCGTGGTTGTGGGCAGGCGCCGGTCGTCGATCGGGTCTCAACGTGCCATCGGCCGAGGGAACCACAGCCGCGCAGATGTCACCACCACCATGTTCAGCATCATCGACCGAGTCGGGCACCGCCTTCGAAAGTCGCGTCGCGTTGGTCGCACAGTGACCATGCGGTTTCGCTTCGATGACTTTGCTCGGGCAACTCGATCACACACGCTTCCACAAGCCACCGACGACACCACGGCGTTAGGGCGCGCCGCCGAGGGCCTGCTCGACGGCATGTGGCCCACCATCGAAGAACGCGGCCTAACCCTCATCGGCCTGTCGATCGGCAACCTCTTTGACGCAGACGCCGTCCAGCTTGGCCTTCCCTTCGACGAGCCGACCTTCGCCGACGGCTCGGCGCTCCATCAGGCGCTCGACGGCGTGCGAGACCGGTTCGGAGCTGGGGCCATTGGCCGAGGAGGCGACGTAGGTCGCGATACCGGCATTTCCGTTCCGATGCTTCCCGACTGAAGGCTCGGTGCGCCTACGATCGCCTGATGACACGCGCTGATGAGTTCCCTCCGCTCGAACCCGATGTTGCTGACGCCTGGGCGTTTTTCCCGCACTGGGAGGGCACGACCTACTTCGTGAACGTCGTTGGCCTCGAGGTCGAAGAGCTGCGCACCGACTATGCCCGAATGGTCATGCCATACCGTGAACAGAACCTGCAGGCAGCAGGTCTTGTGCATGGCGGCGCGATTGCCACGCTCATCGATACGGTCGTCGTCCCGGCCATTGGCACCGGCCTACCGCCGGGCTCGTTGTGGTCGACCATCGAACTTCACACCCAATATCACCGGCCGCTGACCAGCGACGCCACGGCAGAAGGGTGGATCGTCAAGCGGGGCAAGTCCATTGCATTCACCCGCGCCGAAGTCACCGACAGCGAAGGTCGTCTCGTGGCATCCGGCACTGCCACGTACATGGTCAAAGTCGCCGAACAACCCAGTTAGGCACGCTCATGTTTTTGGCGCTTTATGCCGAGGACGCTTTTGATCGACGTGTGTCCGCGTTCCCTGGTCGGCGCTGACTACGGTGGGGTCAACTCGATAGCGGGGTCGGAAGGACACATCCAGTGCAGAATCAGCTTGGGTATTGGTCGCAGCGACTTCTGGCCCTCGCCTGCTTGGCAATACTGCTCATCATGGGCCTTCCCGGTGACGCATCCGCCCAAGGTCAGCAGCTCAAATTGCCGTTCCGCGCTGGAACGGTCCAAATCAACTTTGACGAGACGTACTTCGGCGACACGCCCCACCCAACGAACGGCGCCATTGCATTCGACATGTCGGTTCGGCCCGCCGACCCCAACGTCGAGATCCTGGCCATCGGCGACGGGCTCGTGCGCCTTGGATGCACCCACAAGTCGGGCTCGTCAATCCTGGTCTTTGAAGCCGACGGCGTATCGTCGGGCGCCTTCATCTACGTGCACATCGAAGCTTCGAGCTTGCCGTCGTGGATGAGCACCAACTTCACCCGCGTACAGCAAGGCGATGTGATCGGCCGGATGTTCCCCGATCGAATCGACGGCGAATTTGGCGATGCGTGCCTGCAGTTCTCGACCGGGCCGCACCTGCACCTCGACCTACCCGAGCTCGGCATCGTGATGGATGGAGTTTCGTTCACCGAAGAGTTCCCCAACGACTTTGAAATTCTGCAATCGACGAATGGACTTCCGCCCGGACCCGAATCGGCAATCTGTGACGGGCTGGACGCAACGATCATCGGCACCCCGGGCAACGACTTACTCGTGGGAACCGACGGGCCCGATGTCATAGCCGGGTTGCAAGGCAACGACGAGATCCGTGGGCTTGGCGGCGACGATGTGATCTGCGGCGGCAAAGGCAACGACATCATCCTCGGTGGCGACGGCTTTGACGTCATCTTCGGCGCCCAGGGCAACGACGTCATTTTCGGCGCTAGCGGTTCGGACGCCAACACCCGACAAGACGTGAAAGGTGGCCGCTACTTTGGCGGCGCGGGCAACGACTCGATCTTCGGCACGAACCGATGGGACCGAATGCAGGGCGGTGTCGGAAGCGACCGGCTCTTTGGCTTCACCGGCCGGGACTGGATGCGAGGCGGTGCCGACGATGACCGGCTCGACGGTGGCGGCGGAATCGATGACATGAACGCGGGCAACGGCAACGACACGTTGTTCGTCGGGACCGGCGACATCGTTCGCGGCGGCGCTGGTACTCAAGATCGTTGCGATCTCTCTGGCGGTCAGCCCGAACGGTTGATCTCATGTGAGCTGCGTCCGTAAGGCGTTCTGGCTCAGCTGAGGCGGAGGCTCTTGTCATCGTGCAGCGAGAACATTGCCCAGCGGTCGCGTAGGGTCACGGAACCTGCACTATGAGCCGACCCACTCCTTCACTCGCCGTCCTGCGCCTTATTGCGCTTGGCCTGCTTCTTGCAGGCACTGGCATTGCGCTGATGGTTCTCGGCACCGACGGCATCGGCGATGTACTCGAACGTGCCGCCGAGAGCACGTGGGGCGCGCTTGCCTTCGTGTTGCTGTACATCTTTGCGGTAGTCACGTTGGTGCCGGGCACGATCGGAACCATCACCTCGGGCGCCGTGTTTGGATTTGCTGTTGGTTTCCCAGTGGCCATGCTCGGCGCAACCATCGGCGCGACCATCGCCTTCTTTGTTGCCCGTGGCCTAGGGCGCGAAGGGTCCCAAGAACTGCTCGGGTCACGTCTCATGTCGCTCGACGATTGGTTGGGCGAGAACGATTTCGTCTCGATCGTCATCTTGCGCCTCATGCCCATCGTTCCTTTCAATCTGCTGAACTACGCCGCCGGCCTTACCGCGATGCGGCCATCGCGCTATATCGCCGGCACCGTCGTCGGCATGGTTCCCGGTACTGCGCTGACAACGTTCGCCGCGTCTCGAGCCGACGACCCCTCGAGCACTGCGTTCATCGCGGCAGCCGTAGCTCTGGTCCTCGTCGTCGTGATCTCGACCTACGGCGCCCGCCGCTACACAAAGTCGCGCGCGGTGACCACACAAGACGATCTTCGCCCAACAGATCGCTAGAGCGCGGGCGGGTCGACCCCCGAACGGTGTTGAGAGATCGCAAGTGCAAGCAGCGGTGGTGCGATGACGATGAGGTCGAGGACTGCTGCGACCTGAGGGTCGGCGCGAACAAAGGGGACGAACAGCAACGGCAACATGGGCACGCCGCCGCCGACACCAAGGCTGGTTCCGTACTGGGCCCACGAGATCGTGAACCCCAACGCCAACGCCAATGCCACCTGCCGTCTCATGCCAGGAAGCGTGACCGACCGAAGGCGCTGCCTGGCGTCACCCGAGAGCATCATGGCCGCCGCCTCTCGATTCCGCAGCTCAGGGGTGAACCCGGGGGTGAGCACCAACACGCAGTACGGCACGACGAACACCAGGTGAGCTAACACGAGCCCGACGAGAGAATCGGCCAGACCTAAGCGGATAAACCACACGCGCAGGCCCTCGCCGATAACCAACGGCGGAAGCAGCAGCGGAAGGATGGCCACGAGCCAGACAGTGCGGGGCGCATCGAGCTGGCTGAGAGATCGCGCGGCTGGCCACGCCACCAACACACCAATAAGTGCCGCAGTCAGCGCCACGACGGCAGAATTTGCCACGGCTTCTGGCAACAACCCGTCGTTGAGGACGCGCTCGACCCCGCGGAGGCCGAACCGTTGTGGCACGAGGTTGGGGGCACGCCACTCGTCGGCGAACGCCTGCACAGGGAGCACGAGGAGTGGTCCGACCAGCAGCAGAATTATCGAGCCGATGACCGCGCGTGGCGCAAGCCGGCTCATGATTCGACCGCCGATGGCGTCGCTTTTTGGGTGGCGCGCAGGCGCATCCCGGTCCAAAGGGCGGCCGCGGCAAGGAGTAACACCACAACCGATGTGACGACCAGTGCCGCCGCAGCATCTGGGCGAGCAATGGGGCCGCGCACGCGCACCACACTGATCGACCACGTCGTGAGCGCTTCAGGTGACAGTGGTCCGACGATCTGTGGAACTTCGGTGCTGCCGACCACGAAAGCCGCAACCACGAGCGAACCGAGCAGTGTCGGGCGAACTAGTTGGGGGAGCAGCACGCCGCGCCAACGTTCCCATCGCGACGCCCCCAAGGTGCGAGCGGCCTCCTCCCGCGCTCGGTCGTCTTCGCCGAACGCGGCCAACATCAACAATGTGAGGAATGGGATCTCCTTCAAGACGTACACCAAGATGACGCCCCAACCGAACGAGTCCGCAATAACCGGGAGCGTGGTTGCGACCCGATCAGCAACCCCCGCTGGCCCAAGCCACAGGACCGCAACCGAGGCGATCACCAGGTGCGGCACGGGCAACGGCAGGGCGACGAGCCCCCGGGCCAGTGCGGTCGAGCGCCGCAACGCCATCGCCAGCGGCAACGCCAGTAGCACCGACAAGAGCGTGGCGATAAGGGCGGCGCGTAGCGTGAAGATAAGTGCGTCCAAAAAGCTGCTGTCGCTGAACAACCGCCGCCATGCATCGGTGCCGTACGATCCACCAATCAGCGCGCCCGGGCGAAACGATGCGCTTACAACGCCCGCCAACGCTGCGACGCTTAGCCCACCCACCAACAGCACTGCCGGAAGCACACCGAGGAACGAACGCCACGAATGCTTGATGCCCCGATCCGACAAAGTCTTCACCAACCCCTCGACGCGCTCGCGTCGTGGTTCGAGCGTCGCGGCATCTCACCAAACCAGCTGACAGCCGTTGGCTTCATAGTCGGCGTTGCCGCTTGCGCCGCTGTTGCTGCCGATCGTTGGATTCTGGGCTTGGTCATGTGGCTACTGAACCGGTTGATCGATGGGCTTGACGGGTCGGTCGCCAGACGGATTGGACCGACAAAGCTCGGGGGCTTCCTCGACATCATGGCCGACTTTGCCATCTACGGAGGAATGGTGGTGGCGATTGGTTGGGCCGTACCCGACGCCAGGCTGGCTGCGCTGGTCGTCTTCCTCACGTACTACCTGAATGGCAGTGCGTTTTTGGCGTGGTCGAGCCTCGCTCACGAGCTCGACGTCGAGGGAGATGGACGCAGCCTGAATTTCCCAGCGGGGCTGGCCGAAGGAACCGAAACCATCGTCATGATGTGCGTCATCTTGCTGGCGCGCGGCTACACCGAAGTGCTGCTGTGGATCTGGGCGGGCGTCGTGGCGATTTCGGTGCTGCAGCGCATCTGGTTCGTGGCGATCAGCCTCGCAGCTGATCAATCTTCCCGAACAGGTCGAGCAGAGGGCCAGTGATCGACTTCGTGCGCTCGGAGAAGTACTGCTCGCGAAGCGTCTCGTTTGCCGCCTTGGCCGCACCCTCGGCAAAGGTTGGGTACGGACGCACCATCTGACCGATGTCGCGCAGCTTGGCACCGTCGTTTATGCGTGCGGTCATCTCGTTGATGGTCTCGCCTGCGGTTGTGCCAACCACCGTGGCACCCACGAGCTTGCCCCTGCCGTCTGTGAAGAGGTCGGCGAAGCCAATGGGCGCACCGCTGGTGACGGCACGGTCGAGCTGGTCGTAGTCGAAGTGATGTTTGGTGATGTCGTCGCCTTCGATGATGCCGACGCTGGCAACCTCGGGGTCGCAGAAGATGGCAAACGGAATCTTGTCGTAGTCGGCTTTGCGGTTGATGGGGAACAGCGCGTTCGAGACGATCAGACCGCCGTGATAGCCAGCGGTGTGCGTGAACGGCATTTTGCCAACAACGTCTCCACCAGCGTAGATGTGCTTGTTTGACGACTGCAGGTGATCGTCGACGATCACATGACCGCGTTCGTCAAGCTCTACCCCAACGGCGTCGAGCCCAACTTCGCTGGTGTTTGGTCGGCGACCCACTGCCACGAGAATCTCGTCGCACTCGATCCGTGTGCTGTCATCGACAACGACAACGGCGGTTCCCGCTGCTGTGTCGCCCTCGATGCTGGTGACCTTGGACCCTTCCAAGACCGTCATGCCTTCAGAACGCATTTGCGCGCCGACGACCTCGGCAACCTGCTCGCCCAACATCGGAAGAATGCGTGGCGCGGCTTCGACAAGTGTGACGTCGCTGCCGAGCCGGCCAAACGCCTGCCCGAGCTCGCAGCCAATGGCGCCAGCGCCGATGACGACCAGACGCTTCGGCAGCTCTTCGAGCTCCCAGATGGTGTCGGACGTGCGAGGGTTTGATTCGCGAAGGCCAGGAATTCCAGGCACCACCGGTGAGGCACCGGTGGCGATGACGGCCTTGCGGTACGTAATGACTTCGTCGCCAGCTTGGATCTTACCGTCTTCGATGAACGTGCCGTACTCGGCAATAACACGAACACCCGCGTTCTCGAGGCGTTCGACCGAGTCGTGATGGGCAATGTGCTCTTGTGCGTCCTTGACCCCTTGCATCACCGCAGCGAAGTCGACCTCGGGCTCGACATTGGTAATGCCGTGCACCGAGGCGGTGCGCATGACGTGGGCCGCGTGTGCCGCCGACAAGATGCGCTTACTTGGCACGCACCCAGTCCACAGGCAGTCGCCACCGGGGTGGTTGGGTTCGATCATGATGACCGATGCGCCGATGCCCGCAGCACCATGGGCGGCCACGAGGCCAGCGGTACCGCCGCCGATGATCACCAGATCGGTGAGCCCTTCTGATGCTTCGTCCGCGGTCGCGTCATGCTCGTTTGTCATCCAAGTACCTCTGTGCGCCAGCGTTCGTCGATGCGGGGAACATCGTCAGCGGGAAGCTCTTCGAGGGAGGTGCCGAAGTCAGACAGGCGGTAGTCGTTGGGTTCGACAACTCCACCAATATCGACAACCGATGGCACACCGACCTGTGAGAGTTTCTCTGCCTGGAGTTCGGCCGACAACATCTCGTTCATGGCCACCATGGCGCCGTCCATCGAGCCAGCGTTTGCTGGCATGGCGAGGAAGCTCACGTTTTGGAGCGTGCCGCCTTCGAAGATGAACGGGCGTGAGGTTTCCGAGAAGATGCCCTGGTCGACGTTGACCTGCACGAAGTTGGGGTTGTAGCTCATCGCAAGATCGACCTCACCGTTGCCGAACAGCGTGTTGAGCTCGGCTTCGTCTTTGGGGAAGGTGGCGCCTTCGTTCCACAGGTTTGGTCGCATCTCGGCGAGGAGCTCGAAGGCGGCGTCTTCACCGAGCGCCTGGACCGCCTGGCGAACAAACGCTGAGCCGGTGAAGTCTGGGGGAGCGGGGTAAGTGAAGCGGCCGGGGTTGGCCGCAACCCATTCGGCGAGCTCGGCGAACCCGCTTGGTGGGCTGGTCACGGTTTCGGAGTCGTGTGCAAACGTGAACGCTGCCCGGCTCCAGGGGGCTTCCTGTCCGTCGGTGGCCACTCCGAAGTCGGAGAAGAGCGTTGGGTCGTCTGCGTTGAGGAGCGATGCGTTCGGTAGGCGGCTTACCCAGTCCGGTGCCCAAAGGCCAGCGTCTTTGCCTTGCGAGAAGTTCTTGCCGTTGACCCAGATGAGGTCAACTGCACCGTCATCGGAGCCAGCTTCGATTTCGCTGACGATGCGGTCGATGCCATCTGAGGTTGCCTCGATGCGTACCTGCTCGAGGGTCACACCGTGTTCAGCGACCGCAGGAGCGACCGTGTCTTCGATGTAGCTGTTGAGCACGGTGTCGCCGCCCCACATCCACAATTGGACGGTCTGGCCGTCGGCGGCTGCGAGGGTCGAGTCCCAGCTGGCTGGGCCGGCATCGGCTGTTGCGTCGGGCTCAGACCCGCCGCACGCGGCAGCGAACAGGCTGAGCACGGCGAGGATGACCAGCATCCGATGAAACGGGCGAAATGACGGGGAAGCGCTCTTGGGCGCGAGGTTACAGTTTTTCACGGTCTGGTAACTCCTTGAATGGACGTTCTATTTCACCACCTGGGTGAGCAAATACTCGCGATGGTCGTTGGACGGGCAGTCCTCCCCATCGACCCCTCGCCAACCTAGGCCCACGATGAGCGTAGGACTAGGCACCGCATGGTCGGAGCTGAAAGGTATCTATGAGACGCTTTACGACCGCATTTTTGGTCACCCTATTGGTATCGATGGTCGCAGCACCGTTGGCTGGCGCCGGCGCGGGCACTGTCGCGGCGCCCACTGGGGTGTCGGGCCAACAGAAGGGAAGCCAGATTGAGCTGTCCTGGAACACCGTCGACGATGCTGTTGGCTACAACGTGTATCGAGACGGCGACTATGTCGATACCAAGAGCAGCCCTCCGTTCGTCGATACCAAGGCAACTGGTGCGCACACGTACTACGTGACGGCCTTCAACGAGGCGCGTGACTTCTCGTCAAGGTCGTCTGAAGTTCGCGTCGAGCTTCAGGTTCAGAGCAACGACGACAGCAACGACGAAACCGGTGCAGACTCCAAGCAGCAATCGGCAGGAAAGACGCCCGCGCCCGCAAATGTTCGAGTCGAGGGCGAAACGCTCAAGTGGAATGAAGTTGACGGTGCTGTTGGGTACAACGTGTACCGCGACGACGCCTATCTCGAGACGACGAGCAACACGTCGTTCCCAGTTGGTGGCGAAGAGAACTCGTACTACGTGACGGCCTTCGATGAGCGCAAAGAACCCGGCGACAAGTCGGTGATTGTCCACGTTGTGCAGCAGCCCGGAAGCGACGGTGACGAGCAGCGACGTCAGGCTGAAGCGGACGCCCAAGCCGAGGAACAGCGAAAGAACGAGGAAGAGAAGACCAAGCAGGCCGAACACGAGAAGCGAGAAGCAGAGCGCCTCGAAGCCGAGAGGCAGAAAGCTGAGGAGCAGAAGGCCGAGGAAGAGCGGCAGAGCGCGATAACCCAGCGAAGTGCCCCCGATGTGGTTCCCGTTTCGGATTCTGTGTTGTCTGCGCCGGGGAATGTTCGGTTTGAATGGTCGAACGAGTATTTCGAGTTTGTGTTGCTGTGGGACGCGGTTGATGGTGCTGCGGGCTACAACGTGTATGAAAACGCTGACAACGTTGAGATTGCGACGGTGTATGGCACGGACTTGAAGCGGACGTGGAACGGTCAGAGCTCGTTCTATGTCGTTGCGTTCGATGAGGCGAGGGAGGATTTCTCGTCGAGGTCGGTTGTGGTGCAGTTCCCGCAGTCGAATGAGGATTACACGGTTCAGCCTTTGGCGGAGTTGGATGCTCCTGGCCATGTTCGGTTTGAGTGGTCAGCAAACACCAACTTTGAATACGAGATGCGTTGGGCACCGGTTGTTGGTGCTGCTGGGTACAACGTGTACGACGCGGGCACTGGCTCGGTGATTGCGACGGTGTTTGGCACGGATGTGAGGTCGCCGGATTGGGATCCAGCTGGTTTGTACTACGTGACGGCGTTTGATGAGGCGAAGAACGTTTTCTCCCCGAAGTCTGAATCTGTGACACCACTACATTTCTCCGACCCAACCCTCCAAGACGAGGACAGCGGCGCAGCTGACGTCGACACGATCGAAGACTCCGGTGTCGTCGAGAATGCCGGCCCAGCCGAAGAAACTGCCGAGTCAAGGGTGCGCCCAGATGCACCACAAGGTGTCTGGGTTCACCAAGGGTTCACCGATCGAAACCTCGTCAGGTGGGAGCCTGTTGAAGGAGCGATTGGCTACAACGTGTACCGCGACACCGAGTTTCGGGCTTCGGTAGACGTTCCTGAATTCTCAGATGGCATCCGACCGAACAGCCACACGTACTACGTCGAGGCGTACGACGATCAGGGCCTGGTGTCGGAGAAGTCGGCGACGGTGACCGGCCCTCCAGAACCTGAGGAGTCGGGAACCAACACAGTTGATGTCGGTACGTTCTCAGCGCAGTTCGATGGAGCGCAGGGACCTCAGCAGCGCAGCGGCGGCGACAATAGCGGTCTGCCAGACACCGTTGGAGTCATCGACCTTGACCTCATCATCATTCGCGACGAGGACACCGACATACCAGCGCTTGTGCTCGATGACGATTCAGATGGCCCAGACCCAGACCTCACCGATGACGAGATTCAGGCGATCCTTCGGTCGGGCAGCACTGAGGAAGGCTCGACCTTCTCGTGGAAGAACTCCAACGAAGTCGATGACGGAGGAACCTTCTTCGAAGCTGACGTAGATGTTGCCTACGTTGATGGTGCTGACCAACGGAACGTTGATGTTGCTGCGCAGTTCTTGACTCGCAGTGCCGGTGATGCGCCTGCTGACCCAGGTGCAGCACTCGGATTCAAGACGTTTGGAACCAACAAAAGTGGCCCGGTTGTCCAGGAGCCGGTCAATGACTCGTTGGAGTCGATCGACGATCTCGCGGGCTCGGTTGAGAACGCTGCCGGCATCATCCACAATTCAGGTCAGAAAGTCGACGGCTTCATCTTCAGGGAATCGACTACAGCCCAGCAGCTCACCAAGTCGCTCGATGGATCCGTAGAGCTCTCAAGCTCGACGATCGGCACGGTTGGCCTGGGCGGCGATAAAGACCTCAAGGTGGTCAAGTTTGGTGTTACTGGAGCGAAGGCCACCTTTGATGGATCGACGATTTCTGGTGACCAAGATGCCGTTCAAAGGTCCATTGAAGATGGCAACGTGCCAAGCCTCTCCGACTTGGACGCTCTGGAGACTGGTATCTCAATAACTGAGCTTGGTGGTGATCCAGAGAACTGGGGTGTCACTCATAACGTTGGGCTGGGCGTCAAGCTTGGAAAGGTCGCCACCGCTGAGGTGAGCGCGGAAGTGACGGAGTTCCGAGATCAAAAGACAACCCAGGCAACGATTAACGATGGCTCCGTCGTGATCGGAACAGGGGAGACCGATATTCGGGAAGAAAAGGCGACGTTCAGGATCGGGTCGGACGCAAAGCGAGATCGGCTCGGCATCGGAGCTAACTCACGAGTCATCGACACCGACACCGAGCTGACGTCTCGAATCATCGGCGTTGAGTACGAAGATGATGGTGACGGCACCCGCTCGGACGACGCTCAACGTCACGTGGACACGGGGGTTGCCCAGCTCGATGAGGACGGCGGTGACTACTCCGACGTCTTGACGAACTTCAAGTCGAACCAACAGTCCGTCATTACGTTCGATGCCACGACTTCGTACGGAGATACTGCCCGCCCAAAGAGCACGGAGGATGTCTTCAATCTGGAGATCGAGAGCAAGCGAGTAACGAATTTCATGACGTCGCGAGACGGAACGATTGGCGGTGACGATGACTATTCGAACGGCAAGAGCATTGAGCTCACCGTCGAGGAAACTCCCGAGGACGGCGTCGACGGCTTCAGAGTTTCTGAAGTTACGTTCGACGGAGCGATTGCCGAAGAGCGCGAAGATGCGGTCACCTTGCAGACCTCTGGTGGCATCGACATCACAAAGACGCCCGATGAGATCGAACTGCTGAGCAACAATGCCCTTTGGTACGGCGGCAAGGACAACCCCGTTCTGCAAGACATCGCGAACGGCAAGTCTGCGCCCAAAGCGGTGATTGACGACAAGCCGTCCTGGGTCTTTAGTTGGTTCCCAGGTGTCAGCCATGACAACACAAACTCGGTAGACGCGATCGAAAAGATCGAACTGGCCAGGCAGGTGAAGGCCTCTGACGACAACCTGATCCGGAAAGCCGAGGAGCACAAGAAGCAACAGCAGGCGAAGAAAAACGATTCAGACTCCGACGGGCAACAGCAGCGCCAAGCAGATCAGAAGAAGATCGATGCGCAGAATCAAGCGGCTGACAACCGACTGATCGAGATCGCCGAGAAGCAAAAGGCAGACAAGGCTGCAGCCGACAAAAAGGCTGCAGCGGAGAAGGCGGCCGCTGACAAGAAAGCCAAGGAGAAGGAAGCGCAGCGACAACGTGACTCCGACAGCGATCAGCGGGCACGGGAGGCCACAGCAGAAAAGCAGCGTGAAACGAACGCTTCGGCTTCGAACCGGGCAGCTCAAAAAGACGGCCTTACCGGCGGTACCTCCAAGAAGAGCGGTGGTGGTAGCGGCGGCAGTTCGGGCGGCGAGAGTCGTGTGATCTGCACCCACTTCTATCAGGCTGGCCGACTCGATCGGTCCGATTGGGTAGCTGACCTGCGCTTCACTCAACAGCACATTGGTGAGCAGGCCGTGCGTGGTTACCACGCGTGGGGAATCCCAGCGGTGCGCCTCATGCGGTCGGGCTCCTTTGCTGGTCGGATGATCGACCGTCCGTTGCATTTCATTGCCCGCCATCGTGCTGCCGAGTTGGCCTACAAGATGGGTCGCAGGGACACGCCCGACTACATCGGCAAGCTCGTGCGCCACACGATGGAGCCATTGTGTTGGGTTATCGGTGCCTTCGTCGGCGAGCAGAACTGGCAAGGCCTGTACTCGGCAGATCAGAAGGCTCCTGTTTCGGTTCAGGCATAGCCACCACAAACTCAGCTGCCGGGGGCTCTGTCTCAGTTCCTCGGCAGCTGACCCATGCGAGCGAGGGTGGGGCACGATGTTGATCTACGATCGACATCGTGTGCTCACCTTCTGCTCGCCCAGGCGCAACAAGCGAACTTCTCTGCGAGGTACTGGGCATTTCCCGGCCCGTGCTCCTTGCGCCGATGGCCAAGGTGGCCGGCGGTGAGCTGGCAGCGGCGGTATCGAACGCTGGTGGTCTTGGCATCTTGGGCGGCGGCTACGGCAACGCCGAGTGGCTCGCCGAGCAAGCCGAACTTTCAGGTGACGCCCGGGTGGGTGTGGGCATCATCACCTGGAACATGGCCGAAGGCGGGCTCGATGCAATGTTGTCGCACAATCCGTGTGCGGTGTGGTTGGCCTTTGGCGATCTCGCCCCGCACATTGCGCCCATCCATACGGCCGGAGCGAAGGCCATCTGCCAGGTAGCCACCGCCGACGAGGCAAAGGATGCCGTCGACGCTGGCGCCGATGTCATCGTGGCTCAGGGCACCGAGTCGGGTGGCCACGGTCGTCCGCAGCTGTCGGTTCACGAGTCGCTTTCGGCGATTAGCAAGGTCGTTCCGAACACCCCGCTGGTGGCAGCGGGCGGTATGAACACCCAGGCCGATCTCGACGCGGCGCATGAGTTTGGGGCGGCGGGCGTTGCCATGGGCACCGCGTTCTATGCAACCCATGAAGCTGTGGATGCCAAACAGGCGAAGAATCGGCTTGTAGAGGTCGACGGGGAAGACACCGTTCGCAGCCGCGTATACGACCACATTCGCGGGCCGCTATGGCCCGAGGGGTACACGGGTCGTACCGCCCGTACCACGTTGACCGACCAATGGGCCGGCCGCGAAGATGAACTCGCCGCCGATGTCGAACCCCATCAGGTAGCCCACGTTGAAGCTGCTGCTTCGGCTGACATGTCGGTTCGAGTGTTGTGGGCTGGCGAAGGTGTCGGTGCTATCGACGAAATCGTCAGCGCCGCAGAAGTGGTCGAACGATTCGACGAGGTCTGATCTCGATTGCAAGCAGTGTGTGATTAGGCCAGTGTGTGATTAGCCCCAGCGACGACCGGCAGCGGCGCTGCGGGGCTGGGTGTCACGCAAGATGATGACCGGCTCGCGGTTGGCCATGTGATGCTCACGTCGCAGGTCGATCAGCGCATCGCGGTCGCTGGCGCTAGATGACGAGGCGGTTTGCTTCGCTGGCTCGAGGTCTTCTGGCGCATCCATCTGTACAAGAGCTTGCAGGTGGCGCAAGCTGGCTCGTGGTGCAGCCTTCGTCTCTCGTGTTGCTGCAATTTGGCGTTCTCCCTGAGCGGCAAGATCGCGCAGCGCATTTTGATCACGTGCTTCTTGCTCGCGCAGGTCGACGACAACTTCCCGAGACTCTTGGTCTTCGACAATCCGTTGGGCGTACCCCGACTCGATAAGGAGCTCGAGTGCGGTGTCTCGACCAAAACGTTTCGCCCGGTGCTGCGATTGAATGACGCGAGCACGTGAGTGAATTCGCATGGTCTGAACATCAAAGCCAGTCCATGGGCCGGCAGTTCCAAACGAGAAGTTGGAGGCTGCGTCAGAAAGTGGTGTCGTGGTGCTTTCCATAGACTAACGGTACGCACGGGACGCCCGGCCAATCTTGAGCGATATGGCCTATCAAGCGTGGGCCCTGAGATCCGGCCAAGTCTGTCGCTTCCGGGGTTAATCGCCACAAAAGTGCAACGCTCAGTTGTCTCGCAACCAGGGCTAGAAACCTGAACGGTCTTTCTGTGAGATTTTTCTGTAAATCGCCACAAGAATCGGCTAGGTTGCTTGTCGCGGGAGGCGTTAGTCATCCGAGCAATGCAGTAGGTGGCTAAAGCTGAGCGACCCTCGGGTCGAAGACGTAAGTGTGCGGGCGGGTTTCGCACGAAGGTGGATAATTGATGAGTCTCCCGTTGGGAATGTCGTCACTCAGGCCGATTGTTTTTGTCTCGGCCTCTCTTGTATTTGCACTGCTCGCAGGTGTTATTGCGGTCGCCGCAGCCGACGGTCAACAGCGTGAGACCGGTTGCTGGGAAGAGTACGGCCGAGCCGGCTTCCGGGGATTGCGCGGTCCGCTTCAGGTCGTTACGCCCGATGGGGTCAATGTCGACGAGTGCACCGCAGCGTCGAACTGCTTCTTTGGGTATCGAAACGGCCGCAGTACCCCGAACCGCGTGTTTATCCCATTCGGCGAGGACCCAAGCGTGGCATGTGGGGCCAGCGAGAATGGGCCACTGCTTCCGGCCCTGTTCGACCGCCGGACACCGCGATCGGTCGCGGCGCCCGCATCGACTACGACATCAACCACGACCGCAACATCTGCTCCTGAGCCGATCTCGGTTGCTCCGAAGGAACCGGAGACAACCACGTCGACGACGACATCCACGAGCACTACATCGACCACTACTACCGAGGCCCCTGGCACGTCCAAGTCAAACTCAAACGGGGTGCCAACAACGGAGTCGCCGACGTCGACCGCCGCGCCCACAACAACAGCCGCGCCCGCGACAACAACGTCAACAACCACAACACAGCCGCCATCGGTGGGTGTTGGGTTTGTCGAGACCTTCGATAACAACACCGGACTCAACCGGTTCCACACCGGTGTGTACCACCGAGACGAATTCTTGGTGAGCAGCGTGACGTGGCAGGGCGACCACGATGCGGACTGCGGACCACCCGGAACGTCACGAACCATCCATCGCGATAACCCAACCGACATCTTCTACACCTGTCGCGATCACCTGATGACCGCGGTTGGCGACACGGCGGGCTACTCCACGGCGTTCTTTACCCCCAAGACCACCTTCATCAACGAACGGTCGGTGTCGTGGGACGTCAACATCACCGACCTCGGCGCTCGTCAGTGGTGGGAGGTCGCTATCTTGCCGTTGAGCTCGGACGACTTGGTTGCCGCGAGCTGGCTGTCACCTGACCCGACCGGCCTCGACCCGTATCCGAACAACTCGGTCGTAGTAGGTAACGGTCCGTTTGGGCGTGACTTCCAAATTTTCGCAGCCGGAAACCAATCGCAACCGCTGAGCGCACCCATGTGCTCGACCGACCCTGAAGCATGCGGATCGAAGGCGATTCGACGCACGTTCACAGTGATCGATAACGGCAACGGCACCATCACGGTCCAAGCGTTCGGCCAGAATTTCACCCGCAATGGCAGCTTCCCCAGCGGTGGGTTTAAAGTTGTATTCAAAGACCACAACTACACACCGGATAAGGACGGCGTACCAGTGGGTTACACCTGGCACTGGGACAATATCATCATCAAATAGAACCTAAATCGGAAGGCGGGGCGGGAATCCCGATGGACATAAGGGCGAGACTTAGATCATCTGGCGTGGAAGCGCTAGGACCACGGATCGCGGAGCGACAACCACGACGAAAACCGTTGCCGCTAGGCCACTGGGGCTTAGCGGTAACCGGGACCGGTCAAGTGCGTGCGAACGGGGTCGTTCTCGAAGAACTCATCGAGACCCATGGCTCGCCGCTGCACGTGGTCCTGGGTTCGCGGCTTGCATCAAATATCGAAGAGGCGATGGCACCGGCAAAGGACGGCACCGGGGCCGACGTCTTCTACTCCTACAAGACCAACCCGATCCCGGGCGTTCTCGAGCAGCTTCACGAGGGTGGGGTCGGGGCCGAGGTGATCTCGGAGTACGAGTTCTGGCTTGCCCGCGAACTTGGGGTGCCCGGCGACCGCATCATCTACAACGGGCCGGCGAAGTCGCCCGAGTCCATCGCTGAAGCGATCCGCCAGAACACCTTGCTTATAAACGCCAACTCGGTCAGCGATTTGATGATGATCGCCGAGCAAGCAGCACAGGTCGGCAAGGCGGCGAACGCCGGCATTCGAGTTGCGCTTCCCGGAGGGTGGGCAGGTCAGTTTGGCCTGGGATGGGACACGTCAGAGTTCCTCCAAATGGTGCGGTACGCCATCGATTCTTCCGACCTAAACCTCATTGGGTTGCACTCGCATCGGGGTATAACGATGCGCACACGCGACGACGCAATTCCCTATGTCGACACGGTGCTTGACTTCGCTGACTCGGTGCACCGTGAGACCAACTGGTACCCCGAGATTCTCGACCTCGGAGGCAGTCTTGGTTGCCCAACGAGTGCGGGCATTCCGGCAATGCAGTACCGGCTGAATCGAGCCCTGGCCACCGATGTGCTTCCTCCCGATCCAACGGATTGCATTCGGGTGGGCGAGTTTGCCCGCGAGGCCCACCAACGGTGCGAGCAGCGGGCCCGACAGAAAGGCCTTCCGGCACCGCGTGTCGTGCTTGAACCCGGCCGGGCGCTTACGGCCGATACTCAGCTCCTGCTGACGAGCATTCTTGATCTCAAGACCGACGGTCAGCTTCCGCACGCCATCGTCGACGCCGGGGTCAACATTGCCGAGTCGGTGACCAACGAATACCACCAGATCGTCCCGCTTGCCGATCCCCACGGACCGGCAGATTCGAGTTACCGAATCGCGGGGCCAATCTGCACTCCAGCTGACGTGCTCTACAACAATTGGCGCCTGCCCGAGCCCCAGGTCGGTGACGTCCTAGCCATCATGGACACCGGCGCATACTGCGTTCCGTTTTCGACGAGCTTCTCCTTTCCTCGACCGGCCATCGTGCGGGTCGACGACGGTGAAGCCACCGTGCTCCGGCGCGCCGAGACGTTTCAAGACTTGGTGCTTCGAGATGAGGTTCGCCCCCGAGGTGTGATCGATCTCAACGATCTCGAAAACGCTGATGACGACCAGGGAGCACAGCGTGACTCTGAAGGGCGAGATGGTGCTGAAGGGCGAGATGGTGTTGATGAGGAGGTGCAACGATGAAAGAACTACGTCGAGTTGCCGTCTTTGACGCTGACCTACCTACCGGACTCGCAATGATTCGATCGCTAGGACGCGCCGGAGTAGCAGTGACCGCGTTCCATGAAGATCCAAAAGCTATGGGCCGCCACTCGCGCTACGTGACGGCGTTTCGACCATGCCCGAAGCTGTCCGATACCGATGCTTTCGTATCGTGGCTTGCTGAAGAACTTCGCACCGGACGGATCGACCTGATCGCTCCGACGTCGGATTCGGTCATGTTCCATACCGCTATGGCGCTAGCGCGCTTCGATGGATCGATCGATGTTGGTCACCCCAAACCCGATGCGATATTGGATTGCCTATTGAAGCAACGGTTTGCAACCGCGCTTGACCGGGTCGGGTTCTCGACGCCAGCCACATCTGCTCCGACGTCGGTCGAGGACGCCGTAGCCTTTGGGAACAAGGTGGGCTACCCGCTGGTATCGAAGCCACGAACCCATGTTGGTGCTGGTTTGCACCGTGGCGAGATTTATCACAGCGAAGACGAACTGCGTGCGGGCTTTGGTCCCTACGACATCGGCATTGGCCATTCAACTGCGCTCACGCACGATCCGGAGCTGGCCTGGCCACTACTGCAGGAGCTCATCGATGTTCCGGAGCTCGAGGTCGTCAGCGTGAGCGGTTGCCTCGACGCCGATGGGGAAGTCGTCGCGCTTCATCACTCGAAGAAGATGCGGCTGTGGCCGCCCAAGTTAGGAATCGGAACTCTCTTTGTGTCCGAGGAGCGTCGTGCGTTCACCGATCACGCTGTTGAGGCCGTGAAGGCGGTTCTTGGGTCGGGCATCTTCGAGTTCGAAGTGCTTGTTGACCCAGTGACCGACGAGTATTGGGGGATCGACCTCAACCCGCGTGCGTTTGGGCAGCTGACGCTCGACATTGCCCGCGGGAACGACCTCCCTGCGCTTTGGTACGAATCGGTGACCGGGTGCTCGGTCGTCCGACAACGCCCCCCTGTTTCGCCACCGTTGCGATGGCAGATGGCGGTCCCGCTGCTTACCGACCTAACGGTCTCGATCGCCACCGGGCCAGAGCGAGTCTCGAACTTGCGAGAGTTGAAGCTTGCGCTAGGGCGATCGTCTGTTGGCGCGGTAGCCGACTGGCGTGACCCACTGCCGGGGATGATGTTCAACCGCAGTTTTCTTCGTCATCCGGGCGGGCTCGTTCGCCCGTACCTGAGCCGGGGCTAGTGCTGGGAGCTTTCCCGGACCATCCTGAAGACGTCGACAAGGGCGGCCGCGTTTCGGGCCGCATTGTGTTCTGTTTCGACCAAGACTCGAGCCGACTTTCCGAGCTCGGCACGCAGTTCTGGGTCGACCAGTAGTCGCCGTAGGGCATCGGTCAGTTCGTCGAGGTTTCCGCGTTGCACCAACAAACCGGTCTTCTCATGCTGGACGATGCTCGGGATTGCGGCGACGTTCGTCGACACCACCGGGAGCCCTGCTGCCCCCGCTTCGGCGAGCACCATAGGGAGACAGTCGCCCCGTGTCGGCAAGCAGAAGATGTCGGCGCGGTGATATTGCCTGATCAGGTCGGGTGAATTGGGAGTGAGGCCGTTGTGCATGACGACGCGGGGTTCAGGGTCGAGCTGGGTGGGGGTGACGAGATGCAGTTCAAACTCGGGTACCTCGGGCTCCTCGCGCAGCTTCCGGCAGGCATCGAGAAGGTGATCGCCCCCCTTGCGTTCGAGGTTACCGCCCACGAAGAGAATGCGAAGGGGACCCGATCGGGGTTCGGACTCGGGCCGGCCCCACATCTCGGTGTCGACGCCCGGCGAGATGACCGTGACCTTGTCTGGTGTGATGCCATAGCCATCGACCAGACCCTGCTTTGCCCATTCCGACCAGGTCACAAGGTGAGCGGCGCGTTCGAAGCACCTACGGTTTGCTAGGTCTTTGAACCGCTCGAGCTTTGGCGAACCGGGCACATGGTTGTAGAACTCGCCGAGCTCGTCGTATTGCCGGGGAGTTGCGTCGAGCGAAACGATCGTAGGCGTCTTCTTGAGCCAACGTCCAAGCAATACAGCTGGCACTTGTGAGTGCACGAACAGCACGTCGGGCCGCGGCACGGAACGGGTGCGCAGACGGCTTCGGAGCTGTTGGCGAGCTCGGACGCCAGCACGCACGGTCCAGTTCGACCAGATCGGCAAACGGCGCGCCGGACCGCTTACATCGAACTCGACCGGCAAGAACACCGGCTCGGCCCCGCGCACGTTTGGCAGAAGCTTCCGGAGGTTCTTGCCGTGCGTGACGTGTCCAAGAGTCTGTTCGAGCACCATCCACGGGACGACGTGCTCGGAGGACGAAGGAGCGTCCTCCGAGCCGACCTCTTGCGTCAGGAGCGCTCGGAGCTCCTGGGTCGACCCAAGTTCATCGGCGACGCCACGGTAGTAGTGCAGCCCGTATACCGCGCTGAGCAGTACTCGGGTAAGGCCCGTGGCGCGGGCAGTGTGTGCCATGGCTGCAGCACCGGTGAGGACGTTGCGCCCGACACGATGACGCCGAGTGCCGGGCAACAAGGCTCTGATCAGAAGCCGTTGCGCAGGGTTCCGTTCGGCGAAGAAACGACTGATGTCGGCGAGCCCGACCGTGATGTCAGTTGCGCTGAACTGGACGTCGTTGCGGCCGTAGTCGTAGGCAACCTTCGACCACGAGTCAAACGAACGGTCAGCGAGGTGATACGCCTCGGCTTCCTCGACGAACGCGAACGACTGACCAATTCGGCTGAGCCGTTGACCCATCTCGACGTCCTCGGAGCGTCGGAGGGTCGAGTCAAAAAGACCGGCCTCGATCAGCGCACACCGCTTCGCTGACGCGTTGCCCGTGTAGAACTGTCGCGGGTACAGCGACTCGCCGTCGCGAAGCCGGTCGTACTGTTTTTCGAGTTGGTGCTGCTCCCACTGGATCCATGGTTTGAGGTTCACGTTGAGCGGCGTCAGCATTGGCCCAACGACAACAAGTTCGTCGTGTGCGATGTGGGCTCGCATGTGCGCAGCAAGACAGTGCGGTTCTGGAAGCACGTCATCGTCGAGGAAGACGACGATCTTGGCGGCGGCGGCGCAGATACCCACGTTGCGAGCTTTGGCGGGGCCGCCGTTTTCTTGCTCGATGACACGCAACCGCAGAGAGCTCGAAAAGTCGGCTAATCGTTCGGCGGTTCCGTCGGTGCTTCCGTCGGACACCACGATTACCTCGAAGGTGAACTCGTGGCCCGTCGATGTCGTTGTCTTTTGCTTGTCGAGCTTGCGCAACACCTGTAGCAAGCGTTCGCATCGGTTGTAGGTGGGAATGACCACCGTCATGTCAGGGGGCGAGTCGTCAGCTGCTAAGAGGCGTCCAACTGCGAAAGATGTATCGGCCATCAGAACATTCCATTTCTGCTGGCCGAAAAGAGACCTTCTCGGCCGGCGTTGTGTTGAACGGAGGGCCTGTCGGTGCTCTCCAAAGCAAGACGGGACTTGGCGGTGGGTTTGGCTGGCGCGCCGACGACCGTCAGGTTGTCGGCAACGTCGCGGTTGACGACCGAGTTCGCGCCAACCGTGACGCCATCGCCGAGCTTGATCGAGCCAATCACTCGCGCTCCGGCACCGATGTACACGTTGTCGCCAATGGTCGGTGCGTTGCCCGGCCCCTTGATGCCGATAGTGATCGCCCCGACAAGGGTTGCGTTCGCGCCGATTCGATCAGCGGTGATGGCCACGCCGTTGGGGTGGGCAAGATAGAAGCCTCCGGCAATGTCGGTCGATACCGGGAGGTCCAGGCCGTAGCCGCCTTGCATCCGTTGGTCGGCAAACCATCCGGCGCCACGGATACCAGCGGCCTGGCCCCAGCCCCCCAGTCGAAACCAAGCGACAGCGCGCAGCTGACGGTGACGTCGCAACAACGACAGCGCCTTCGGAACGGTGATCTCGTCCGGGTTGCTGAAGTGCTCGGGTATGACCCATCTCGATGCGTCAGCCCTAAATCGTTCCCATGCGTCGTTCATTACAAGTCTCGAATCTTTCGCGCCGGCACCCCACCGACGAGGGTTTTTGGCGCAACGTTGCTAGCGACCACCGCTCCCGCAGCTACAGCAGCACCGTCGCCGATTTCTACGCCGGGCAGAACGGTGACGCGGCTGGCGAGCCACACGTTGTTCCCGATCACAACCGGGTCAGGGTCTGGTGACTCAAGGCGACGGTCTGGGTCGACGTAATGAAACGCGCAATCGAGAATCTGGGTTTGGCGACCGAAGAGACAACGATCACCGACTTCGACATGTCGTTGCGCGGAGATCGTCGTGCCGTCCATGATGAGGCACTGCTCGCCGATTTCGAGGCGCCCATTGGCTCCAATGACGAACTCGGTGCTGGCCACCTTCGAGAAGAGTTGGAGGCGATCACCGATGACGAGCTCCCCGCTGTTGTGAATGGTCGGCCGGCCGTACACCCGTGGCCGCGCGCCCAGCGAGGTGGCGCCCCGCAACGAGAACTGCCCGGTGAGCCATGCGCGAGCCGAGCCGCAAACCGAACGGAGTTCGAGCTCGGTCATGTCGTTGCCTCAAGTTCGAGCCGGTCCACCGACGCTCCAGCTTCGGCCTGCTGAATCCTGGAGGTCTTGGCGATGATCGCCAGGCAGATGGCCAGCAACAGCATGCTTTGTGTTCCCCACGCAATGTCGACGTAGGTGTAGACGGCGTACATCGGAACAAACACGGCGACGGTTGCCAGGATCACCTTGTCGATCGGGTTGGTCTCGGCGAGGGCCGTTCGCATTCCGGCGACGATGCCTCGGCCGAGAAAGTTGAACATGGCGACAAATCCGAAGAACCCTGTCTTGAGCCAGATCCACATAAGCCCGTTGTGGGTGATGTACTCCCACCAGATGAATCCGAAGCTGATGTCGGGGAGCGGGATTGGGCGGTCGTATTGCTGGCCAAATCCAACACCGAGCAATGGGTTCGAACGGATCGTGGCCAAGATGTCGAGATGTTCGATGACCCGGTAGCTGTCGGATGCTTGATCGGCGGCCGAGGCCGTGTCAGGCGAAATTTGCGCCCGGATAGCTTCGGCCGGAAACGCCA
>CALHTB010000127.1 GCA_938038785.1 uncultured Acidimicrobiales bacterium
CCGTCGAGCGTCATCGGGTCGTACGACAGAATCTGGGCGTCGGTCCCGAGCATTTCGACCGCTTCGCTCACCTGCCCGGCGGGCAAGGCGCACACCCGGCAGAGGTCCTGGGTGACGATGATCGTTGGTTCGAGCGAGCGCAGCAGTTCGACGTCGAGGGTGTAGAGCTGTTGGCCCGACGACATCGCCTCGCCGATGATCACATCGATCTCGGCAGGGGTGGCTCCCGGCGGAATGATGGTGTTGGTGACGTGTGGCTTCGATGCCGCAACGGCAGGTTCGTTGCACTCATAGGTCACGCCAACGACCTGGTCGCCAACGCCAAGCCAGTAGAGAATTTCCGTTGCCGACGGCAGCAACGAGACGATGCGTTGCGAGCTCGCGTCTCCGCTCATAGATGCACCACCGCAGCCCAGCCAGCCCACAGCACCATGATCGAGAAGCCGATCATGAACTGGGCGATGGCGCTTACCCCAAAGCCCTTCGCGATGGCGACTGTCGACTGCTTCGTGAGTTCCCAGTCTTTGGTGATGAGGTATTCGCTGAGCGCAATGCCGACGATGGCGCCGATGATGATGCCGATAATCGGGATGACGAAGAACCCAATGACCGCTCCGATCGCCGCCGCCAGTTGCGAACGCTTCGAGGCGCCCGAGTCATCGGCGGCTCGTTTGGGTAAGACCACTCCCGAGACAACTGCGGCCACGGTCAAGATGGTTACCAAGACCACGACGGCGATGCCAGTACCGCTCCACCCAACGACAAACCCGTAGCCAATCGCCGCCGCCCACATCAACAAGATTCCCGGGAGGATCGGCAAGAGGGTGCCGGCGAGACCGATGAGCATCAAGATGAGAACCACGACGGTTGCTTCGCCATCAGTCATTCGTCGGTGCCTCCGGTTTTGGCGCGAGTGAAGTGGTCGATCGGACCTCGGCCCTGGCCAAGCTGCCAGCTCGCAGACGACCGTAGCCCGTCGTGCACGAAGCCAGCTGCTTGGCTCACGGCGTCTTCAACCGACGCGTCCTTCGCCAAATGCGCAGCCGCCGCGGCGCTGAGGCTGCAGCCAGTGCCCAGCACGTTCTGGGTGACGATGCGTTCCTGCTCGTGGGTGGTTGTGTGGCCATCGGCAGCGAGCGCGTCGACCGAGAGGTCATCGAGCAGCAACCCGGTCACCACAACCACCTCGGGCCCCATCTGTTGGATCGCAGCGGCGGCCCGCATGGCCGACGAGCGATCAACAATGTCGATGCCGGTTAGCAATGACGCTTCGGCAACGTTCGGGGTGCACAGGCTTGCGTGTGGGAACAGGTGCGTGCGGTACGCATCGGGCATCGCCTCGTCGAGCATTGGTTGACCCGCCGACGTGACCAACACCGGGTCGACGACGAGGCGGCCAAGGCGTGGTGCATGCGCGGCCACCACCTCGACGATGTCGGGAGCGAACAACAGGCCTGTCTTGGTCGCGGCAATGACGAAGTCATCTGCGACGGCATCGATCTGTTGGGCGACCATGTCAGCATCGATTGGCTCGACCGATCGAATGCCGGTGCTGTTTTGCGCTGTCACAACGGTGACGGCAAAAACTCCGTGCACATTGTGGGCCGCGAACGTCTTCACGTCAGCGGCAAGGCCGGCCGAACCACCACTGTCTGTACCCGCAATGGTGAGCGCAGTAGGTGGTGTTGCTGATGTTGTTCCTGTCAAGTTCGTGGGTTCCTCTCACCATCGACACACTGCACTATGACAGGTGCCACACTGAGAACGGAACGTCATTCATGGCTGGCACCGAACCCCTCCTTGGTTCCAGCCATGATGGCGTTTCCTAATTTCCCGATCGGCCCGGCCAGAAGAGTCCCGCCAAAATCATGACCACACCGGCAATGATGCCGAGCAGCGGCCAGTTCGGGCCGTCGTTTCCAAGGATCAACGACGTCACTTCGTTCTCGCTGGAGGGGTCGTAGAAGAACTGGAACGACGCGGTTTGGATGTCGCCATCTTCAGCAAGTTCAGTGTGGGTCACCACGTAGGGGCCGGGAACGGCGAGGGCCGGAAATTCAACTACGGCGATGCGGTCGCCCTGGGCAAGGCTCGTTGCCCCCACCGCAACTGGATCGCCGTTGGGGTCATCGATCGTGATCTCGCTGGTGGTGACGGTGGCAAAGAACGAAATTTGCAGCTCGTCGATAGTGCCGCCGTACGCCTGGCCCTGCTCGGGCGAGCGCTCCCAGACTTCGGTGTGGGCCGCTACCGACGACAGCCCAAGCGCGCCAATGGCAAACACGATCGCAACAATGGCAATAACGCGAGAACGCACACGCGAAAGGTTATCGGTCACCCGGGCAAGGTTGAACGCGCCCCGCCAACGACGTCAGAGTCGCTGGAAGACGCCGTAGTACACGCCGATGTCCTGGTACTCCTCGTGCTGCGGCAAATACGGCCGGCGCTCGGTGATCTCGACGATTCGCCAGGCATCATCGGCGGCGAGTTGATCAAAGGCTGCTTGTGTATTGCGCTCGTCGAACAGGTCGGTGCGTTGGGTGAGCACGATAATGCCGTCGGGCTCGACGATCCGACAAAACTCGCTACACACCGCCGCAACGTCGAACATGTAGGTCATCACGCCGACGCACATCAGTGCCGAGAACGATTCGTCGGCGAGAGACGTTGGCAGCTCGGCGAAATTCTCCGAGCTCAGCGCTCGGTAGGCGCCCGTCTTGGCTGCGAGGTCGAGCGATTTCTCGGAGAGGTCGACCCCAACGATGTCGTGGAAGCCCAGGTCGCGTAACGCGACCCCGACCATGCCGGTGCCACACCCGACGTCGAGGACCTGGGCCCGCGTCGGCGCATTGGCGGCCAGCAGTGTCGACGCGATCCGAGGAGCTTCGTAGCCCCAGCCTTCGGTGTCGGAGTTGTACGCGTCAGACCAGTCGTCGTAGATCGTCTCGACCGTCTTGGAATCGTTGGCGAATTGTTTGGACAGACCCGCCTTGCCCGCCATCAGTAGCCGCCGCCGTCACCCTCGTCGGCGACGTCCCTGCCCCGACCAACGGCCAAGGCATCGACCAGCCCGAGGCGCATGGCCGAAAGGTCGGTGTGCACGGTCAGCATGTGAAACCCGCGAGCGATCTGGCTTTGGACGTTCTCGGGATTGGCATGGATGCCGGGCACCACACCGTGCTCGTTGCACTTCGCGATGATGAGGTCGAGCGCCTCGAAGAATGAGGGGTCGGTAGTGCCACGGCCAAGGCCCATGGAGACTCCCAAATCCATCGGCCCAACGTAAATGGCGTCGACGCCATCGACCGACAGAATCCCGTCGATGTTGTCCATTGCTTCGACCGTCTCGATCATCGGGATGATCGAGACATGATCGTTCGCCACGTCTGCGTAGTCGGCGCCTTCAACGGGAGCCACACGAATCGGGCCCGACGAGCGGGCACCCCTCGGCGGATACATGCCTCGCTGCACGGCCTGCTCGGCCTGCTCGACGGTGTTGACCATCGGCACGATCACGGCCATGGCGCCAGCGTCGAGAACCTTGCCGATGATGCCAGGTTCGTTCCACGGCACCCGAACGGTTGGCGTTCCCGACCCAAGCGTGAGGGTCTGCAACATCGAGGTGATGTCGGAGTACCCGATGAGCCCGTGTTGCATGTCGATACACACGTAGTCGAAGCCAACGCGGGCCGCGACCTCCGACGTCACCGATGACGGAGTGCTGAGCCACACACCCAACGCTGGGGTTTTGGCGGCGAATGCTTCTCGGAGAGGATTGGGGCGCATGGGCCGACGATACTTCCGGGCGGGGCCACGAGCACAGATGAACGCCGGGGCTGGCGCCCGGCGAGGCGACTGCTACTGTTCGCTCGAACTATTGACCCTTTGCCCACATCGAGGTGGGTTGCATGGAGGATCTCATGGCACCGAGCATTCCCGACCGCGCTGAAGTCGTCGTTGTTGGCGGCGGCATCATCGGCTGCAGCATTGCCTACCACCTGACCCGTCGTGGTCTCACCGATGTGGTGGTGCTCGAACAGGGCACGCTGACCTGCGGCACTACGTGGCATGCCGCGGGGCTGGTGAGCCAGTTGAAGTCGTCACACTCACTTACCAAGCTCGCCACCTATTCGGCTCGCCTGTTCGAAGAGCTCGAAGACGAAACCGGCCAGGCCACGGGTTACCGAACGCCAGGTTCAATTTCGGTTGCCGACAACGAAGAGCGCTGGGAAGAGATCATGCGCGGCGCCACCATGGCCGAAGGCGTCGGCGTTGAAACCCGCGTCATCGACCTCGACGAGGCGTCCGAGCGTTGGCCGCTAATGCGCACCGACGACCTCGTCGGCGCGCTCTACATTCCCCACGACGGCGTGGCCTCGCCAGTCGACACCACGATGGCGTTGGCCAAGGGTGCCCGAGCTCGCGGCGCCAACATCGTCGAGGGCGTGTCGGTCACCGACCTCACGACGAAAGCCGGCGCTATCAGCGGCGTGGTCACCGAGCAGGGCACGATCGAGGCCGACGTTGTGGTGCTCGCCACCGGCATGTGGACCCGTCACCTTGCGGCCAAGATCGGCGTGAACGTGCCGCTGCAGGCGTGCGAGCACTTCTACATCGTGAGTGAGCAGCTCGAAGGCATGGAGCTCGGCACGCCGACGCTTCGCGACCCCGAGAACTACACCTACTTCAAGGAGGAGACCGGCAAGATCATGGCCGGCTTCTTCGAGCCGCGAGGCAAGGTCTGGCGAATGGACGAGATCCCCCGTGACTTCAGCTTCGGCACGCTGCCCGAAGACTGGGAGCACGTTGGCCCGATCTTCGAGAAAGCAATTCACCGTGTACCTGCCCTTGGTGAGGCCGGGCTGCAACTGTTCTTCAACGGCCCCGAAGCGTTCACCCCCGATGGCGTCTACTACATGGGCGAAACTCCCGAGGTCGACGGCTGTTACGTGGCGGCGGGCTTTAACTCGGTCGGCATCCAAACCGCTGGCGGTGTGGGCTGGGCGCTGGCCGATTGGATAGCCGACAAGCACCCGCCGATGGACCTGAACTCGGTCGACATTCGGCGAGCGCAACCGTTTCAGACCGACGAGAGCTACCTGCGCGATCGCATCTCGGAAAGCCTTGGCTTGCTCTACGCCATGCACTGGCCATTCCGTCAGTACGAGTCAGCACGCGGCATCCGCACCTCTCCCCTGCACGATCGCATCGAAGGCGCCGGTGCGGTGTTCGGCGAGACCGCAGGCTGGGAGCGCCCGAATTGGTTTGCCGACGACGGCCAGGCCAAGGAGTACGTCTACTCCTACGACAAGCAGAACTGGCACGACAACATGGTGCGCGAGTGCATCGGCGTTCGAGAGGCGGTTGGCCTGTTCGATCAGACGTCGTTCGCGAAGGCTCGGGTCGAGGGGCCCGACGCGCTGGCTGTGTTGAACCACATGAGCGTGGCCCAAATCGACGCACCCATCGGCAAGGCCGTCTACACCCAGTGGTGCAACCACAAGGGTGGAATCGAGGCCGACCTCACCGTCACCCGTATGAGCGACGATGCCTTCTTCGTCGTCACTGCGGCCGCCGCCGAGAACCGCGACTTCACCTGGCTGCGGCGAGCCTGCAAAGGCAAGGACCTCACCATCACCAACGTGACCGACAACTTCGTGATGCTCGGCCTCATGGGCCCGAACAGCCGCAAGCTGTTGTCCGAGCTCACCGACGCCGACCTGTCGAACAACGACATCGACAGCGGGGGCTTCCCGTTCGGCTGGAGCAAGCGCATTCAGATTGCGGGCGAGACCGTGCTTGCCCTCCGCATGAGCTATGTGGGCGAGCTCGGGTGGGAGCTGTACGTGATGAACGACTCGGCCGGTGCCGTGTTTGACGCCATCGTCGAAGCCGGAGCGAAGCACGGCCTGGTGCACGCCGGGTACCACGCCATGAACTCGCTTCGCCTCGAGGCTGGCATGCGCCATTGGGGCCACGACATCACCGACGAAGACACCCCTATCGAGGCGGGCCTCGGCTTCGCCATCGATTGGGACAAGGGCGACTTCGTTGGCCGAGACGCACTTGCCGCGCAGAAGGACGCACCGCGAAGCAAACGTCTCATCCAGTTCCGCATCGAGGACCCCGACCTGCTCGCGTACCACGACGAACCGCTCTATCGAGACGGCATCATGGTGGGCCGCACGTCGTCGGCGATGTGGTCGGCCACTCAAGACCGATGCTGCGCCATGGGGTACGTCGAGCACCCTGACGGCGAGGCCGTGACGAAAGACTGGGTGGAGTCGGCCAGCTGGGGAACCAACATCGGCGGACGACAAGTCGCCATGTCAGCCTCGATCCGCTCCTGGTACGACCCACAGAACCAACGCCCACACTTGGCTGACTAGCTGCACCTCTCTGTAGTCGAAGCAGCTTTGGCTTGCTCCCGGTAAACCGCTACCGGGTCGCCGAACTGGCCCTCTTCGAGGACGAGTCCGAGGCCTGGCCCGCCCGCTGGCAGGGTCGCGAAGCCGTTGGCGATTCGAGGGCCGTTGGCCTCGTCGTAGTGCACCTGGTGATACGGATGGGCCAACCAAGCGCCACGACTGAACTGTGGGTTGAGGGTGGCACCGAGCGCAACACAGGCAGCGGCGACGATGTCGCCGCCCCAGGCCTCGTCGGAGCTCATCGGCGTGCGGGTGGCCATGCACAGGTCGCGCACGGCTCGCATCGCGGTGAGTCCGCCGAGCCGGCTTAGCTTCAACCCGAAGCCGTCCGCCAGACCAGACGAGATCATGCGTGCTATCGCGCGGATATCGGTCGACACCTCGTCCACCACGAGGGGATGTCGCAGCTGCGGCTTGATGTGCAACAACTCGGCTTCGGTGGCACACGGTTGCTCCATCGACATCGTGATGTTCGCACACGCATTCGACACCTGAATGGCCTCGACCGTCGACCACCCCCGGTTGGTGTCGACCGCCAGATCGGTGCCAGGTCGTCGAACGGCGTCGACGGCATGAATGCTGGCGATGTCCTCGTGAATCGGCCGACCGCCTGCCTTGAGCTGAAGCCTGGTGATGCCCTCGGACTGCAACCGCTCGGCGGTTTCGGCGGCGACCTCAGGCGAGCTAATGCCCACGACGTGGTAGGTGGTCACTTCGTCCATCTGGGCACCGCCGAGCAGGTCGACAACCGGCAGATCGAGCTTCTTGCCCACAAGATCCCAGCAGGCAATGTCGAGTGCGGCTTTGCCTTCGGTGTGGCCATCGAGGGCCGCTCCCATTGCCGCATTGACATGGTTGAGCTTGAGCGGGTCGAGACCCAAGATCGCAGGCGCCAACACCGACAGAGACGAGCGAACCCCATCGTTATGTGCGGGCTGAAACTGCGGGCTGGCCAGACACGCCTCGCCGTAACCGATCGTGCCGTCGCTGTCGACCACCTCGACGATGGTCGACTCGGGCGTGGACACCGTCGAGTTCGACATGTTGTAGGTAGACACAGCAGCCAGCGGTGTCTTGTACACCCGGATCTCGGTGATCGTCATGTCGTCGCGTCCACGCTCATAGCTCACGGTACCCCGCCCCAAACTGCCGGGGCTAAGCGGTGCCACCATCGGCACCGATCACTCCTACACGACTACGGCCACGCATGAACCGTTGGCGCTGCGGGACCGAACACCGCGGCGAGGCGCCCGATGTCTTCAACGTCGCCGGTCATGATGCTGTCGGCTAGCCGAACGGCCAAGAGTGTGAGGTGAGCGTCGACTACATCGGCGGCACCACTCTGACCGAGAAGCTGCCCGACCCGGCGGCCGTCATCGAGCGGATGCACAACAATCGACTTGAGAAAGGCAGCCAGGCGAGCCTGCCGAGCACCGTTACGCCAAACCTGACCAACGACCGGTTCCGTCGTGTGCAAGGCAGTGCCCATCTTGCTAGCAGCAGCCAGAAAGACATCTGTCGACCGCTCTGCCCTGTCGACGGCAACAAGAAACCCAGCGTCGAGGATCAAAGACCAAAACGTTCCGTCATTGCGGCAACCTCATCATTACTGACGTCTTCGACCCACTCATCGAGGAACGAGCGAAGACCGTCTTTGCGTTGATGGTCTGCAGCAAGGGCCTTCAATGCGTGACGAATCACGCTCGACCGACCCCCGTACTGCTCAGAGAGCAACGCGAGGATCGCTTCATCTTCATCGTCGAGACGAACTGTTGTTGTGCCTGCCATGTCCCTAACGTAGCACGGGCGTGCTACATCTTTGAGAGGCGGCGCCTTGAAGTCCTTTGCCATAGGTCCGACGGTAGTGAGGAGCTGTGACATCTAACTTGTGGTTGGGTTCGCGGGCGCAGGTCGGCCAACTTCAAGCCCGACTTCGAGCAGATCGAGCACCCACCTATGCGATTCGGTCGCCGATCTTTGTGCAGGCTTCGGTGAGGATTGCCGCGACTTCGGCGGCGGTGCGGTCGCCGGGGAAGCGGTAGGTCGGGCCATAGGCGTTTAGTGACGCCACTACTTCGCCGGTGCCTCGCCGAATGACGGCAGCGACGCCGTTGACGTCGCTTGCGAACTCTTGGAGGGTCCACACGACGCCATGCTTTTTGAGCTCGGCGAACTTTTGCTCGATGCCCGCACGCGTGGTGACGGTCGATTCGGTGAACTCCTCGAGGCCGGCCTCGACGAGCTTGGCGAGCGCCTCATCCGACCAGGTCGACAGCAAGGCAAGCCCACCGGCCGAGGCGTGATAGGGCAAGCGTTCGCCAGTCCAATCGTGCACCCGCACCGAGCTCTCGGCCACCACCGTGTCGAGGTACAGGGTGGCGTCGCCGTCTTCAATGGTGAGCGACACGTTCTCCTGCAACGCTTCGGCCGTTTCGAGCAAGTACGGGCGCGCCACCTCGCGCAGCGCACTTATCGGGGCGCCGTGGTGTGAGAGCGCGGCAAGCCCCGGCCCGATGGAATAGCGGCCGGCCAGGCTTTGCACAGCGCCTTGTTCCTCGAGTGCCGCCAAAAGCCGAAGCACCGTGCTTTTTGGCAAGCCACTGGCCTTAGTGACTTCGGCCAGAGAACTGGTGCCAGTGCGCCCGGCGAGGGCACGCAAAACTGTGAAGGCCCGTTCGATTCCCTGCATGTCAATCAACTACACTAGCTATATTAAATGGAACGTTCCACTCAGTGAAACGTTCCTTCTTTTTGAAACTCAGTACTTGAACCAATGGGGGTTCCTCGGTCATGCGAGAAGAAGCACGCGTCGTCATCATCGGAGGTGGCGCCATGGGTGTCGGCCTGGCCTACTTCCTAGGCCACGAAGGCTGGGGCCCCGACACGATCCTCGTCGAAAAGGGCGAGCTCACCTCCGGGTCGACGTGGCACGCTGCGGGCCTCGTCCCCAACTTCATCGGCGACCTCAACATGGCCAAGGTCCACGAAGAGGCCATCCAGCTCTACCCCAAGATCGAAGAAGAAACCGGCTTGTCGGCTGGCTGGCACGGTTGCGGCGCCATCCGCTTCGCCATCAGCGACCAAGACGTGCTGTGGCACAAGCAAGTCCACGCCCAGCTCAACCAGCTCGGCGTCGAAAGCCACCTCATCGACCGCGAAGAAATCAAACGCCTCAACCCCCTCTTCGAGAACATCGACGACGTGCAGCTCGGCTTCTACACGCCCAACGACGGCTGGTCCGACCCCACCGGCTCGACCAACGCCATGGCCAAGGGCGCCCGCCAGCTCGGCGTCGAGATCAGCCGTAACAACCCGGTCGTCGACATGAACCAGCTCGACGACGGCCGCTGGGAAGTCATCACCAAAGAAGGTCGCATCGTCGCCGAGCACGTGGTTAACGCTGCGGGCTGTTACGCCCCGCAGCTGGGCGAGATGATCGGCCTCGAGGTGCCGATCGTGTCGGTCATCCACCAATACATCATCACCGAACCCCTCGAAGCTATGAAGGCGCTCGACTTCGAACCGCCCGTCACCCGCGACCCTCGTTCGTCGTCGTACTACCGCCGTGAAATCGACGGCATCCTCATCGGCCCCTACGAGATGGCCAACGCCCAGGCCTACGGCGTCGACGGCATCGACTGGGACCTGCACTTCTACCTCACTCCCCCAGACCACGACGTCATTGCCGACTGCCTCATCGATGCCCTCGACCGAGTGCCCGCCTGGGCCGAAGCTGGCATCAAGCAGACCGTGTCGGGCCCCATCACCCACACGCCCGACTCGGGTTACCTGCTCGGCCCCGCCCCCGGCTTCAAGAACTACTGGCACTGCAACGGCGCGTCGATCGGCATTACCCAAGGTCCGGGCGCTGGCAAGTACTTGGCCCAGTGGATGGTGCACGGCCAAACCGAAATCAACGTGCGCGGCATGGACCCGCGCCGCTTCGGCAACCACACCGGCGCCAAAGGCGAGTTCGCCTACGAGAAGGCCATCGAGGAATACCACCTCATGTACCAAACCCGTCCGCCGGGCGAGTACCACCCGGCCGCACGCAAGCAGAAGGTCACCCCGATCTACGACAAGCTCGATGCCCTCGGCGCCCAGTGGCAAGAGGTGTACGGCTGGGAACGCCCGCAGTACTTCGGCGAGGCCGAGCAGCACACGTTCAAGCGTTCGAACGCGTTCGACATCGTGGCCGCAGAAGTCACCGGCACGCGTGAACGTGTCGGCGTCGCCGACCTCACCGCATTCGCCAAGTTCGAAGTAACCGGAGCCGACGCCGCAGCCCTGCTCAACCGAGTGTCGGCCAACAAGATCCCGGGCAAGGACGGCGGTATGCGCCTCGTGCACATGCTCACCGAGCTCGGCGGCATCGAGTGCGAGATGACCATCACCCGCCTCGGCGAGAACCGCTATTACCTGAACTCGGCCATCATGGGCACCACCCACGATGAGGACTGGCTCAACGACCACATCGCCCCCGGCGAAGACGTCACGGTCACCGACGTCACCGACGCCAACGCCATCCTTGCGGTCACCGGGCCTCGCTCACGCGACGTACTTGCCCAGCTCACCGACGCCGACCTCACCAACGACTCGTTCCGTTGGCTCACCGCCCAAGAGATCGACGTCGCTGGCGTGCCCGTCAAGGCCCTGCGCGTTAGTTACGTGGGCGAGCTCGGTTGGGAGCTCCACATGCCCATCGACCAGATGGAGACGGTCTACGACGCCATCGTCGCCGCGGGCGAACCGCACGGCATGGTGCACTTCGGTGCGTACGCCATGAACGTGATGCGCATCGAGAAGGGCTACAAGGCGTGGGGCAGCGAGCTCACCACCGAGATCACCCCCATCGAAGCCCGCCTCGAACGCTTCGTCGACTTCGACGGCGACTTCGTGGGCAAAGACGCAACCGTGGCCCGCCGCGACCAGAGCGACCCGCTGTCGATGGTGCTCGTCTACTGCGAGCTCGACGATGGCGAAAGCGACTTGCTCGGAAACGAACCGGCCTATGGCACGAACGGTGCGGTCATGGGCATCGGCACGTCCGGCGCCTTTGGGCATGCGGTCGGCAAGAGCCTCGGCTTTGTGTACGTGGCACCCGAGTACGAAGCACCTGGCTCCACGTTCGAGCTCGAAATGCTCGGTGTTCGCAGAACGGCCACCGTGTTGGCCGAACCGGCCTACGACCCAACCAACGAAGCGCTTCGCGCCTAACTACTGATTAGAACAGAGGCAATGACATGAGCGATGAAGCACCCCGTCGACGCAGCGGTGGCCGAGCAGCACGAGTGGCAACTCGACAAGCGCCACTGAAGAAGGACGAGCGGCCAATTCGACCCGGCCTCCCCGGCGGTCTCTACAAGCCGCTGTCTGAAGCACAGTTGAAGCAGGTTTACGAGACCGCACTCGAGCTGCTCGAAGACGTCGGCATGGGCACGCCAGTGCCCGAGTTTGTTGAAGTCGTTACCGAAGCCGGAGGCCACGTCGACGAACACGGACGCCTGCGCTACCCACGTGGCCTCGTCGAGCGCGGCATCGACATGGCAGCAAAAGAGTGGATCTGGCACGGATTCGACGACGATAAATCGATCACGGTCGGAGGCGACCGTGTGCACTTCGGCACGGGCGGCGCGGCCGTCCTCATGTACGACCCGGTGGCGAACACGTTCCGCCATTCGTCTACCCAGGACTGTTACGACACGGCCCGCATTGCCGACACCCTCGACAACATCCACTTCTTCGCCCGCACCGTGGTGGCACGCGACCGCGTCGACAGCCGCGAGCTTGATCTCAACACGGCGTTCGCCACCATGGCTGGCACGTCAAAGCCGCAGGGCACCTCGTGGTTCGAACGCCCACACGTGTACGAGACCGTCGAGATGTATGACATGGCCCTCGGCGGAGAAGGTGAGTTCCGCAAGCGCCCATTCGTATGTGCACAGAACACCTTCGTGGTGCCGCCGTTGCGCTTCGCTGAAGAGTCGACCAACTGCATGGTTGCCCAGGTCGAGACCGGCATGCCCATCAACCTGCTTTCGGCTGGCCAAGCAGGCGCAACCTCGCCCGCGGCACTCGCCGGGTCGTTGGCACAAGCATTGGCCGAGTGCCTGGCCGCCCTTACTGCCGTCAACCTGATGAACCCTGGCCACCCGTGCGTCATGGGCCTGTGGCCGTTTGTCTCCGACCTTCGAACCGGCGCCATGAGCGGTGGGTCCGGAGAAGAAGGTGTGCTCAACGCGGCGGCGGGCCAGATCAGCAATTACCTCGGCCTGCCATCGGGTTGCGCTGCAGGAATGACCGATTCGAAGGTGCCCGATGCCCAAGGCGGCTACGAGAAGGGCATCAACGTCACCCTCGCCGGCCAAGCCGGCACCAACCTGGTGTACGAGAGCGCTGGAATGCTCGGCTCGCTTATGTCGTGCTCGCTCGAGGCGCTCGTTATCGACAACGACATGCTCGGCTCGATCAACCGCACCGTACGCGGTATCGAAGTAAACGAAGAAACCTTGTCGGTCGACGTCATCAAGGAGGTCGTGCATGGTGCTGGCCACTTCCTCGGATCACAGCAGACGCTCGACCTGATGCAGCGCGAATACGTCTACCCAGAGATTGGCGATCGCGAATCGCCTGACAACTGGCTCGATGCTGGCGGCAAAGATCAACTCACCGTGGCCCAAGAGCAAGTGCAGAAACTGCTCGACGTACACCCCACGCACCTCGACCCGGCTCGGGACCGGGCCATACGAGACAAGCTTCCCATCGTTCTCGAACGCCCAGGAATCGAGCCAGGGCTCGGCCACGCCGAGGCGATGTAGACGGCCTGCAATGCCCGCAAACGCTCGGTTTGAGCGTCTTGTGTTAACTGAGTGTTTCCACTGTTACCGCAATGTTTCGCATCGGTGAACAGCCGATTGTGAGCAGTGTGTCTGCCATTTGCGCGGTCCATTATTTCTCTCGGGTTCAACACAGGAGAAACTGAAATGGATAGCGGCAACACCGCATGGATGCTGATTAGCGCAGCACTCGTCGTCTTCATGGTTCCAGGGCTAGCGCTCTTCTACGGTGGCATGGTTCGGGCCAAGCACGTCGGCAACATGCTGATGATGAACATGGCAAGCATCGCCATCGTCCCAATTCTGTGGGTGCTGTTCACCTACTCGCTCGGCAACGAGGGTGACGGCGCACTGCTCGGCGGGCTTTCCGCCGTAGGCCTCGACGGCATCGAAGGCGTGAACGACTCGGGCGTACCGAACCTCCTGATGGTCGCCTTCTTCATGACCTTCGCCGCAATCACCCCAGCGCTGATCTCGGGTGCTGTTGCTGACCGAATGAAGTTCTCGTCCTGGTGCGTGTTCCTGTCGCTGTGGTCGGTTCTCGTCTATACCCCGGTCACCTACTGGGTATACACCGGATGGCACCACACCGGCCTCGACCCTGCCGCACTCGACTTCGCAGGCGGCACCGCCATTCACATCAACGCTGGCGTCGCCGCGTTGGTCATGGCCCTCATCCTCGGCAAGCGCCGAGGCCTCGGAACCGAAGACATGCGTCCACACAACCTCTCGATCCTGCTTATCGGCACCGGCATCTTGTGGTTCGGCTGGTTCGGCTTCAACGCTGGCTCTGCCGGAGCCGCTGACGCCTCGGCCGCACAGGCGCTTATCAACACCCTCGTCGCTGGCTCGGCCGGCATGGTCGGATGGGTCGCCGTCGAGTGGATCAAGGAAGGCAAAGCCACCATCCTCGGCACCGCGTCGGGCCTCATTGCCGGTCTCGTCGCCATCACCCCAGCTGCTGGCTTTGTCAGCACACTTTCGGCCATCCTGTTTGGTCTCGCCGCCGGCGCTGTGTGCTTCTACGCCATCATGTTGAAGGACAAGCTCGGCTACGACGACTCGCTCGACGTCGTCGGCATTCACGGCGTAGGCGGCATCATCGGCGGACTCCTCCTCGGCTTCTTCGCCGAGGCATCCATCGGCGGCCAAGACGGGCTGCTCTTCGGAGAGCCCGCGTTCCTGCTCAGTCAGATCATCGCCATGGGATCGGTCATCATCTACTCAGGAATCATGACCTTCATCATCGCTAAGGCGCTCGATGCCACGATGGGCCTTCGGGTCAGCGAAGAACAAGAGTACGCAGGCCTCGACCTCAGCCAGCACGGCGAGCGGGTCTACAGCACGTCCGACAAGGGCATGGGCATGGTCATCGACCTCACCGACGACGCAATGGCCACGGAACCTGTCGAAGTTCCATAGATCGACCTGGACTCACCACGCGGGTGCTTGTCGACGACAGGCACCCGCAATGAGCCAAGCCCGCGTAGTGACCTGGGCGGCGGTGGTGGCTCCGCCAACGAAAGAGGGCGATGTTCCAGCTCGGAGAGATGGAACTACACGCCGCTCGGTCCCGTACCGCCTTCAGTTCCCGTGCTTCGACAGCGTCAATTCCCTATCAGCTTGAGGTACTCGCTGCGGAACACCAGCCGAAACGGCATTGAAGCTCGAACTGTGGTTGATGACGTGGAGTTTCCGTAACGACCTACCACGTGCCCGAACCCAAAGCGCTTTCCACGACGAGTCTTAGGCAGCGAGACTACAAAGTCTTCTGACCCGTAGGGATCTAAGATTTGGACCGAATCGCCGCCCTGTATGACCATGACCCGTGCCATCTCCAGGGGTTGCTGAAATGGAGAATTACGAGTTAAGGCGCACGGCACGAAGACATCCTCTTGACCTGCCTCGACCGTGAGAGTTCGCCCCACTCCCTCGATAACCGAAGCGGGGTCGGCCACAAGTTCTAGCGCCCTTCTGATGTTTCGCCAGGTGATGTAATTGGCCCAGGCAAATGCTGGCACGAAGACAACCAGCATGATCGCAAGAAGTACTTCAACCATAAACAGCCGTTTCCAGTTCGACTAGCGCGTCTTCGAGGGAGGGAGCGGAGCGGACGACCATGTAGGTGTCCGCGGATCTCGACCGGAAGTGTCGAGGTGTTAGGGAGCGAAGCTCGCCCGAACGCGCAGCGTTCGCTGTGACCATGTCGGTGTCCGCGGATCTCGACCGGAAGTGTCGAGGTGTTGGGAGCGGAGCGGACGACCATGTCGGCTTCCGCGGATCTCGGCGGCAGTCCGAGCGTTATACAGTCGCTGCGTTTACGCGTGCGCGTACGGCAGCGCCCTGTGCGTAGAAGCCATGCTCGGAGATCTTCTGATCGAGTGCCATCAGCAGACGCAGGTCGTCGTCGGTCTCGACAGCGCTGTGCACCACGTCAAAGCCAATCGAACCTGAGCTTGCATATACGCCCTTCGCGATTGCGGTCATTCGATTGCGGTCACCCTCGCTGAGGAGCGACGTATGCAACTTGACGCCATCGAAGGCGAATGCGTGAAGCGTCCGCAGCGAAGCGAACGACAAGCCAAAGTCATCGAGGACGACCGAAGCCCCAGCGTCTCGCAGCATCTCGAGGTGGCGCACAACAATGTCGCCGCCGGTGCTTACCGAGGTCTCGCTGACTTCGACGATCAACTTGCCTGGAGCTTCACGTAGGCGCTCAGCCATCCAACCGATCGCGATCGGATCGCGAAGAGTTGAACCAGAGATGTTGACACCGGTTCGCACCGAATCGCCATCCTGTTCGGCAAGCGCATATTCGAGAACAGCACGCTCGACGTCAGCAACGCGGCCGATGAGCTCGGCCAAGTCCATGAATTCGGACCGGTCAATAGTTCCGCGGATTGGATGCTCCCAGACCACATGTGCTTCAACACCGACGATCTCTCCGCCCGGAAGATGCACGATTGGTTCCATTGCTGTGGTGAGTTGGTTCTTGTCCAAGGCCTCAACAAGTTCGGCAGCTAGTTCTCGGCGGTCTTCGGTGCGGGTGCGGATCTCGCCGTCGTAGAGAGCAAGTTCGCCAGGTCCAGCTGCCTTGGCCGCCTGCAAAGCAGTGTCACCATTCGAAAGCGTGTCATGGGCCTTCTCGCCCTTGGCACGCGAAGCCAGACCAACTCCAGCGGTGATCCTAAGCTCGTTGGACTGCACAACGATCGGGCGGGCCACCGCGGCCTGCAAGCGAATCGCGAGACGTTGTGCGGTATCGATCGGCATGTTCGGGCAGTAGATACCAAAGATATCGCCACCAAGACGGCTGACGATGTCGCACGAGCGAAGGGTATCGCGCAGCCGGTCAGCGGTTTCGGCCAAGACGATGTCGCCAACCGTATGGCTCATCGTGTCGTTCACAACACTCATGCCGTCGAGGCCAATGACCATGACGGTTGCGTTGCTTGGTCCTGCGGCAAATTCGAGATCGAGGTAGTCGGCGAACGCATCGCGATCGATCGTGTTCGTCAAGCGATCCTTCGTGCCCGTCGGCGCCATCATCGGCGTCTGTGCGTCGTACGCGCGGCGGTCCTTGGCGAGGAGGGCGAGGTCGATCATGGCTGCGAGCGCTGACAAGCTGTCATCGCGATCAGTGTCGGCCTCAGAGTCCCAAAGCACCCGCAGCTGGGAGGCAGAGTGCGCAAGCTCGACCGAGTGTCCCGTCGAGAAGTCGCGGATGCCGCCAATGCGAGCGACCGACCGACCCGACTGTTCGATCTGCGCCGCGGAGAAGCCAAGCAATTTGCCAGCAGTCGTAAGGACCGCAGAGAAATCTGTCTCACCAAATGGCTTGACCTGTTCGAGCAGTGCCGACCAGGCCGCCGGCATCATCGTTTGAGCCATGGAATGTCACCTTTCGGGCGAATGGAAGAAGGACATGGAGGTAGTACCTAGTCCTCATCGACCAGTTCGCGCCGTCCTGAAGGGGTCAAATGACCTATGCGCGAAAACGTGAGAATTCAACGTGACCGAATTCTCAATCTATCGATTTCTGTGTCGATAGGACGGAGTTAGTCGGGGGTATCGCCTGGCTGGCAATTAGCTCGATATGCCACCGATTTCCGTACTCCTCATTGAAGACGACGAAGATGACTATTGTCTTGCGTGCGATCTTCTCGACTCGGTTACCACACAGGACTATGACGTCCAGTGGTGCGAGACACCCGAGCTGGGCCTGGCCGCTCTGCAGTCCGGGCAGCACGACGTATGTCTGATCGACTACCGCCTGGGTCGCCAAACGGGTGTAGAAGTTCTTCACCAGGGCAAAGAAGCACTTCGCCTAACCCCCGCGATCCTGCTCACCGGCGAACACTCCTCTGAGGTCGACGAGCTAGCAATGCTTGCCGGCGCATCTGACTACCTGGTCAAAGACGGCCTCACCTCGGACATGTTGGAGCGCACGATTCGGTACGCCCTTCAGCGTCGCGACTACGACGCACGTTTCGAATACTTGGCGTTTCACGATCCCCTAACGGATCTGCCAAACCGCTCGCTGTTTATCGACCGGGTGAACCAGGCGCTAGCCCGACGCACGCGAACCGGCGAAACGGTCAGTGTTGTGTTCTTCGACGTCGACAACTTCAAGGACATCAACGACACTCTCGGGCACGCCGCAGGCGATGCGCTCCTTACCCAGGTCGCGCGCCGAGTCGCCGGGGTACTACGCGATCACGACACACTCGCTCGTCTCGGCGGTGATGAGTTCGCGGTATGCCTGGAATCCCCAGAAGGCTTAACCGTCTCAGAGGCATTCGTGCGCCGCGCCCAAGAAGTGCTCATGCCGACCTTCAACCTCGACGTCGGCCTGTCGGTCGAAGTGCACGCCAGCTTCGGTGTCGCCCATTCAGACCTCGCAGTCAACGACTCCGCTGAGCTGCTTCGCCACGCCGACATAGCCATGTACGACGCAAAGCGAGAAGGAAAGAACCGTCTGTCGGTATACGAGCAGTCGATGCACGACAGCCTGCTTCGCCGCATCCAGCTCGAGAAAGATCTGCGAACCGCACTCAAGAAGGATCAGCTCGACGTGCACTTCCAACCCTTCGTCGACCTGTCGACTGGAGATGCGCTCGGAGTGGAAGCCCTCGCTCGCTGGACCCACCCCATTCTCGGGCGCCAATCACCGTCGGAGTTCATCCCAATCGCCGAGCAAGCTGGCTCAATAATCGAACTCGGCTCGTATGTTCTTCGAGAGTCGGCGAGAACGGCTCGCAGCTGGGTAGATGACTTCGGCTTTAGCGGCTTCGTGAGCGTGAATGTGTCCCCTCGCCACATCACCGATTCCGCTTTTGTGTCAACGCTCAACGCAGTCCTGAACGAAACCCAGCTCGACCCCACACAACTCGTGATCGAATTTACCGAATCGGTCATGACCGGCGACGTCAGCCACGTGGTCTCGGTGCTCGAAAAAGTCGCCGAGCTCGGTATCGGAATTGCCCTCGATGACTTCGGAACCGGCTACTCGTCGCTCAGCAACGTGCACCAGCTACCAATCACCATCATCAAGGTTGATCGCTCATTCGTGAACCGAATCGATGATCGCAAGGGCCGGTCGATGTTGGCCACGATCGCCACCATGGCCCAAAGCCTCGAAGTTATGACGATCGCCGAAGGTATCGAGGACGAGAGCCAGCAAAGCGCCCTCCTTGGCTTGGGCTACTCGGTTGGCCAGGGTTACCTCTTCGATAAAGCGCAACCAGCCGACATCGCGGCTGAATTTGTAAAGAAGCGATCAAAAACCTAGGTCAAAGGGCCCGTATTTACAGGTGTCACACCGCCATGACGCTGAAATGGGCCCCGACTTCTCTATGGTGGATGTTTGGATATCCGCTGAGCTTGTTGTTGCCCGTACGCAACCACGTTCAGAACCGTCGGGCGCCGCGCTCGTCTTTGCACAACTGCAGACGTAGACGCATCGGACCCGTTGATCGAAGGAGCATCGAATGGCAAAGCAACGCACCACATTCGCGAAACTGCAGCGTGAACGCGCAAAGGCAGCGAAGAAGGCCGAGAAGCAGGCCGCACGAATCAACGGCTCCAAGCCAGCTCCAGAGCCAGAGGTCGAAGAAGTTCTCCCCGAGGTCGAACTTGACCTCGAAAACATGACGACCGTCGAGCGACTCTTCGCTGGCAAGGGCAAACTGTCGGCACCCGAGCTCATGTCGATGACCGAGAAAATCCAGCGCCTGCATCAGCGCGGAGACCTCACCGACGACGAGCTAGAAGACGCAAAGCTCGAGCTCCTCGAACGAATCGAATAGCTGCAAACGCAGCAGCGACTCCGTCGCGATTTTGCTGCCTTCGCAGCTATTCCTACCGTCCCCTTCGGGGAGCGTTCATTTGCCACGCAGGCTTTACGCCGGAGGCGGCGTCAGCCTGTCCGTACGTTTCGTGCCGCTAGAGCGAGAGGTTTACATCCCGGTTTGGTAGCCGAGGAGGCTTTGGGTGGCTATTGCGGCTAGGCCGTTGACGTCCCCGAGCTTGGTTACTCCCAGGCCCGTTCCCGCACCCACGTAGGTGGTGGCATCGAGTGACACCCAGTCGCCGACGTTCGCCCGAATGCGGTTGATCGTCAGATTGGCATTGATCAGGCCAACAGGAGACTCAGCTCCGTACACCGCTGAGATACCTGACCCGAAGTCCGCTGCCGCAGCAATCCGCTGCAACCCAGTCGTTGGCTGTCCGGCGATGAGCGGCAGACGAAGCCGCATCCAATCGACCGCCGGGCCAGGAGTCCGAAACGAGCCCTCGGTAAAGCGGTGTTCGACGGCGTTGCGGTGATACGTCGTAACGTCGCCACTCGCCCACCGTGGCGGATCAACCGCCGCATCGGGCGATGGGGGTTCGGTTGCGGGCTCGGCGTCACCAACCCAGTCGGGCGTCGTGAGCTCGGATTCGGCCAGCACCATTGCCGTCGCCCGTGCAACCGGCTCGGTGCCGCCGCCTCCGCGGTCACTATGAAGCTCGGCGATCACGCGGCTTACCCGTCCGCTCACCTGCGTTCGCTCGACCGCGGACCACAGAGGGTCGAGGCGAACCGGGCGAAGCAGCTCGATGTGGATCTGCGACAGAAACTCGCCAACGGCCACGTGGGGCTCGCACAACGATGCGAGCAGCGCTGATGGTGGACCACCGTGCTGCGCATCGGGCCGCCATGGCCCCCTAGTGAACTCACTGGGTAGGTACTTTTCGCCGTCGAATGCAAACAGTCCATCGGGCAGTTCGCCTGCGGTCATGTCGCCTCCCATGTCGCTACCTCATACCCCACGCCCCGGAGTTGCCCCAAGAAACCATCGCCGTCCTTGGGAAGCACGCCAAGGATCGCACCGCCGCTCCCGGCGAAGTTGGCCGAAGCCCCCAGGTTTCGAGCGGTCTCAACCATCTCGACTTGCGCCGGCGCAATGTCCATGACGGTGCGCCGGATGTCGAACGTCGAGTTGATGGCCTGCTTTAGCGAGTGCACATCACCAGAGGCAAAGCTTGCCGCTGCCTGCCGACCCAGCTCGGCGAGTTCCCGCATCTGGGGGCTCTCGGGGGTGTGCGTGGACTGCAGCTTCGCATGAGCATCGCCACTTGCCTGAGCAGCGGAATAAGACCATGCCAGATACAGCGGAATCGGACGGTCAGTCGACATCGCAATCGGATGAACGTTGCGGGGTTCGGCGCATTCGATGAGTGCCGAGTAACCGTGGCTCTGGATCAGTTGGTCCTGCCATCCCCCGGCGATTCCCAAGTCGACGCGTTCGACGTCGTAAGCCAGCTGAGCGACCTGCATCGGCTCTAGGTTGGCACTCGTGTGCTTCGCGAGCGCCTGGATCACCGCCACAACGATTGCGCTTGACCCGGCCAAACCAACCGACCGCGGAATCGAGGTTTGGATCGTTACCCCAACGTCGACAGGCGTGACCTCGCGACCAAAGCGCTCGATAGCGGCCGAGACGAGCGGCACGGAAGCATCAGCTGCGGCCGACGTTGACGCTGTTGCCGAGAACTGCGGAACGACGACTGAACACACTGCACCGTCATAGCCGTCAGAAGGGTTGCCAGCGACAGCTGCCCGGGCGAAGACCGTGGCGCTACTCACTCCGCCAGTTCGTATTGCACGGCAGTACGCCCGGCGATGAACGGCTTGATGTACTCCCCGATGACAGCGAGATGATCGGCGTTTGTTGCATATGCCTGATACCCGGCCTCGTCATCGAAGTCACCAACGACAACGAGATCGAAGTTGTCTTCGGCCAAGCCCGCATCGCGCCCAATTGAATACGACCGGATCTCGGGGATCAGCCCTGGCAATGTGCCAAGCCCATCGACAATGGCCAAGACGTCTGCCTCGGACGCACTGTCGTTCAAGCGAATCATGACTACGTGACGCAACATGGCGCCACCCTAGCCGAGGGCACAAAAAGAAAGCGGCCCGCCCCACGGCGGCGGAACCAGGGACGGGCCTCGTTGAAACGGAGGTGGCGGAACCCCCATAGATGTTTCAACGTTCAAGCGTCGGACGGCGGTCACGACGACGTTCAAGTTGTTCGGTCACACGTGTGTGGTATGGCCAGCGCACGAAGTATCGGCATTTCCGTGTCGATACTTCAGAAGCAATCTGAACCAGACCGTTTTCGAGCAGTTACCGATTGGTAGCTTAGGGACGACCTCCGGGGACAACACCAAAATCCCCTGTGGGTCACGTCACGTCGATTGGACACGCAATCCAGAATGACGCGCCATTTTGCGCGGCATGCGGCTGGTCTTAGTAGCCGTCCTCAACAATTGGCTGCAACGACATTCGCGGGGCAGCGAGAAGCGGGCTGACCGCTCCTACAGCGGGACGCGGGCTTTGCATCGAACGCTGTTCGATGCTCACTACCGCAATGCCATAACACAGCAACAGTACATCGATCAGACCGTGGGCCACCCACAACATCGACCAACTCCGGGCGAAAACGAACGACACCATCGCAGCGATGCAAAGGCCGACAAGAACGTCGCGTCGGCGAGTTCGCGACATGGCTGCAGAACGCGGCATCGCCCAGCGGCCGCTCGACCGGCCTCCCAGCGGGATCGGAGCAAACCCGTGATTCGCAGCGACCCGATCGCGCCCCCACGCCCATAACCAGCCAGCCCATCCGAGCGCGAGAACGAGAATTGCGAGAAACAACATGGGTGGCGAAGCTCTTTGGTCGAGAACAAACTGAACGGCGAAACCCTACAACCCCAAAGTTGGTAGCTCGTGGACCTTCAGTCAGCTGTTTCGCGGTGGTACGCACCGCTCTTACCACCGGTCTTTTCCCACAACGCAATCTCCGAGATCGTCATTGACTTATCGAGCGACTTGCACATGTCGTAGATCGTTAGCGCTGCGGTGGAACACGCCGTCAAGGCTTCCATCTCGACCCCTGTCAGTCCAACAGTTTCGACCGACGCTTCGATGTCAATATGGGCATCGGCGAGCTCAAAGTTCACGTTCACCGCACCGATCAGCAAGGGGTGACACAGCGGAATGAGATCTGACGTTCGCTTTGCGGCCTGGATGCCCGCCACCCGAGCAACGCTCAACACATCGCCTTTGGCGATAGCGCCACGCGCCACCGACGATGCGGTATCGGGGGTCATATAGACCCGCCCGCGGGCAATGGCCCGTCGGTGTGTGGGTTCCTTCTGGGTGACATCGACCATGCGAGCCCGACCCATTGGGTCGAGGTGGGTGAACTCGTCGTGTGCCGACACCTCAGCCTCCGATTTGGCTCATGTTGCGCTTCGGACGAATGAAATGCACGGTGTCGATGCCGTGGCCCGCCCACTTGTCGTGAACTGCGCCCTCGATGATGGCGGCGAGCTCGTCGTCGGTCGCTCCCCCACGCATTGCGTCGCGCAGGTTGTAATCGGTGACCGCGAACAAGCAGTTTCGGAACTGGCCGTCCGCGGTGAGGCGGATGCGGTCACAGGTGTCGCAGAACTTTTCGGTGACGGTAGCGATGACGCCAACCTCGCCTTGTCCATCGAGGTAGCGATATCGCGTCGCCGGCGCCGACGTGCGTTCGATGGCCTCGATCGGGAACGCTTCGTGGATCTCTTCGATGACCCGTTGCAGAGGCACTACCCGGTCGGGGCCCCATTGCTCGTCGGCGTCGAGTGGCATGAACTCGATGAAGCGAACCATCACGCCCTTGTCGCGGCCGAAGCGAGCGAAGTCGACTATCTCGTCGTCATTGATGCCATTCATGAGCACGACGTTGATCTTGACCGGGTCGAAGCCGGCATCGATCGCCGCGTCGATTCCTTGGAGCACACGGTCGAGGTCGTCGCGGCGGGTGAGCTCGAGGAATCGATCGCGGTGGAGCGAATCGAGCGAGATGTTCAGACGGCGAAGGCCAGCTTCACGGAGGTCATCGGCGACCAACGGCAGCGACACCCCGTTGGTGGTCATTGCCAGGTCGACGCCAAGGTCGGCCAACTTCCTCACCAAACGGCTGAGGTGAGCGCGAACGGTTGGTTCACCCCCGGTGAGGCGAATGCTGTCGACGTTGTAGCGCTCGACGGCAAGACGGGCGATGCGTTCGATCTCTTCGAAGGTCAGGAGACCGTCACGGGGCATCCACACCATGCCCTCTTCGGTCATGCAGTACTGGCAACGAAAGTTGCAGCGATCGGTGACAGCGATCCGTAGATCACGGTGCACACGCCCAAAGGTGTCGACCAGTTCCATTCACTAACTCTACGACCTCAACGCCATCACAGGAAAGCCCTGTCACACCCCACCACTACTCTCGAATTTTGATCGCCGCTGGGCCTTAGCCGCCCACCATCGATCACAGATCACTTCCCTCACCTCCAACAGACCAAAATCGAGGGAAAACGTGCATGAGTTTTGGACCTTTGCATCTCTGCACCACGGCGTCTTCAGTCGGGCTGAGGCCCGCACCTACGGCGTGAGCGATGACCAGCTGAAGCGGATGATTGCGCGTGGAGACGCCATTCGCATCTATCCATCCACCTACCGGCTCGTGATGCATCAAGAAACTTGGTTCGCACGTGCTCGGGCGGCGACGGCTTCAACCAACGGCGTAATCAGCCATCGAGGCGCTGCCGCCTTGTGGGGAATTGACGGCTTCAAGTTTGGCCGAATCGAGCTAACGGTCGACTACAAGAAGCCAGTAACTCGGCCAAACATCACGATCCATCGAACCCGTCAGTTTGATCTCATCGACGCACATGAGCTCAACGGCTTGCCAGTTACCGGAGCTTCACGCACAATTCTCGACCTCTTTGCGGTCTTGCAACCCTCACACATGCAACTTGCCCTGGACGCAGCTCTGCGGATGAAACTCGTGGACTGGCCCGATCTGCGCAACGTCCTGGACGCACACTCAGAACACGGACGCGACGGGTGCGGCAAGATTCGAGCCTTCCTCGACGCCGTCGATACGTCGGCTCGGGTTCCCGACAGCCGCTGGAACCGACAGGTAGCCAGTGCCTTCTTCGACGCTGGCCTTCCAGAGCCTCGCCTCGAGTTCGAGGTCCGACGTAGTGACGGAAGTTTCGTTGCCCGGGTTGATCTTGCGTATCCGCGACATCGAGTCGCAATTGAACTCGACAGTGTGCGTTGGCATCACAATCAAAAGTCGTTCGAAGCCGACCCGCGGCGAAAGAACGCTCTATTGCTCGAGGGATGGCGGGTTCTGACGTTCACCTGGTCAGACTTCACAAATCATCGCGACCAGATGATCGCCACCGTGCGAGCAGCGCTGGACGATCTGTGATTACTGGTGGGCCTCAGCAGCCCACCATCGATCAAAATTCGACAGGTACGATGGCGGGGTGATTCCTCTCTCCGAAGCTCGTGAGTTTGTGTTGTCGAAGTGTAAGCCGGGGCCGATGGTGACGGTTCCCGTCGATGACGCCGCCGATTTGGTCACCTCGTCGGACCTGGCGGCAGTTGGTCCGATCCCGCCGTTCGACAACACCGCCATGGATGGGTTTGCCGTCCGTGCGGCCGACGTGGCCGACGCCCCAGTAACCCTTGAGATGATCGGAACTATCGCGGCCGGTGGTGCACCCGACATGACCGTCGGCGAGGGCCAAGCCGTTCGAATCATGACCGGCGCGCCGATGCCCCCCGGAGCCGATGCAGTCGTCATGGTCGAGCTCACCGAAATGGCCGAAGACGAATCGAGCGTCGACGTGGCCGAATCGGTGCCTGTCGGCAACCACATCCGCCCGACCGGCGACGACGTGCAGGCAGGCCAGATCGTGTTCGCTGCGGGCACGCACCTGCGCCCAGCCCACCTCGGGGTGTGTACATCGATTGGGGTGTACGACATTCCGGTGTTTGCCCGTCCACGGCTGGGTGTCATCTCGACCGGTGACGAGCTGGTCGATGGCCCCCGTCCGCTTGGCATTGGCCAAATCCATGATTCGAATCGCCACACGTTGCTTGCGCTCGTGGCTGCAATGGGAGCAACCCCGGTGGACCTCGGCCTCGTGCCTGACGACGAAGACCAGATCCGCACCGCAATGACCAACGCTGCCGATTCGTGCGACGCAGTTATCACCAGCGGCGGCGTGTCGATGGGCGACTTCGACTACGTGAAGAAGGTGCTCACCGAGATTGGCGACATGCGCTGGATGCAGGTGGCCATCAAGCCCGCAAAACCCCTGGCCTTTGGCACGGTCAACGGCACACCAATCTTCGGCCTACCCGGCAACCCGGTGTCGTCGATGGTGTCGTTCGAGCTGTTCGCCCGCCCCGGCATCCGCAAGATGATGGGCCATGACGAGCCATTAGTTCCATCGGTCCCGGCACTCGCGGGTGCCGACATGAACCGTGGCCCCGACGGCAAAACCCACTTCGCCCGCGTCCACGCAACGCTGCGCGAAGACGGCCGTTACGAGGCCAGCTTCTCGGGCGGCCAAGGCAGCCACCAGCTGTCGGCAATGGCCGCAGCAAACGCTCTCGCCATCGTCCCCAGCGGCGACGGTATCAAGCAGGGCGAACCCGTCGACCTCTTGATGTTGTAAATCAGCTGTCGCTTCCGCCTAGCCGGCGGCGAGGCCTGTTTGTAGGCGGCTGGTGCTCGCGCAGCGGCGTTTGCCAGCAGAACACGATTGGACTTCTCCCTACGTACAGGGACCGCTTACTGCTCTTCCCGTGCACTCGGTCAGTCACGGCCGGTTGCAAGGCCTGCTTGTAGGCGGCTGGTGCTCGCGCAGCGCCGTTTGTCGGCACCTGTCCTTGGTGCGTATAGGCACACGTGTTTTAGCTTGCGCGGCTTTTGGGTCAGACCCTCATGGTCATCGGGGCTACAAATTGGCGGCGGTTTGCTTGATGAGTTCGGCGAAGTCGGCGCCTAGTTCTGGGTGTTGGAGGCCGAGTTCGACTTGAGCTCGAAGGAAGTCGAGCTTTTGGCCCGCGTCCCAGCTGCCCGAGTTGTCGATGACGCCGTAGAGGCCGCTGCCGTTTGCGATCTGAGCCATTGCGTCGGTGAGCTGAATCTCATTACCGACGCCCGGTGTGGTCTTGTGGAGGTATTCGAAGATGTCGGGCGTGAACAGGTAACGACCCATCACGACCCGGTTCGACGGGGCGTCCTCCATTGCGGGCTTCTCGACGATGTGTGGAATCTTCACGATGCCATCGGCGACGTCTTCGGTGGCCGCACAGCCGTAGCTGCTGACCTCGTCCATCGGCACTTCGCGAAGCGCAACGTTCGACGCGCCATACGTTTCGAACGCATCGACCATCGACTTGACGGTGCCGCCACGAGAGACCATGAGTTCGTCGGGAAGCAGCACGACGAACGGTTCGTCACCAACATGCTGTTCGGCCATGAGCACGGCGTGACCAAGCCCGAGGGGCTGACCCTGACGGGTGAAATGGAACTTGGCCATCTCGGCAATAGCGATGACCTCCGCGAGCGGCTCGGTCTTGCCCTTGCGCTCGAGCAGTGTTTCGAGCTCGAAGTTGCGATCGAAGTGATCTTCAAGCGCCTTCTTTGCCGTGCCGGTGATTATCAAGATGTCATCGATCCCGGCGGCTACGGCCTCTTCCACGACGTATTGAATCGCAGGCTTATCCACGATCGTCAACATCTCTTTGGGTTGAGCCTTTGTTGCTGGCAGGAAGCGGGTTCCGAGCCCAGCTGCGGGGATAACCGCTTTGCGAACACGTGAAGTCATGGGGGCCTTTCGAAGTCATCAGTGCCCTTCAAGAGCACAGATGCCTTTCGGTGACTCGCTACCCGACCTTAAGTTCTTGCCCCGATAGTAGTCGTCCGATGTTCGAGCGATGTCGGAAGACGATCACCGCCGTGATGATTGCGGAAGCAACGATCTCCAGTTGGTCTTCGTGCAACACAACGACACCAACGAAGGTAAGTCCGGTAATCACCAACGAACCGACCGATGCTCGCTTTGTGAGCTTGACCACAACTATGAACACCGGCACCAAAACAAGGCCAAGGTAGGGAAACAGCGGCAACGAGCCGCCACCGCCGGTTGCCACACCCTTGCCGCCATTGCGCCATCGCGCAAAGGGGATCACGTGGCCCACGGTGGCCGCCGCCCATACCCCCGCAGCCCAGGCCCGGTCGTCGAGAATCCACATCGTGGCCAGGACCGGTAGAAAGCCTTTGAGCACGTCGATTACCACGGTGATGAGGCCATATGCCGCGCCGGAGGTTCGGTAGACGTTGGAGGCGCCCGGATTCCCGGACCCTTCCTTGGAATGGTCGTGGCCCGAAATCATGCCAACTGCGCTCGCGGTGGGAAACGAGCCCGCGAAGTACGCCGCTACGAGCAACGCCACGCCAATGACCGTTTCAGACACGACCTCATGTTACAGGTTGTGGTTGGGCCGAACGGGGCCAATACTTCAATCGGCCTTTGGAGAGATCGAACGTATGCCTACATATCAATACCGCTGCAAGCAGTGTGGAGAAGAGTTCGAGAAGGTGCAGTCCTTCTCCGACGACTCCACGCCGAAGTGCCCATCATGTGGCACCCGCTCGAAGAAGAACATCTCGAAGGTGTTCGGTGCTGTGGGCATCACGTTCAAGGGCAGCGGCTTCTACAAGAACGATCACGGCAAGAAGAGTCCGTCTTCGGGATCTTCCAGCTCGTCGTCATCTGATTCGACGTCATCGAAGTCGTCTGACTCGGGATCAAAGTCGGATTCGAGCGCAAAATCAGAATCCAGTTCGGGTTCGAGCAGCGATTCATCGTCAAGCTCGTCGGACTAGCGCCTGGCCACAATTACCTGCCCCGACGCTGAAGCTCGGGCCAGCATGGCCACATCTGACGAGTTCACCGCAACGGTGACGTCGTCCTCGCCGACATCAACAACGACGGCATGATCGATGGCGTGGGGTTCACCGGATTGCCCAAGAATGTCAAACACGACATACAGCTCGACGTGGTCACCCACACCGAGCTTTGGGATTCCTGGACCAAGAGGCAGACTGACCGCTCGTTGGCCTACCTCGAGAGGCAATGCATGACCAGTGCTGGCCAAATCGCGCCGGGTGACAATGTCACCAGGTTCCAACGGGCGAGCGGCGTGGTCGCCTCCGCCCACCGGAGATCCAAGGGCGTCCTCGGGCACGAAAGCGGCGGGTCGTGCAGCGAGCTCGACGCGTCCGCTCAGCTCATCGCCAACGGCAAGCGCTTGGGTAACGACGAGGACATCGGTCGTTTCACCCCAGGTGGATTGGGCGGCGCTCGCCTGTGCTCGAGCTCCGAGAACCACGGAACCGACAAGCACCGCCAGTCCTACGAGCACCACATTTCGGAACACATGGTGCTGGCTAATACGGCTGCGCAGCCGCGCCACTCGAAGCCGGACCCCAAAAGGAACCCAGCGCCATGGTTGACGAAGAATCGTCACGACACATCCTCAGTTTCATGAGAGCACGAGGGGAAGTCGTTGACGTAAACGTAGCCGCTATTTGCATCCGGGGAGGAATTCGGCGATCTGACCGGTGACCGTCTCCCAGCCAACGAAATCGTCGAGCGACTGATCAGCAGGAATGGTTGAAGCCTGTGCAATCGCAGCGCAGCGAGCAACCTCGACCGTCTCACCATTCGCGAGATGCGCAACCGCTGCTTCGTGCGCAACGATCAACGGCATGATCGTACCGAAGCGCTGATCGGCCGGATTACCGATGGGTTCGCACAAGTCGAGCATGGCCTCGTTGTTGACCAGGCTGTGGTCGCCTTTAACGCTGGCCTCGTCGAGGACGCCGATGAACTCAGCCCCCTCCGATTCAGTTTCAAAGAAGATCGAGAACCGAGCGCACGTCCTGCCCGAGACGTCGACGATGGCAAAGGCATCGTCGTCGTAGCCAATCAGCGCATCGAACGCGGCTTCGGTGCCAACGATCGGAGCCAGCGCTTGGAACCATGTGAGGGCTCCGAGGTCACCTACGGCTCCATCAGAACTCTCCGGCACGGTCATGTCTTCGATGGCGTCAAATGTTGAGAACTGTTGATCGCCGAGCACGTCGACCAGTCGGTCGGTCGTTCCGAGGTTCTTGGCTCGCAAGAGCTCGTTGACCTTCTCGACTCCTTGGGTCGCCACGATCGACTCGACCAGTGGTGTCCCGATCTCGTAGGACGCGTAGAAGGACGTCGCAAAGAAGCTGTCCCCTGGGTCGTCGAAGGTAGCATCGGGGTCGTAGCCGATTGCATCGAGGTAGTCGTTCTGAAACGCCTCGGGCTGGGCCCAATACCACGCAAGCGCGATTCGTTCGGCGTCGCCTTCGATGAGGGTGGTTCGTGCGGCCATGTCGTCGTCGGTTTCGAAAATCCCCGAGCCGCCCAACATCCCGTTCTGGTGCTGCAAGGCATGGGTGAGTTCGTGCACGATGGTGACGCTCAGCTCGATATCGCTTGAGCCTTCGGGCAGCACGATCGTCTCGCTCCACGGCTCGTAGAACGCGCCTGCGTTCTCCGACAACGTGTCGTTGAGCTCTTGGTCCAGCGTGACATCGGGGTTGGGGTCTACCAGCCCGAGTAGCCGATAGGCCTCAGTCCAAGGGTCTACCTGTTCAGAGTTCGCGGGGGTAGCTGGCCGTTCGGCTTCCAACTCGGCGGAAATGTCGGCCCATCGAACGTCGACCGGTTCTGAGAATTCGAGGCCGCGCTCGGCCTCGACGAAGGCGACGTAGGGCTCGAGCGCCGGATCCCACGACTTCTCGCCGAACGCCCGCAGGCCAGCGAGCGGAACTACAGCGAACAGCACGGCAACAGCGGCGAGGAAGATCCGTCGGCCGAGCGTGGGGATGTCGAGCCCACCGGTTGTCTCGACTGGTTGCCATTGTTGCCAGTGGTCGGGTTGGCCGGGTTTGCTCTGTGTCGGTGGAGGAGGGAGCTGGACCTGCGGCGCGTGGCCATGGCGGGAAGTAGAGGGAGGCGGCGGCGGTGGTGGTGGAGGAGGAGGAGGAGGCGGCGGCGGCGGGTAGGACACACCAGAAGCTTGTGGAGGGTGGCCCCACGGCGTTTGATTGTCGGGCTCCACCGAAGACATACCTAGTGGTCGACGTACTCAACCCTCGGCTTGATTAGGTAGAACGGCCCAGCGGCTAGCTGATTGTGCCAGCGGTTAGCTGATTGTATTTGTGCCGAGCAGCACGAACGCCAGTACACCCACCGCAATTCGATACCAGCCAAACACCTCGAAGCCCTTGTCGTTGAGCCAGGAGACCATCCACTTCACCGAAGCGATTGCGGCGACGAACGCCACCACCAGTCCAATGAGCGGTGTGGTGACGCCAAAGGTGTCGATCAGCTGCTCGCCGCCCTGCAGACCCTCATATGCCGTAGCGGCTGACAGCGTGATGAGGCCGAGCAGAAAGCTGAGCTCGACCGCTGCACGCAGCGACAGCCCAACGAGCACGCCGGCGATGATGGTGATCATCGAGCGGCTCACGCCAGGCCACATCGCAACAGCCTGGATCAGACCGATCAACACCGCGTTCTGCCAGGTGATCGCACCGAGCTCGTTCGTGGTCTTGTCGAACCAGCCGGTTCGGCTGAGAGCGAGGATCACCAAGCCGCCAACAATCCACGCCGCCGCGGTAGGAGTCACCCCGAAGAGGTTCTCCTTGATCCGGTCTTCCAACGTAAGGCCGATCACGGCGGTGAATCCGAACGCGATCATCACGGCGATGAGGATTTTGCGACCCTCTTCGTCACGACCAAACAACCCGTCGAGCATTTGGCGGATTCGTTCTTGGTAGAGAAACAGTACGGCGATGATTGCGCCCACCTGAATGCAGATGGCGTAGGTGTTGATGGCCTCACGACTTGCTTCGGTGTCGTTCAGGCCCAGCAGTTCGTTCGTAACCAGAAGGTGGCCGGTGGAAGACACGGGCAGGTATTCGGTGAGGCCCTCGACAAGGCCAAGAATGATGGCCTGCAAGATGGTGAGTTCGATTGTGCCGTCGGCCTGCACGAAGCTGGCTCCAGCGGGGCTGGTGGCAAGAAGCCAGATGACGATCGTGAGCACCGGCATGGCCAGAAGCCGCCGTGGGGACGCGTTTGTAAGTGCGCTAGCGAGGAGGTTCATCAGGCGCCACTCATCGACACGTCGGAGACAGCGATTGACACGGGCCCAGAGCCGCCTGGCTGCCATTCGGTGTCAGCTCCAACCGCAATGATGTCGGTCAGCATTTTTTGCATTGTGCTCGCAATCGTTGCCTCACGAATAGGTTCCGCCAAAACGCCGTTGCGAATCATGAGTCCTTCGGCCCCGACAGAAAAGTCGCCGCTGATGGCGTTGACACCTGAGTGCAGTCCGCTCATCGATGTGACCAACAACCCGTTGTCCACCGACGCAATGATGTCGTCGAGGCTGCCGGTGCCTGGTGTCATCACGATGGCGTGGCTGCCAACCCCCGGTGTCGACCGGTATCCGCGCACGCCATTAGCTGTGGTGCCCTCGCCGCTGCGACGTCCGGTGTAGGTGTTGTGCATAAACCCTCCGAGCACGCCCTTGTCGAGCAGCGTGAGGGGCCGGCATGTCTGGCCTTCGGAATCGACCGACGTCGAGCCAAACGATTCGGGGTTGGTGGGGTCGTCAACCACCGAGAGCAGGGGCGAGGCAATGACCTCGCCAACTCGATCGAGGAACGGGGTGCGCCCTTTGAGCATCCGTTCGCCGCTGAGCATTCCCACCAAGATGCCAACGATGCTTGCTGCCATTCGCGGCTCGAGCACGATGGTGAGCTTTTCGGACTTTGGCTGCTTTGCACCAAGCAGCCGGGTGACCCGATGCACGGCGTCGTTGCATGCCTTGTCAAGCGACAGGTTCGAGGGCCCAAAGTTCACGTCGTAGCCGCCAGCGATCTGCGTGTCGTCGCCGTCCTTGGCCATGGCCGATACCGAAACGTGCGCTCCCGTGCCCCGGTCGGTGGCCCGCACGCCCGTACTGGTGGCCAACGCCATTTCACCCGAGCCATCGGAGTACACCGAGGTGCGGATGCCGGTGACTCGCGGGTCGGCCTGCAAAACGGCAGCCTCGAGGTCGATAGCCATTTGCACTTTGTCCTCGGTCGCCATGGTCGCAACGCTGTCATCCCAATGATCGTGAACGATCGGCGTTCCGCCATCGGGCTCGCTGAGCGCCACCCATTCATCGGGTTCGGCAAAGGCGCGGTTGTCGCGCGCCTCGGACAACGTTTCAGCGATGACCTCCTCGTCGAGCGTTCCGGCGTGGGCAAAGCCCACGCGGCCATCTTGGATGACGCGGATGCCAATCCCGGCCGATGTGGCCGACGTGAACGACTCGACCTCGCCGCCAAACGCTTTGACTTCGGTGGACGAACCCCGCGAGACAAAGGCTTCGACCTGCTCGCCAGACCGAGCTTGCTCGGCGACGCGCTCAGCAATACCGAGTAGGGCGGACGTGACGTCTGAGGATGTAGAACCGGTCGATGGTGTAGGAGCCATTGTGTTGAGCCTACGATCTTTCTATGCCGTGGTGGTTGTGGTCTCTCGTCGTCTTACTCATTGCTGTTTTTGTGCTTGCTATTCACGACGTGTTTCAGAAGAAACACGCGATTCTGCGCAACTTCCCGGTGATCGGCCATCTTCGCTACCTGATTGAGAAGATCGGGCCAGAACTTCGTCAGTACATCGTGGCCAACAACGACGAAGAACTGCCGTTCAGCCGCGACTCGCGTCGCTTCATTTACGCATCGGCCAAAAAGCAGAACGCCTATTTTGGCTTCGGTACTGACAACGACCTCAACCAACCAGGTTACGTGCTGTTCCGACATGCGGCCTTTCCCCACGACCCTCCGCCCGAAGAAGATGCCGACAAGCTCAAGATGACGAAGGTTCTTGGCGAAAGCCACGGACGCGCCAAAGCGTTCCAACCCGAATCGGCCGTGTTCGTATCGGCAATGAGTTTCGGGTCTTTGTCAGCGCCTGCGATCGAGTCGCTCAACAAGGGCTCGGCCATTGCGGGCAACCTGCACAACACGGGCGAGGGTGGCATTAGCAAGCACCACCGCCATGGCGGGCCGCTGATCTACCAGCTCGGCACCGGCTACTTCGGTGCTCGCAACCCCGACGGCACGTTTTCGATGGACCGCATGCTGGCCTCGATGGACGGCACGGACGTGCGCGCCATCGAGATCAAACTGAGCCAGGGGGCAAAGCCTGGCCTTGGCGGAGTACTTCCTGGCGGAAAGGTGACCCCCGAGATCGCCGAGGCCCGAGGCGTCGAAGTCGGTGTCACGGTAAAGAGCCCCAGCCGACACAACTCGTTCTACGACGTGCCATCGATGGTCGCCTTCATCGAAGAGGTCGCCAATGCCAGCGGCGTTCCGGTCGGCATCAAATCGGCTATTGGTGAGCAGGCGTTTTGGCACGAACTCGCTGAACACATGGCGTCGACGGGCAAGGGACCGGACTTCATCAGCGTCGACGGTGGCGAAGGCGGCACGGGCGCCGCTCCCCTTCCCTTCAGCGATCACGTGGCGCTCCCATTCCGACAGGGCTTCTCCGAGGTCTACCGGGCGTTCGCCCAACAGGGCCTTCACGAACAGATCACCTTTATGGGCGCTGGACGTCTGGGGCTTCCAACCGAGGCGATGGTCGCAATGGCGATGGGTTGCGACGGCATCGGCGTCGCGCGCGAAGCAATGATTGCAATTGGCTGTGTGCAAGCCCAAAAGTGCCACGACGGCCACTGCCCCACCGGCGTCGCTACCCAGAATCGCTGGCTCACCCGGGGCCTCGACCCAACGCTCAAATCGGTTCGACTCGCCAACTACGTGGCCGAGCTGCGCCACGAGCTCGTCCGATTGGCCAACGCAATGGGAGCCGAACACCCAAGCCAGGTCGACCCAGCTAAGGTCGAAATTCGACTCGAAGCCAACCACGTGAAGCCAATCCGCGAGATCTACGGCTACGACCCCTCTTGGTAGAAAGCAGTGGTAGAAAGTCCCCATGTCGCGCACGGTGCTGATCCTCAACGGACCCAACCTCAACTTGCTCGGAACCCGAGAGACCGAGGTGTACGGAACTACAACCCTCGACGACATCGTTGCGTCGATACGCAGTCACGCTGGCGACGTGACGATCGAGGAGTACCAATCGAACGTCGAGGGCGAGCTCATCAACCGACTGCACGCAGGACGCGGCACCGTCGATGGCGTGGTGTTTAACCCCGGTGCTTTCACGCACTACAGCTATGCGCTGCGCGACGCGATCTCGGCGAGCGAATTGCCGGTAGTCGAAACCCACCTCTCGAACGTGCACGCTCGCGAAGAGTTCCGTCATCGCACCGTGCTCGCAGGGGTGTGCGTGGGGGTTGTCGCGGGCTTCGGAGCCATGAGCTACCAGCTCGCCTTTGATGCACTCATGAACCATCTCGACGGCTGAACGTCCATGGCCCGACAACCAGGAACCAACGTGGTTCTGACCGGCTTTATGGGAACCGGCAAGTCGACCGTTGGCCGAGCGCTGGCCCAACGGCTTGAACGCGACTTCATTGACACCGACGCCCGCATCGAACAGCAGCACGGATCCATCGCTGAGATCTTCGCCACCAGCGGCGAAGCAACGTTTCGAGATCTTGAACATCAAGTGGCGAGCGAACTGGCCCAGCGCCACTCCCTCGTCATCGCCACCGGCGGCCGTATGTTGCTCGACGAGCGCAATGCCGATGCCCTCGATGCGACCGGTGAAATCTTCTGTTTGCACGCCACCGCAGAGGAGCTTGGCGAACGGCTTCTCGTCGACGGCGAGCGCTCAAAACGCCCGCTGCTCGCAGGTGACGATCCGCTCCAACGCATATCCGACCTCCTGGCTGAACGAGCCGAGGGCTATGGACGTTTCACGCAGATCGCTACCACTGGCAGGTCGGTCGAAGAGATCGTCGACCAGATCATCGAGGAATTAGAGGCGTGAGCCGCACCGCATTGAGCGTGGCCGAGATTGTCGCCTGCGGGTTGTGCATTGGGTGTGGCCTGTGCGAGTCGGTCACCGAGCAGCGCGTCACCATGGCCACCACCGAGGCGGGCAGCCTTCGACCTACACCGCTCGACGGGTTCAGCGAACACGAAGAAGCGACCATTCTCGCCTCGTGCCCAGGCACCACGTCGAGCCCTCGGTCGGACCTCGACGTACCGGTCGATCCGGTGTGGGGCCGCTTCACCGAGATGACATACGCCTGGGCCGGCAATCCCGACGTACGCTTTGAAGCCGCGACCGGAGGTGTGCTCACGGCGCTGGGCATGCACCTCGTCGACAGCGGGCAGGCCGCGTTTGTTCTCCACGTTGGCGCCGACCCTGACGCGCCAATGCGTAGCCGTTGGGTCATCAGTGAAACATCGGATTCGGTTCGAGCGAACGCCGGCTCGTGGTACGGGCCAACCGCGCCGCTCGCTGGCCTAGGCGCTGCGCTCGACCGTGGTGAACCGTTCGCCATCATCGCCAAGCCTTGCGATCTCGGAGCGGTGCATGCCTACAGCAAGGCCGACGCCCGGGTCAACGAGCTGGTGGTTGCTCGTTTGACCATGGTGTGCGGTGGCCAGTCTCGTTTCGAGAAGTCAACCGACGTCATCGACGACCTCGGCGTTTCCGAAACCGAAGTGTCGTTGTTTCGGTATCGGGGCTACGGCAACCCTGGCCCCACCCGGGTTGAAACCCACGACGGCCGTTCCTTCGAGCTCACCTACAACGAGATGTGGGACGACGAAGCTGGCTGGAAGACCGAGAGCCGTTGCACGGTGTGCACCGACGCCCTTGGCGAGGCCGCCGACGTTGCCGCGGCCGACGCGTGGCCCGGTGGTGGACCAACCGGCGAGGATGAAGGCTTCAACGGCATACAAGTCCGCTCGCACGCAGGCACGGCGCTCGTCGAATCGGCCGTAAAGGCTGGCGCCCTCGTGGTTGGAGACCCAATCACGGCCCGCGAATACGACGGATTGCAGCCACACCAAGTCCGCAAGAAGGAGGCGCTGTCGGCGAGGTTCGCCGGCCTGACCCAAGCCGGGCACCCGGTCATTGCGACCGAAGGCCTACGAGTAGACGAGTTAGGGCAACGCCTCAGCGACGATGAGCGCGCTAGGGAGATCGCCGGCATCGTGCGGCGAGTCGAAGCTGGCCGCTACTCGTCCTAGGACTGAAGTAGTTCAGTGTCTGAAGAGATCCGACCGGATCTCGCTTAGCCGCTTCAACTACAGCCGCTTTGATACACATCGACGCGCTCGGAAGCCGTGATGTTGTTCACCGTGACCGAAGCGGTAAGTACAGCCGGTTGGGTGCCTGACCACACCGTCTTGGACGACGGGCCGATCATGCGCAGTGGCGTGCGTTGCGCGGCTTCCCAGGGCGACTCGATCTCAAGGAGGTAGTCGCCTTCGAGCGCCTCGGCTGCCTCGCTTACGATGCGGCAGAAGCGGGTTGGGTTCGCCTCATCGAGAAGGACCTTTTCAAGCCCATCTTCGGCACCCCCATTTGGGTGACCGGGGTCTCCGGGCCGGACGAGCTCGCCGGTCTCGATGTCGGTGAAGACGTAGTCCCATCCGCGATCTCGCAGGTCGGTGTGTTCGAGCTGGAAGACCTTCTTCACTTCGTCTCCGGCCTCACACTCGAGTGCCATATCGGGCTCGACACGAAGTGCAGTCGAGGCGAGCACTAGGCCCGATTCAGAGATGAGTTCAACAGTGCCATCACCGACATAGACCGGAGCGTGGGCCTGTTCGAGGGCAGTCTCGGCGCCATCGGGCCAGCGAAGCATGTGCGCATCGTCGCCTTCTGCGCTGCAGGTAACCGTGGTGCCGTAGATTGCGTCGCTGCTGTCGCACGCAATAGTCGGAACGACCTCAGATGCTCCGATTGCGCCAACTTGATAGCCGCTAACCACAACCACGACAGCGACCAGGACGGCAAGAAACGCGCGACCCCGAATCGATGACAGTGAACCCATACGCCAAATAGTACCGGAGCGGGCATTCCTCGTGTTGTGAAATCTGGGCGGCGACGACCGCTACGGCTACTCCGGCAACTCGATGGCGAAGTACGCCGAGTCCCAGGTGCTCTCATCGTCGCCTTCAGCCTCAAACCGAGACATGATGACCTCATTCGCGCCGATCGCGTGCTGACGTACCTCGACGTAGGTTTCGGGGCCCGCATCAGCGTTGAGGAGAAGATCGCCTGGCAGTGGCGTCCATTTGCGTCCGTCGGTCGAGTAGGTCAGGCCGTTGTCAGTATCTGCGAGAAGTCCGTCTGGTCCGGCAGCGACTCGCCAGGTGTAGGGGTCGAGTTCCGCACGTTCCCAAGACGCTCCTGCGTCGTCAGATATCGCCGAGAACACTTCCACCTCGGAGTACCCAAACCCTGTCACGATGAGCAAGTCACCAACCGCATGCAGCTGGCCGGTCAGGTTGTCGGGGAGCGGCGATGCAACAGCCCACTCCGAATTCGTGCTCGACGTCCAAACGGCCGTTTCGGGGACGTCATCACCGGGAATTTGGACGCCCACCGCAAACGTACCGTCCACCGCAACAACAGAAGCTGGCGCTCCCTCACCGGGAATCGCCACCGGCACAAATGGGCCACCGATAGGACCGGTGAAGGTGAAGCCAGCAACGTCATTGCCGTCAACGCCGGCCAACACGCTGACCATGTCACCGTCGAGAGCGAGGTCGACCGGGTAGATACTCTCACGAACGTCGTCCGGCACCGGTAGTTCCTGAACAGCCCACGTCACCGCATCGGGCGATGTTGCGACGAAAAGGCTCGTTCCCTGATCTGCACCTTCGCCCCAGACGACGACAACGGTCGCGAAAGTGCCCTCGCTAGCCACCAGGCCACGGAAGTCACCAAACCCGTCGAGACCCGTTGTTGGAACTGAAACCCAGTCGAGGCCGTTTGACGATGTAGCTACTTCAGAGCCTCGAAGTTCGACGTAGCGGCCTCCATCAAACACCACTTGGTCATGCCACTCGACGATGTCTTGAGCTGTGTCGGTTGCGAACGCAACACGCTCCTCGCGATCGGGCCAAGGGTACGGCTCGTCGGCACTGATTTCGTTGCCGTCTTCATCGATAGCGAACGTTTCGTACTCGACCGTGGCATACCCGTCGAACTGCTCGTCGACGCTTCCCACAGCTGCAAGGTTGCTATCGACCTCGCTCACCGAAGCTCTGAGCCCAACCCATAGACCACCCGTCAACAACATCATCAGTGCAGCCGCAGGGAGGACTTTCGACGGTCCCATAAGCCAATATTAGCGGGTGGGGGCGGTTTGCTCGGCTGTCCGAGCCTCGTCCTGTAGTGAGCGCGTGAATGTCGCTCAAGCTGAAAGGTTGGGCCCGGGAGGACAAACAGGAACGACTCTGACTCCAGCGTGGCCGGCTCAACATCCTGATACACCGACTCTTCGGACAGGTCACTTCCCGGACCCATCAACAACCTAGAGCCCCAAAACAACGCTCGCCAGCGCGCAGGAACTAGCGCGCCCCGAACCCATCAAATCCTTCCCCTGACACAAAGAGGCTTCTGCATCACGCGCCTACTACCCCACCCGAAGAGGGGAAGACCTCTAACGACCTTTAGCTCGCCGGCCGAGTGGGTTGGCCGACTTGGTTGCGAGAGACGCCACGAGGGCGGTCCAGCCGGTCTGATGACTTGCACCGAGGCCACTGCCATCATCGCCGTGGAAATACTCATGGAACAACAGCCGGTCGTGCCACGGGCCGCCTTGGGCGTAGAGCGGATGCTTGGGCGTAGCTGGTCGCTGCCCGCTTTCGTTGGGCTCGAATAGCGAGACGAGTCGGTCGGCAAGAGCGTCCGCCACCTCACCGATGGACTGTTGATTGCCGGACCCGGTGGGGAACTCGACGGTCAGCTCGCCGCCTGCCCAATAGTCAAAGCGCCGCAGCGACTCGATGAGCAGATAGTTCAGCGGGAACCACACCGGGCCGCGCCAGTTCGAATTGCCGCCAAACAACGAGCTCTTCGACTCGCCCGGCTCGTAGCCAACCTCGAAGGTTTGGCCGTCGACTGACAGCGAGAACGGCTTGCCCTCGTGCGCTTTCGACAAGCCGCGAAGGCCATGAGGAGAGAGGAACTCGTTCTCATCGAGGATGACCTGAAGCATGCGAACTAGACGCTCGGGGCTTACGAGCGAGAGCAGCAGGTCGCCCCGATCGTTCTCGCGCATGTGCAGTGTGCAGTCGGGCTTATTGTCACGGAACCAGGTGAGGTGGGTGGTGAATGAAGTGAGCCGAGCTTGGTTTGTCGCCGACACGATACGGGTGGCGAACAGCGGGATCAGGCCGACCATCGACCGGACGGCCAAAGGGATCTGCTTGCCGTCGATCCGGAGGGTGTCGTAGTAGAAGCCGTCGTCGTCGTTCCACAGGTTGTTGTCGTCCATGGCGGTCGCGATGTACGCGAAGTGTTCGGCGAACTTCGTAGCGAGGTCCTCATATGCCGGGCTCTGTTCCGTTAGCCGAAGCGAGATGTCGAGCAGGTCGAGTGAGTACATGGCCATCCACGCCGTCGCGTCGGCTTGTTCGAGCTGACCTTTGCCAAGGCCAGCCGAGCGGTCGAACGGGCCGATGTTGTCGAGCCCGAGGAATCCGCCGTCAAACAGATTGTTGCCGTCGGTGTCGCGGCGATTTACCCACCACGTGAAGTTCAACATGAGCTTGTGCAGCATCCGCTCGAGGAAGTGCGTGTCCCAGCCGCCATCGAGTTCGAACACCCGAAGCGAGGCCCAAGCGTGCACCGGCGGGTTCACATCGCTGAAGCTCCACTCATAGGCGGGCAGCTGGCCGTTGGGATGCTGGTACCACTCTCGACCGAGCAGTTGCAGCTGCGTCTTTGCGAACGTGGGGTCCACGAGCGTAAACGGCAGGCAGTGAAACGCGGTGTCCCAGGCGGCGTACCACGGGTATTCCCACGTATCGGGCATCGCAATGACATCGGCGTTGTTGAGGTGACGCCATTCGGTGTTCCGGCCGGTGAGGCGAGATGCGGGAGGCGGGTTCGAGGCCGGGTCGCCCTCTAGCCATTGGTCAACATCGAAGTGATACCACTGCTTCGAGAACAACAGACCGGCGAGGGCTTGTCGAACGATCTGTCGGCGCTGCGGATCGATCGTGTCGGGCAAGAGCTCGGCGTAGAACTCATCAGCTTCGGCTTTACGAGCTGCGAAAATGTCGTCGGTGTTGTCGGCGTCTTGGGCGGTTGTGGCCAGGCGAACTCGAACGCTGACGCTCTCGCCCGGGTCCACCTCGTACTGATACCAAAGTGCTGCCTTGGTGCCGGTTCCGGCAGGGTTCACCGTGGGCAGCTGACCAACGACATGATCGTTGATGCCGTCCTTTGGCCATTGCGTCGATGGCTCTTGGCGATGCACCAACATTCGGTTGGTCTCGTTCTCACACGTCAACTGGGTGGCACCGGGCGAGCAGGTGAGCTCGAGCGTTCCCGTGTCTTGTTCAGCGAGGGATATCCCGCCGTGGTCAGCAGCGCTCAGCACGGGCTTGTCACCTTCGGCCCGGCCCCAACTCCAACGATTCCGAAACCAAATGGTTGGCAGGATGTGAATCGTGTCGCGTTCGGTCGAGCGGTTAGTGACCGTGATGTCAACGCACAGATCGTCGGGAGCGGCCTTGGCGTGGGTGACCTCGACATCCCACCATCCGCTGTCGAAGATTCCGGTGTCGGTGAGCTCGTACTCAGGCTCAAGCCGGTTGCGAGATTGGTTCGTCGCCCGCAGATCGGCATACGGAAATTCGAGACGCGGGTAGGCGTACGCCATCGCGCCATAGGAATGGGTCGGGGTGGCGTCGAGGTACCACCACTCCTCTTTTGCATCTTCAGCGTGGTTGCCCTCGTTGCCGTTAAGGCCAAAGAGGCGTTCCTTCACGTGCGGGTCTCGGCCATTCCAGAGTGAGACGGCGAAGCACCAGCGCTGATCATTGTCGGAGAACCCGAATAGGCCGTCCTCGTTCCAACGGAAAGCTCGGCTGCGCGCATTCTCGTAGGTAAACGCGTTCCACGCGTCACCATTCTCGCTGTAGTCCTCGCGCACCGTTCCCCAAGCACGCTCAGCTAGATAGGGACCCCACGAGATCCACGAGTTGTAGTCATCACTTAGGCGTTGCTGTTCAGCATTCGTCACGCCCGAAAACTATTCGGCAGCGCCCTCGATGCGTTCGATGGTCGCAGGTGCAATGTCATCGATGACCATGGTTTGGAGGTCGGGGCCAGCCGAGGTGACGTCAGCGCAGGTCTCGAGCATTTCGGTGAGCGCTGCTTGTTCGGCGTTGGTAACGCTCATCTCCCAGCGATCCTTCACCGCAATCCAGTCGATCGCGTAGGCACACCACGAAGCTGGCGCGCTTGGCTTCCAAAGCGACGGGTCATGACCGCGGGGGTTATGTCCACTGCCAGCGCTAGTGACCTCGAGCGAAGCGGGATGGCCGATGTCGGTGAGGTACGCCTGCCGTGTGGCCGCCGTCCAGTCGGCCCCGCCCGAAACGTATGCCACTGCGCTCGGGACATGCAAGGTCACGTCGGCATCGAGCGTTCGGGTGATCGTACTTCCGAGATAGCGGTCAACCCAGCGCCCACGATCGGGAACACACTCGAGTTGGTCAGCCCACTGGATTGGAGTGAGCGAACGGTCGACCA
>CALHTB010000128.1 GCA_938038785.1 uncultured Acidimicrobiales bacterium
GGTGACGGTCTTGGGCCCACTTGATGCAAAGCTGATTGTCGGCGAAGACGAGTTGGCCCCACTCGTGATGGTGCCGTCGCCAAGGTTTGACCATGACCAGCTCGTTGGGCTGTTGGAGGCGCTTGCGTTGAGCACGACCACGCCGTTGTTGTTACTGGAGACAGCAATTCCGCTGATCTCAGGAGGTTGGGGAACGGTGACCGATACCTGAACGGTTTCGGAGTCCTGCGTACCTTCGGTGTTCTCGACGGTCAGCGTGATGTCGAAGGTACCGCTCGTGCTGTAGCTGAACGTTGGGTTCGGGCCGTTCGTTCCGTTTTGGGTGATCGAGCTCGGCGCTGACCAGCTGTAGGTGGTCGCGCTCGTCGAGCTGCTGCCGTCGCACGCCACGCCCGCGCCCACAACGTTGCACGTAAGGATGGCTTCGGGTGGAGCGAGGGCAACAGTGACCGACTTGGTGATCGAATCGCTACCAGCGGTGTTGGTTACGGTCAGCGTGACGTCGTAGGTACCACTTGAACCGTAGGTGTGGGTCGGGCTTTGTGATGACGAGTTCGTTCCGTCATCGAAGTCCCATGCGTACGAGGTTGGCCCGTCTGTTGACGTGTCCGTGAACTGCGCCGTTAATCCACCGGTGCTGACGTTGAAGTTGGCCGTTGGAGCCTTGTTGACGGTGACGGTGGTCGAGAACGGGATTGAGTCGCCAGCGCCGTTCGAGGCGACCAGCGTGACCGTGTACGGACCGGGCGAAGCGTAGGTATGGCTTGGGCTCTGGACGGTTGAGCTGTTGCCGTCGCCGAAGTCCCATGCCCACGACGTTGGCCCGTTCACCGAGGTGTCGGTGAAGGCAACATCGAGTTCGGTGTCACTGAAGGTGAACGAGGCGACCGGCGGATCGACGACCGTTATGGTCGCAGTGGTCTGGTCGGAGCCGCCAGCGTTCGATGCGGTGAGCGAGACGGTGTACGTGCCTGGATCGCTAAAGGAGTACGTGGGGTTCGGTGCGGTCGAGGAGCCAGCACCATCGCCGAAGTTCCAGCTCCAACCCGTGGGGCTGCCGGTGGAGGTATCGGTGAACACGACCACCGAGTTCACCTGCACGGTCGTCGAAGAAATCGAGAACGCTGCAGATGGCGGATCTGGTGGCAGCGGGTCGACGGTGACGGTCTTCGAGACATCGTCGGAACCGGCGTCATTCGTGGCGGTGAGCGTCACGGTGTAGGTGCCTGGCGCGTCCCACGAGTGGCCAACGTTTGCGCCAGTATCGGTGGTGCCGTCGCCAAAGTCCCACGACAGCGTGGTCGGAGCGTTCAGAGACAGGTCGCTAAAGCGCAATTCCTCGCCTTGGACCACGGTCAGTGCAGTTTCGCTAAAGCGCGCGACCGGTGGGTTCACCCGGGCTTCGACAATGATCACCTCAACCGTCTCGTCGGACCCAGCTGAGTTCGATACCGAAAGGCGAATTCGATACTCGCCCGGCCGATCCCAAGCGTGTCGAACGGTTTCGCCGAGTGCTGTTTCGCCGTCGTCGAAGCTCCAGCTCGAGGCTGTTGGTGTATTCGTCGATTCGCTCGTCAGCGTTACGGTCTGGCCTACCTCAACAACACCGGTGAACGGAGCGATCACCGCTACGGGTGGCTCGACACCAGAGACGACGGTTACTTGTGTGGTGACCGAGTTGGGACCCGCATCGTTGCTGGCGGTAAGGGTGACGGTGTAGACGCCAGGTTGGCTATAGCGATGGCTGACCTGGGATCCGCTGGCGGTCGTTCCATCGCCAAAGTCCCAAAAGAGTGCTGTCGGGTCGCCCGTCGACGTGTCGGTGAAGCTGACGGTCTCGCCCACTTCGACGGTGTCGCTGCTGAGGGTGAAGCCAGCGCTCGGCACGCGCAGCACGTTCTCGGCAATGACGGTGAACTCATGAGTCTGTTGGCTGATGTCGCCATTGGCGTTCGCAATAAAAAGGGTGACGGTGAAGACGCCTTCGCGAGTCCAGACCTTGGTCACGTCAGGGCCGGTCGCGCTGGTGCCATCGCCGAAGGTCCAGTTCCATGACGTGGGGTCGCCGGTCGAGTCGTCGCTCAGGCGTACCTCTTCGCCAACGTTGATTGTGTCGGATGAGAAGACGAAGTTGGCCAAGAGCGCGTCGCCAGGCAACTGCTCGACCGGGACGTCCTCGTCCTCCACAGGTATAACGGTCTCGTCAGGTAGATCGCCCGCTGGCGCCTCAGGGGCATCGGGGGCGTCGACAAGCTGATCAGGGTCGATGAAGTCAGCCGCGACCTGCCCGTCGGACGGCGGTACGGTCTCGGGAGGCGGGTCGTCCTGGGTTTCGGGAGGCGGGTCGACGTTCGGCGGGATGCTGTCGGGCGGATCGACGACCTCACCGTCAACGGCTTGGCCCTGCTCGGCATCGTTGGACACCGCGGTCTCGCCATCGCCATTGTCCGGGGCATCGTCGCCGCCTGCGCCTTCGATAGTGAACGCTGGTGCCTCGTCAGCAAAGATCCGAGGTCCCTCTTCGTCGGAGCCTCGTGTGAATGCTCCGTTCCCGGTGTCGCCGCTGCCATCGCCGCCGAAGATCACCGCGCCTAGCTTCGAGATCGACACGAGCTCCTCGTCGGTCACAATGGCGGCGCGGAACCCGTCAGGCTCGTTTGCCCACACCGCTCCGTCGAAGACTTCGAGTTCGAACGGCTGACCCGAGGCGGGACGAAACCTAAAGCTGTCGGTGACAACACGATCAACCAGGTCAACGATAAGGATTTCGCCCGAGTCATAGTTGGGCAAGTATCCGAAACCATCGACGGCGACCGGCGCTCCCCAATTTGTGCCGGTCTCTCCGAGCTCAATGACGCGGCATTCGTTCTCGATCGGCTCGACCACGCTCAAGAGACCAGCGAGCGCATCGTGGACCAGGATGCGGTGGACTCCGTCGCTGGCGGTCAGAACGTTGCCTGCGATCTGGACATCGCCGGGTGATCCGCAGATCGGGACGCCATCACCGAGCTCGTCGTCACTGGTGAGCTCGTTGACGACACGCCGGGCCGAATCGACCAGATAGACCGACTCTCCAGCACGCGCCAGACCTGGACGGGCGGCGTTCTCGGAGATGACCGGCGGCAGCGTCACAAGCTCCTCAAGGCCAAGAGAGGTCGAATACACAATGCGAGACGAATCGCCGGTGATGGCGACCAGCTCGCCCTCGGCGTTCACAACGGTGTCACTTAGGGGCGCGGTTGGCGTTGGAATTTCGAGTCGAACCGCAGCTCCAGGTTCGTAGATCAGCGTCCTGTCTTCGCCCACGAGGAAGGCGTCAGCCCAATCTCGCGATCCTTGATGGTTGGCGAGCAGTTGGATGCTCTCGTCGTCAATGAGCCCGGAATCGCCAGGAGCGGAATCTTCGCTATCGATCGCCAGCGACACGGCCCCAACAACGCCAACGACACCGGTTGTCCGGTTCATGAACACTGCGTCTCGGCCTCGGGGGACGGCAACAATTGAGTCGCCGTCATCGCCAACATCTACCTCGGCGGTGATTTCTTGGGTACTGCCGTTGATTTGAAGCAGTCGGCCACGCGCCCCGTCTTCGACCCAAACCACGGGGTCGTTCAGCGCAACATCAGCAGACGCTTGGGTTCCCATACGAAAGATCACAAGCAATACCGCAATCGCTAAAAGCGCGACTACAGCCTTGGCCGTCCAGCGCGGGAGGTAGAAATTGCTCACGCGCCCATTCTATGGACTGGAACACCCAGGTCGAGAGCACGCTGGGTGAGATGTTGCGAATTGACATCGACGCTCAATGTGATTCACACCACAATTAGTGCAGCGAAGCGTGGTCAGTCGACCTCCCAGGTCGGGTTTGAGCGGAGCAAAGCGTGTAAATCGCCGGGCCCTTTGGCTTCCTGTGCCGCAGCTAGCTGGCTTGTAGCGCCCGCGGCGTACTCGATTCTGTCAACAGATCGAAACACACCCATCGGGGTTGGGGAGTACGGGTTTGCGGCAATTCGCGACAGAGCGAAGGAAACGGCTGGGTCTTCGCGATACTCGTCATGCACGACCAAGGCGTCCTCCCCCACGTCTGCCACGTCGACGATCACGGCGTTCCCGCTCGAGTCGATGATGACGCCACGCTCGTTGTCGACACCAAAGCGGATCGGCTCGCCGTGGATCAGATCGATCAGGTTCGCTGGCCGGTTGGCCCGCTTGGTGATCGTGTCGAACTGGCCGTCATTGAACACGTTGCAGTTCTGGTACACCTCGACGAGCGACGCCCCCTTGTGGGCGTGCGCTCGTTTGAAGGTCTCCTGCATGTGCTTGCGATCCATGTCGTGGGTACGAGCCACGAACGATGCCTCGGCTCCAAGGGCCAGGCTTACTGCGTTGAACGGTTGGTCGATCGATCCGTACGGCGACGACTTGGTCACCTTGCCAACCTCAGACGTCGGGGAGTACTGCCCCTTTGTCAGGCCATAGATCATGTTGTTGAACAACAAGATGTTGACGTTGACGTTTCGGCGCAGGGCATGGATCAGGTGGTTTCCACCGATTGAAAGCATGTCGCCGTCGCCGCCGATGACCCACACGTCGAGGTCGGGCCGGGCCATTGCAAGACCGGTCGAGAACGCTGGTGAGCGTCCGTGGATCGAGTGCATGCCATAGGTGTTCATGTAGTACGGGAAGCGAGCAGCACACCCAATACCGGAGATAAACACCGTGTCTTCGCGGCGCACATCGAGCTCGGGCATCATCAGCTGAACGGCCGTCAGGATCGAGTAGTCGCCACACCCCGGACACCACCGAACCTCTTGGTCGGTCGCCCAGTCCTTCTTGGTAGTTACCGGTGCATTCGCCATGATTAGCCCTCCCCGATGTGGGCGAGAATTTCTCGCTCGAGTTCTGCGGCGGTGAATGGTTGACCCATCACCTTGTTGATTCCTTTGGCATCGACCAAGAACTCGGCACGAAGCAGCTTGACGAGCTGGCCCATGTTGAGCTCGGGAACGAGTACCTTGTCGTACTTTGCCAGCACCTCTCCGAGGTTCGGAGGGAACGGGTTCAGATGCGTTAGGTGTACGTGGGCCACGCCGGTGCCGGCTTGGCCGAGTCGGCGAATGGCTCCGCTGATGGCGCCCCAGGTTGATCCCCACCCAACAACCACCGTTGAGGCGTCCGGGTCGCCGGTCACTTCGACGGGCGGAATGTCGTTGGCGATAATCTCAATGCGCTTCTGGCGCAGCTCGGTCATGAGCGCATGGTTTTCGGGGTCATAGGAGACGTTGCCGGTCTTGTCGGCCTTCTCTAAACCACCAACACGGTGCATGAGCCCATCAGCGCCAGGAACCGCCCACGGGCGAACAAGGTTCTCGTCTCGCTCGAACGGGAGGAAAATTGGCTCGCCGTCGTCGTTCGTGGCGTTGTGCGATGTAGCGAAGGTGACATCAATATCTGGCAGCGACTCGACATCGGGGAGCTTCCACGGCTCTGAGCCGTTCGCCAGGTAGCCGTCGGACAACAACATGACCGGCGTCATGTAGGTCAGCGCAATACGTGCAGCCTCGATAGCGGCATCGAAGCACTGCGACGGGCTGTAGGCCGCAACAACTGGCATTGGCGACTCGCCGTGGCGGCCGTACATGGCCATGAGAAGGTCGGACGCTTCGGTCTTCGTTGGCAGCCCGGTCGATGGGCCACCTCGTTGGATGTCGACGATGACGAGCGGGAGCTCGAGTATGACGGCGAGACCAATGGCCTCGCCCTTCAACGCAACCCCTGGACCAGACGTAGTGGTTACCGCAAGGTGGCCGCCGTACGACGCGCCAATCGCCGAACAGACCGCAGCAATTTCGTCTTCGGCTTGGAATGTTCGCACGCCAAAGTTCTTGTGCTTTGCAAGCTCGTGGAGAATGTCAGATGCTGGCGTGATCGGGTACGAACCGAGGAACATCGGCAGGCCCGATTGCTGGGATGCGGCGACGAGCCCCCAGGACAACGCCGTGTTGCCGTTGATGTTCGTGTAGGTGCCCGGTTCGAGATCGGCCGGAGCGATCGACACCATGTGGCTGCCGAGCTCGGCGGTTTCGCCGTAGGCGTGGCCCGCTTTGAACGCAGCGATGTTGGCGGCGATGACCTTTTCTTTGCCCTTGAACTTCTGCCGCACCCAGTCGAGGGTTGGTTCGGTCGGCCGGGTGTACATCCACGACACCAAGCCAAGCGCGAAGAAGTTCTTCGAACGCTCGGCAACACGAGGTTTCACATCGAGGTCGGCGCACACCTCTTGGGTGAGTTTCGTCATCGGAATAGGGATGACCGTGTAGCCGTCGAGCGAACCGTCTTCGAGCGGGTTGTCGACATACCCAGCCTTCTCGAGATTCCGCTCCTCGAATGCGTCCTCGTTGACGATGACCGTTCCGCCGCCGGCCAACCGGTTCAGGTCGGCCTTGAGCGCTGCGGGGTTCATCGCCACCAGAACAGTTGGTTCATCACCGGGGGTCGAGACCCGTTCAGAACTGATCTGCACCTGAAAAGCAGAAACTCCCGCCAGCGTCCCCTGGGGGGCACGGATCTCGGCGGGAAATTCGGGCAGGGTTGCAAGGTCGTTGCCAAACAGTGCACTGGCGCTGGTAAAGCGATCTCCAGTCAGCTGCATGCCATCGCCAGAGTCACCAGCAAAGCGAATGACGACTCGCTCCACTTCGGGAACAGCCGGCGATTCGGCTACATCGGTCATGGCTCTCCTTCTCCCCCAGAGGGCAAGCCAATGAGGACTCAGAAGCGGATCACACCAATCCGCACCAGTGACGATACTCGCAGCCGAGTGACTTACGACACCTTCGGGCCGTCAGTGCGATGTTGGCCAAATTCGGCGAGTCACACCGCCCGCTCAGCGGCGTCGCCGAACGTGTCGTCTTTTTGTGCAATCCACGCAAACAGCTTGCGACTCTTGGGAAGCTTGCCGTCTCTTTCGAGCAGGTCGGCCAGCGCGTAGGCCCGGCGAAGATGATGTTCCATTGGCTCTTTGGGGACCTTCCACCCCTTCTCGAGGGTGCGGATACCACTATCGATAAAACCTTGGTCGGCTTGAGCGCCGGCCATAACAATCCGGCCTTCCGATACCAACTCACCCGACGGTGAGAGCTCGCCAAGTTCCTTCCACAGGAACTCGACATCGGCCCATTGGTTCAGCGCACGATGGCAATCCATGAGCACCGGGTTCTGTTCAGCCGTTCCCGACAGCCGTCGAAAAGTCTCGAGCGACTCGATTGCGTCTTCCCACTTCCCAAGGCGGTAAAGCGAAAGACCGTGCAGCTCGTGAAGGTCAGCCACATTTGGGTAGCTCTCGATGAGCGGCTTCATGGTCTTGCGAGCGTCGGTGAACTGTTCGTTCTGGAACTCTTTTGCCGCACGCTTGAAGAGTCGCCAACCACGGGCGCCCTTCTCCTTGCCCGCGATCTTGTCCATTTGTTTGGCGACATCGATGGGATGCGGCGGGCGGCCAGGAAGGGGCATGCGGTCAACGGTGACCTTGGCTCCGACGTTCTTCGGCTTGGGCAAACCGCCACGGCCGATTGCCTGGCGGGCCTCTTCGCGTAGGCTTTCTTGACGGGCTGCTTCCTTGTCTCGTCGAGCTTGGCGTTGTTCGAATTTGCGCGTCTCTTCGGGGGTAAATCGCCCTTGCTCAGCTTCTTGTTCAAACATGCGCTGACCAATGGTTGCCCCCGCAGCTCCGTGCTGGGCAACACTGCCCCAGCCCGAAGTTTCAGCTCGTGCCGGCGCCTTTGGAGCTCGGTCTTTGCGCTCCTGGTAGCCACCGCCACCACTTCGAGCTGCTCGGCTGTTGCCTCGCGCATCTCGGTTGTCGCTGCGGCCACCACGACTCTCACGGTCGCTGCGAGCTCCTCGGCTATTACCCCGATCGCCACGATCGCTTCTCGAATCGCGACCGCGCGAGTCACGACCGCGTGAGTCACCCGACTTGCCGCCAGACTTTCCGCCTCTCGAAGGTCCACCCTTACGGCCCCCTCCAGAACGTCCCGAAGGAGCGCTCGAACGGCGCGAGGATGAGGGGCCAGAACCAGAAGGCATCCGGCAATGTTACAAGCAACAAAATACTATGGGCGCTACGCCAGGGAGGCTGTCTGATCTTCGAGGGCGTCCACCCAAAAAGAAACAACTTCGGAACTCTGGACTTTCGGCACGGTTACAGACCGCGCGCAATGCAATGATTCCGTAACAACAGCAACACTGTGTGCCGTGTCGCCGCTGCACTATGCACTATCGGCGACATGCGAACTCAATATCAGTTGTTGAAACGTCAAAGCAATCCAACCTATCGAAAGGCTCAAAACGCCAATGATTAAGAAACCTATTGCGAAAATTCTTGCACTGTTCGCGCTGCTCGTTCCTGTTATAGCGGTGGCCGCTCCGGCACACGCCAACGACAATCGCCCGGTCGTCGATGCAACATTCCGGGCCGAGTTCACCAACATCACTTCCGGCCAGTACCTCACCCCGCCGAACTTCGCAGCCCACGGCCGCAACCTTGACGTCTTCTCTCGGAACCAGCCAGCAAGCCCTGGCGTGCGAGCGGTTGCCGAGAATGGCGGCGTGCCAATCCTTGCCGAGGAGTTGGCAGCCGCAGTAGCCAGCCGAGGCGGCGTAAGTGGCGTCGGCCATGACGCCCCAATCGCTCCGGGCGAGACCGTCACCTTCGAGTTCTCCACCGACCAGGCGCGGTTTAGCCTCGTCTCGATGATCATCTGCACCAACGATGGCTTCGTCGGCGTTGACGGACGTTTCCTTCCGCAGAAAGATGGCCGGACCCGCACCTATCGGGTCAACGATTACGATGCCGGAACCGAAGTTAACACCGAGAACAGGGCCGATATTGTTCCTGCACCGTTCTGCGGTGCAGACGGCGGAACTGGAGAGTCCAACCCCGCTCTGGCCGAGAACGGCGTGATCAAGCGTCACCGCACGCTCCGGGGAGTTGGCGACCTACCGTCAAGCTTCGATTGGACCCGCGGCCAGGTTGCAGAACTCACCATCACCCGTGTCGCATCTGACACCGACGCTGATCCCGGTGACCTCGTCGGTCTGTCACTCGATAACGCAACTGCAGCTGCTGCGAGCCAAGGCCTTACCTTGCGGGTAGTCGTCCTAGACGGTGTCCTCCAGCCGGTAACGCGTGACCTCGTGCCAAACCGAGTGAATGTTGAAGTGTCGAACGGCACCGTGGTGGCCGTAAGAGGTCTAGGTTAAACCAGCCCCCAAGGATTCGAGTTGGGTGTGAGTTAGCCAGAATCTACTCGCACACGCTGGTTTCACATTGAGTAGAG
>CALHTB010000129.1 GCA_938038785.1 uncultured Acidimicrobiales bacterium
GAGTTGCTCGGCGTGCCGTCCCTCGCCACGTTCGCATCGCTCTACCTCGTCGGGCAGCTGCTTCTCCAAGCACTCCAGACCTCACTCGGAATCACCATGCTGACTCGGGACTGGCTCACCAAGCGGCACCCATCGAGCGACGCATCGATCGCCGCGATACCAGCAACGGTGGTCGTGGTGATGGCCGGCCTTGGCGCTCAGTTCAGCATCGGCGGCTACCAAACCGCCCTTGCACTGAGCGGCGTGCTTCTGGTCCCAGTCCTCGGCGGTTGCATCCCGCTGCTCCTGTGCCACGAAGAGCCACACCGGCTTCTAGCGGCTCTGTCGCCTCGGTCGATTATCACCGCATTGACGATCGTCTTCCTGGCCCCGACCGTTGGTCACGGTGCCATCGTCTGGCCCGGCACGCTGCATCGTTTGCTGATTGGATTGACCATCGTCGTTGTGGTTGCGATCATGTCAGAGTCGTTGGCAAGCCCAGCGGCTCGAAAGCGAGGTGGGCGAATCATTTCCCGTCGCGCGGTGACATAGCGGGGGCACAATGAAGGTCGGGACAGTCGAGAGTGGAGTTCTTAGGCACGAGTCTGAGAAGTGGAAAGATCTGCTCGAGTGGGTGCCCGATGTGGCTAGCCGAGAATGCACCGTTGCGAGAGTGCAGTCGATTGCCTTCTCCCCCATGGACCGGCGGCTGCGCAACGAGCTGATCACCCGCAGCTACTACGACCTGGCTACCGAGATGGCCACGTTGGTCGGCACCGATGCGACGTGGACCACGTTCGGTCACTGGGCGAGCCACACCATCGGGTCATTTCTGACCCTGCCGGTGCCCGTCCTTGGCCGGATCATCGCTCGCTCGTTCGGCTACGGCAATCGCGAGGTCTTCGCCGACATCGGTGCCGCACAGGCACTGTTCCTCGAAACGGTCGGCGAAGCCGCGAAGGACGACTCGATCAACCTCGACGACCCGGTCGACCCTGACCGAACCGCCCGCGTGCAAGATGCCTTCGCCGAGTTCACAAAGTGCCTGCGCAAGGTTCTGGTCGTACCACCGGGTACTGAAGCCGCTGCGGGAACGCCCTTCTGGGAAACGGTAGGCATTGCCGACAAGCACCCGGAAGGCCAACCACGAAACCAGATGTTGATACTTGGCTTTCAGGCCTACGCCAAAGCGATCGTGGCCGAGGATGACGACGAGCGAAGCAAGCATCTCCTCATGGGCAACAGCTTGCTGGCGCTGCACGAGCAACGCATCCTTGCCCTCGCTATCTCGATGGGCTTCCGCTCATGGCTTCGCAACCTGACCCGCCCGTGGCTGATGGCAGGCACGCAGCGCAAGTGGCTCAACACCGATCCCGGCAGCTGGCGGATTTCACTTGAAGATCGATGGATTCGGTTCGCAACACGTCACTTCGTACGGGTGGACGTTCCGTGGGGTCCAGTGCCGGTGGGCAAGCCTGTTCCTTCAGGTGAGCGCCCCATAACTGTTCTTCCCGAGAAGATCGCGTTGAACGACAAGGCCGATCGCCGAGCTCGCATGGTCGAAGAGCTCGATCCAGACGAGTTTCTGCACGAACTCCACGAAGAGTTCGTCGTCGACGGTCGCCCGGCTAGCAATTGGAACATCCTCCCGGATCGGATGGCGTATATCTTGGCGCTGTTTGCTCAACACCAGCGTTCCGACCAGTGGTGGAACAACGGCGACCCATCGCAGGGCCTGAAGGTCGCTCCACAGTGGAGCAAGTTCGACGCAAAGCTCGCCGAACAAGTCGAGCGCATGCAGATCGACCCGTCGAGCATCATCCACGAGCCGAGCGACTCACCGATGACCGATGAAGAGCTAGAAAAGCTGCGATTCGAACCCAGTTATCCGCTTCTTCAACGGTCGGCATCACAGATCTTGATGAAGCGCGCCGTCGATGAAGAGACGCGAAACGAGATGGAACGCGTCGCCAAAGACGTTCGAGCGAGAATGGTCGAACTCCGGGCGCCCGGCGGCTTACTCGACCCCGACACCATTCAGGGCGCAAGGCGACTCTTCGAGCGAAACGAGACGTTGGTCTTCGTGGGTCTCTTCCTGCGTTCGTTGCCCGACGCGTACGCGGCCGCACGAGGCGTCCAAGTGATCAGTGAAGTGTCCGACCTTGCGAGCGACCCGATGCGCCGCGCGTCAGAGACCGCACAGTTCATTGCGGATCTACTCATACGTTCGGGACAGGTCGACAACGAGCCCTATGCGATGCGCTCGATAATCGGTGTCCGCTTTATGCACTCGGTCGCGGCCAAACACCTCCAAGAGGAAGGCTGGGACGAACCCATCCTGGGCGTGCCGGTCAATCAAGAGGACATACTTGCGACCGCTCTGAGTTTCAGCGTGCCCGTGTTCGAAATGTTCGATGTGATTGGTTTGCCGGTCGATGACGCTGATCGCGACGCGTACGTTCGGTTCTGGCTCGGCATCGGGCACATGCTGGGAGCGCCACTCACCAGCGTCACCAGCTACGAAGAGGGCCACGCCCTGGCGCTGCACATCAGAAGCCGCCAGCGCGCTCG
>CALHTB010000130.1 GCA_938038785.1 uncultured Acidimicrobiales bacterium
CATCGCCACGTTGTCTTCGCTCGTGCTGAGCGCCACGTCGGTGAACCTGGCGCGCTCTAGTTGCTCCACGACGATCGGCAGAAGCTCGCTTACGATTCCGCGGTCTCGGTAGTTCGCATCGATTTGTAGACCGATCTGGTGCGGTTCGTTGCCCACTCCGAGCTTGTCAACCGACACGAAGCCGACGACCAAATTCGGCTCGTCGACCAAAACAAGTACCGCGGTCTGAGCTGTGAGGCCATGGCGAATCTTGCGGCTGGCGCCCAACCCTCTCGTAAGATCGGAGATCATCCAGTCGGGCCAGTGATGGGTCTGTCGGAACTCGTCGTCGAGAATCTGCAGGTATCGAGCGTCGAGGTCCGGCGTCAGCTCGACAGCATTGACGAGCCCGGCCTCCAGCACTCCATTCTCGGGCAGCCAGGTGTGTTCGAAGGTTCGCTTTCGCCAAAGACCCATCGGGTCGGATCGTAGCGGTGAGAAATGAACTACCGTTGGGCCATGGCGACACTGACAGACATCAATGGAATCGGCCCAGCTCTCGCAAAGCGACTAGCGGCCAAGGGAATCAAGACGGTTGGCGCAGTCGCGTCGGCAACACCGGGGGCCTTGGCCGAGGTGCAAGGGCTCAGCGCCTCGACAGCAGCCGCGGTTATCGCTGAGGCGAAGAAGGCCGGAGGCACCGCCAAGTCGGCGGCAGCTCCCGCAAAGCGCGTAGCCAAGAAGGTCGCAGCAAAGAAGCCAGCAACCAAGAAGGTCGCGGCGAAGAAGCCAGCGGCCAAGAAAGTTGCTGCCAAGAAGGCTGCCGCCAAGAAGCCAGTGGCGAAGAAGCCAGCACCCAAGAAGCCTGCGCCGAAGAAGAGCAAGAAGAAGTCAGATAAGGCCAAGCTCAAAGCAAAGGTGAAGAAGCTTCAAAAGAAGGTCAGCAAGCTTGAGAAGAAGATCTCAAAGCTCGAGAAGAGCAAGAAGAAGCGCAAAAAGAAGTAGCTGTCGGCCGATGTTCGGCTCATGGCCTGAATAGGCCATACCGCCCTTCCACCGGCAAGTTCGCTGCGGCATTCTCGAAGTATGACCCATGACGCACGTGCACAGTACGCAGTTGCCGCCGCCCAGCGAGGCGAATTCGATAACGCTCGAGCTGTAGTGATCGACCTCATTTCAGAGGATTGGAACAACGCCGTTGCTCACCGTGCCTGGGGTCGAGTGCTGCTTGAAGAGGGCAAAACCAACGACGCTATTGCGGCCTATCGCACCGCCGTCCAGTTGGACCCTCGCGAGGCCGATGTGCATTTCGAGCTCGCCAACGCGCTGCTCGAAGAGGCCGAGAAGAGCCCATTCTTGCCGCTTGAGAATTGGCTCGAAGCTCGTAATGCCGCTCAAGAAGGCCTCACCCGTGCTCCCGTGAATGACTTCGGGATCGATCTGCTGCGCCAGATTGAGGCGCACCGTGATCGCGTCCTGAACTAGCTGAACGAATCGTCACTGTCCAACAATCACGTTGTCGGACGCTCGGTTTGGTGTGCCGGGGCCAAACTCCTCGGCTTCTACCGAGACCAGCAGGATCGTCTTGTTGTCCGGGGCCAACGGCACGTCGGTAATCGTGCTGGTTAGCGAGCACACATCGGTCGCCGCGGTGGTGCCTAGCACCGGCCCGGGTTGGGCATAGCTGAGCACGCTGACTGTGGCGCAGATGTTGGTCGTTACGGTCACGTCTGCGGTGTCGCCGTTGATCGACTGCTGGATGGACTCGATTGCGACTTGTTCTGGTGGCGAAGGGTTTGGAGCAATGGCTGGTGCAGTTCGCACCGTGATCGACTCGGTGGCGATGTTTCCATCGCCGGCGCCGGAACCATCTGCTTCTGCCGTGATAATGACGGTGTAGCTAGTGTCGGGCTCCAGCGGTGAAGTCCACAACCCAGGTATCGCTGAATGCTCGTTCGTGCAGCCTCGTGGGAAACCATCGTGCCGGCCCACTTCGCCACCTCCGACTTCGCGAACAACGAACGATGCGTTCGTGCAAACATTCGTGGTGAAGTCGATACGTACGCTCTCCGCATCGGTCTCCATCTGCTCCATCGACGCAAAGCTCACGGGTGCAGCCGATCTCTCTGCCGGGTCTGCGGGTATGTCGCGCGGCGGGGTCGTGACCTCGAACGACTCGGTCACGGCGTTACCGTACTGGCGGCCACGGAATTCCCCATTGGCCTCCAAGGTGAGAACCACGACGTACGTGGTCGATGGTTCCAGCGGCGGAGTCCACCTACCCGGAACCCCGAGGTGCTTGCCAACGCAGCCATTGGGGTGACCGTTGTTGTGCCCAACCTCTTCGCCTGTCTCTTGTTTGATCACGACGAACGAACCGTTGGCGCACACGTTTGATAGGTAGTCGAACTGGAAGTGAAAGGGCTCCAGCTCGCTAATTCTGAGGCTTCGAATCTCTACAGGCGCGGTGGCTGCATCATCTGCTGGGCTTGGTTCGGCACCCGTGGTGCGAAACAGAACCGCTGAAGATTCGACCGCAGGCGGCCCGATCAGGGTGGCGCGAGCTGAATACAGCGTGCCAGCTTCGAGACCCTCGACGCGCTCGGTCTTCACTTGGCCCGCGGTCAAAAGGCCATCGGTTTGGCCAACAACGTTGCCCTCTTGGTCTGTCACGGTCGTGGTGTAGGCCGTAGGCTCTGACGATCGAAAGCGGAAGCGGATGAAGGTGTCTCCAAGCTGGGCCACCTCGACATCCATCGTGAGATCGGGGGCGGCAAGTTCGCCTTCGTCAGCGATCGTCGCCTCGATGGTGCTCGGTGGTGAAGCGGGTACAGACTGCGGTGCTTCGGTCGTCGTGGTGGTGGTTGAGGTGCTCGTCGTTGTCGGTGCTGCTGACTCAACTACGTCTTGGCCACCCTCGAATGCGAACAGTACGGCCGCAAGGATGGCGACGGCTCCCACCATTGCGGTTAACGCTGCACGTCTCATTGGCTCTCCGTTTCGATTGTGAACGACTCGCTGGTCAAGTTGATCTGGTCCGTCGCACCGCGATCACCATCGGCCACCGCTTCGGCGATGACGAGGTAGGTCGTCGACGGTTCGAGTGGCACCGATGCACCGATCTCGATCTGATGATCGGTGCTGCACTCGGCGTCGGCGTCGCTCGCGATTCGCTGCACTTCGCTTTGGTCCACCGCTGAGAGGATCACCAGCGATGCTTTGGCGCAGAGGTTCGTGTTGAGGCGAACAGTGGCGGTTGTAGATGTGGCCCCAGCAAGTTCGAGACCGGAGATCTCAATCGGCGTGATCTCGCCGGCGGTTCGAACTTCGATGCGAGGCGACACAACGTTCGATTGGCCGAGCAAGGTGACTTCGGCCGAGTAGACCGCCGAGCGATCAAGCCCGCCGAATCGCACCGTCGCTGGCGCACCTGCCGATGCGCTCCCGCTGGTGGTCGCCACGACTTCATCACCGCTGCGAAGCGTGGCGTTGTATTGGGTGTCAGCCGTTGGAGTGAAGGTGAGCTCGAGGGAGCTAGTCGTCACCTCTGTAAACCCGACGTTTGACGCGAAATCCAGTTCTTGCGGAGGCGCTTGGGACGTGCTCGGCACGGATGGGTCGGTCACAGGCACGCTGACACCGGCGCCTTCCGGGTCTTCTGCGGCCACCGGTGTGCCGTCGGTTGTAGTCGACAGGAAGTAGGCGCCGCCGGTGAGCAACGCGATCAGAGAGACGGCAGCGGCGATAAGCCACAGGCTGTTTCCAGAACGCGGATTTCCCTCGCTCTGATCTTCGGTTTTAACGAGATTGGGCTCGAACAATGGGATGACCGTTGCGTCAGGCTGCTCGATGATCAGCTCAGGCTCGGGGGACGCCGAAGTTTCAAGGCTCTGGCGTAGATCCTGCAGCAGGTTGTCGGAGAATTCCTTTGATGGTCCCGGCATCGACTCCTCAATACCCGAGAGCATCTCGGCGAATTCGTTGTCAGTCCGTTCGTCTTCGTACATTACGACACCTCCTCAAAGACCCCTCGGAAGGCGCGGCGGGCCCGAGCCAACGCAGACTCTGCCGCCGACTCGCTCATCCCTGCCTGCTCAGCGAGCTCAGCGAGCGAATGGTCGTCGACGTAGCGCATGATGAGCAGTGCCCGGTGTTTGGTTGGCAACTTGTCGAGCGTGGTCATGACGTCGCTCCACTTCTCGCTTGCGATCGCTTCGGCAGAGTCGGTACGCAGGTCTTGGATGCGTGGCTTCACCAGATGTGTCACCTTGCTTCGCCGTTCCTCGCGTCGCCACCGATCGATGACCTTGTTCTTTGTCACGGCGATAAGCCACGCAGGTGTCACCTCTTGGGCCCGACCCGATTGGAAGAGCTTTGCAGCAGCGTGGAACACATCACTGGTGACTTCCTCACCGTCGGATTTGCCCAGGCGCGTAGTCGCATATCGGAAGACAACTGGCAACATCTCGCCATATAGGTTTTCGAACTCGTCCACGCCCATTGGCAACCCGCATTCGTCCGATGGGTACAACGGTTCCATAAGTTGATGCATAGTTCCAACACCGATTCTGGGTTTGTGAGAAATTGGCCGAACAGTTCGGCCCGATGCTCCTCGCCGCATCCGGCCGAACGACCCCGATGTTGTGTTCCCGCCACACGTTATCGACGCACCTGCCCGCAACCCGCCGTTGCCCCACAGATCTGTTCAGCTGTGGGGTTTATCGAACGAGCAGGCGGTTACCTGTCGCGAACTGCAAATTCTTTTTTCACGTTCGTCAGAGGCGACAGCGAACCAATCATTGGTTGCCCTAGCGTCGTGCCAATGGGTGTCTCAAAGCAGTGCAGCGTGACGTTGGCGTGCGCCGCGGTAGTACTGTCGTCGTGCGCTGTCGCGCAACAGCCCGAGCTCACGAGCGCGCCGCTGGTGGCAACGACTGGCGTGCCTGCTCCGGCAAGTTCGGCGGCAGCAACAACAATGCAGAGCACAACCTCAACAACAGTTGGTACCTCATCCACATCTTCATCGACGTCAACCAGCGTTGCGCCGCCATGCGTTGCCGAGGATCCACCAACCGAGGCCGCTCCCGCTTCGGTCACCGACGCCCTTCACACGGCGACACAACACCGAGCCTTCGACAACCTCGACGTAAGCATCTCGGTATGGATCGACGGATGGGGCGAGGTTGCTTCTAGGAATCCTGACCTCTTGCTTGCTCCCGCCTCGAACCAGAAGCTGCTGGTGGCGTATGCAGCGAACGCGCTGTTCGAACCTGAGCACCAACTCCGAACAACCCTCGAGTTGCAAAACGGGGACGTGGTGTTGCGCGCCGCAGCAGACCCAACGCTTACAACCAGCGATATCGAACGGCTAGCCCAGGATGCAGTAGCCAACGGAACAACGAGTTCGCCACGGCTCCTCGTCGACGTCTCGGCCTATCCACAACCGCCACGCGCACGCGAGTGGTTGGATTGGCAGATACCGCAGTACGTCGGTCCGTTGTCGGCACTGGTGATCGACGACAACCGCTGGACACGCGATGCTGACTTTGTAGCTGACCCCGACACTGGCACCGCTGAGCGAGTGCGCCAGATCTTCGCGACTCACGGGCTGTCGATCGGGGCGGCCGATATCGCGAGCAGCGGTGAGTCTGACGGCACGACGATTGCCGTTCGCGAGTCCGAGCCAATCAGCGCTCTCGTGCAGTCGATGTTGTGGCATAGCGACAACCAACACGGCGACCTGCTGTTGATGGAGCTAGGGCGTCGAAACGGTGATGTCGGAACGCTTCTTGCCGGCGGCGCAGCGGTGGAAGCACAGCTGGCCGAGCTGTGCGTACCTCTTGCGGGTACGACCGATGATGGTTCAGGGCTGAGTCGCGGCAATCTGCGCTCAGCACGAGAGCTGCAGCAAATCCTGCGGGCGATGAGGACAACCCCGGCAGGGGAACGTCTGCGGGAGCAGCTCCCAGTCGGAGGGCAATCGGGCACCATGAGGTCGCGCTTCGCAGGCGCCGATGCGGGGCGGGTGCAGGCCAAGACCGGAACGATTATCGGGGGACGGTCTCTCTCGGGCTTTCTCGTGACAGACAGCAGTCGCGAGGCAGTCTTCTCGATCATCGTCAATGGAGACGCCGCCAGAGCTCACGGATCGCTCCCTGCAATCGACAACTTGGTGACGGCGATCCTGCGCTCATGATTAGTGCGGCGATCAGCAGCTCGGTACCGTTCTCGCCATGGCAGCGCACTACCGCTCTGGATTCGGCCTTCCTCAGGAAGCCATCTTCGACACGGCCCGCACGGACAGGTTGTACACCAACCGTTGGTTCTTCGCTGGCACCCGCGGTGACGTTGCGGCCAAGCGCGACTGGTTCAGGTTTCGGGTGCTCGATGAAGAACTGTTCTTGTTGCACGGCAGCGACGGTGTTATCCGCTGCTTCGTGAATCGGTGTGCGCACCAGAGCGCACGGCTTGTACACGGCGATCATGGAACGACGTCAGCTCGGATGGTCTGCCCAAACCACTCCTGGAGCTATTCCATCACCACAGGAACCCTAGAGGCAGCAGCAATGATGGGCCCTGGGTTCATGGACACCGAGGTCGCGAAATGTTCCCAGCTAACCGAGGTCCCATGTCGCGAGGTGGCCGGGATGGTTTTCGCTACCCTCGGCGAAGAATCGGTGCTTGACGATCTCGATCAGGTCGAAGCCATCTTGGCTCCCTACACCGACCCCTTTGCCCTTGATCAGGGTGGTTACCGGTTGGCACACCATCATCGCGAGGTCGTGCCGGCCAACTGGTTGATGGTGATGATCAACAACCGCGAATGCTGCCATTGCCAGCAGAACCACAAGGGTCTCGTCGAACTCTTCGACCCATCGAGCTTTAACGGCGCGCGCAGCGACTCCTACGACGCTCTTGTGCAGCGTGGTGTGGAGCGTTGGGAAGCAGCAGGCAGAGCGTGGAGCGAAGACGCGTTCGAGACTCATGACGCTGTACGTGTTGCCCGCTATCCGTTGCGCGAGGGCTGGAAGTCGATCACCTTCGACGGCCAGGCAGCGTGCACCAGGTTGATCGGAGGTTGGGAGGACCACGATGCAAGCACGTTGTCGATGTGGTTCAACCCAAACGCGTGGATCCACTTCACCTCCGATCACATCGGAACCAACTGGGTTCTGCCCATAGACAGCGGCAGCTGCGTGCTCTACTCAAGTTGGATCGTGCGCGACGACGCCATCGAAGGCGTGGACTACGACCTAGACCACCTCACCGAGGTGTGGAAGGTCACGAACGCTGAGGACGTCGGGCTTTGCAAGTCGATGACCGACGGCGCGCGATCACGTTTCTATCAGCCAGGTCCATTTGGCGACGACGAGCAGTTCTGTCGCCAGTTCTGCGACTGGTTTATGCGCTCGTCCAACGCACCGGGTTAAAGATCGAGTCGGATATCGAAGTTCTCGCGGATCTTGGCATCAATGGCAGGGGAGAGGTGCTCGGGCCGGTAGGTGGCCAGCGTTTCCCCAACCCATTGGTGCGCTCGTTCGGCCGCTGACAGGCCACCCGCGTCCATCCAGTCATCGGTGCTGAGGCGGTCGCCGATAACCGGATAGGTGTATTCGGTCTGCATCATCGACAGCGTTTGATCTTGGCCGAGGAAATGGCCCTCGCCTCGGATGACCTCTTCGATCACATCGGTAGACAGCGTTTCGGGCGTGATCTCAATGCCGCGCACCGTGCGATTGATGGCGCCGAGCATGTCGTTGTCGATCACGAGCGCTTCATGTGATGCCGCCATGATGCTGGCCAGCATCCCGGCCGACTCGAACACAATGTTTGCGCCCGAATGGGCAGCTAAGGACACCGTGAGGGCCTTCTCGTGGCCAGCTTGCATGTCTGGCAGCTTCGAATCGGCCATACCAGCCGCAACGCCCGACGGTAGACCCATCCAGTTGATCAGCTGGGCTGATGCAGCATTGAGTACCGCCTCCTCGCCGCTACCACCGGTCATTGCCCCTGTTCGTAGGTCTGACACGAACGGCCACATGCCCATGATGCAAGGATGTCCGGGCGAGATCAGGTTTACGCAGGTGAGCGCCGCCAGGCATTCGGCCAACGCTTGGGCTAGCGAGCCGGCAAGCGCTGCTGGAGAGGTGGCGCCAGCCTGGCCCGCCGATAGCAGCGTGATCGGGAAACCGGCTCGAGCTTGGGCAGCCATGGCCAGCGCGCTCTCTTCGGCCCAACGCAACGGCGGAACGACGAAGGTGTTGTTGGCGATG
>CALHTB010000131.1 GCA_938038785.1 uncultured Acidimicrobiales bacterium
CGAAGTTGGTCGGCAGACAACCAGCCGAGGTCTTCAAGCTCGCCGTCGGTGCGACGGATCCTCACCCAAAGCTCACCATCTCGACTGCGCGCCGATGTGGCTTGTACGAGCGTGCCTCCGTCGACAGACCCGATCTGATCACCGCCGGCGCTGTTGCGCAGCCCAACGAGGGTTGTCACCTCGAAAAGCCGCCCGACATCTTTGGCCGATGAGAACGCCAGCGAACTTGGTGCAGCTGCGGCGGTTGCAGCTGTTGTCTCTGGCGCGACGGTATCGAAGCCATCAGATCCGGCACTGCGTGATGGGAGTGTGGTCGTAGTTTCAACCGGCGCTGTCGTTTCCGGCGGCGCTACCTGCTCGGCAGGCTCGTCGCCACCAACGCATGCGGTCGCCAACATTGCGACAGCGGCAGCCTGAGCGATTCTTTGGAATTTCATTGTGGATCCTTCGTCACCGGGAAGATTCCGGAGCACTTCCTAGTCCTGTCGGCACATACAGCCATTTGACTGAGGTGTAGAAACTGCGTTTCTTTGGGCCAGACTGTGGCCCATGCGTGTGGCCCAGACCCTTCTCTTTGGCGGCATAGCAGGGTTTCTCATCGCGTTCTCACTGCCGCCGTGGGGTTGGTGGCCCCTTGCATTCGCTGGCTTCGCCCTGTTCGACCACTTGTGTGGCGACGAGTCAAAGCGGTTTCGCTTCTTAGCTGGTTGGGCAGCTGGCATGGTGTGGCTGGGCATGGGCGAGCTTTGGATGTTTGATCTCACCGCTCCTGGCTACTTCTTGGTGTTCATCGTCTTTGGGGCCGGATACGGGCTGGTGGCTGTTGCAGCCGGGTCAACAGATCGTCGGCTGTTGCTGCTACCGGCCGGTTTCGTCCTGTACGAGTGGCTTCGATGGAGCTGGCCATTTGGCGGCGTGCCCCTGGCGACCGTGCCCATGGCCCAAGTCGATTCGCCTCTGGCGACTGTCTTGCCTTTGGGTGGCGGGTTGTTACTCACCGCCGTCACGGTTTTGGCGGGTTCAGCTCTGCGCCTGCTCGCCGAGCGCCGGTTCGACATGGCCTCGCTCGTTGTTGGTGCGATGGCCATTGCGATGATTGCCGGCGCCGTCACGCCAACAGGCTCGTCGATCGGAACGCTCGACGTTGCCGTTGTCCAGGGAGGCGGACCGCAACGAACCCGCGCCGACACGTGCGAGAACCAGCGTGTCTTCGATCGCCACCGCGACGCAACAGCCTCGATCGATCGTCAGGTCGATCTCGTGATGTGGCCAGAAAACGTCGTCAACCCAATCAACGATGGCAGTCCCCTCGGCCGTTGTGAGGATCTGTTCTTCATGACCGAAGCCATCGAGGACACCGCAGCCATAGCCCGCGAGCAGAACGCTGTTCTCATCCCTGGTTGGTTCCACTCCGCCGGTGCGGACTTTCCAAACAACACCGTCAACTACTCGACGGCCATCAACGCCGAGGGCGAAACGGTCAGCCGCTACGACAAGGTCCGGATCGTGCCCTTCGGCGAGTTTGTGCCGCTGCGCGGCTTGATCGAGCAGTTCTCGAGCGATGTTCCCGGCCGGGACGTATTACAGGGCACCGGACCGGCAATCCTCGAGTCGCCCGTCGCGGACCTTGGTGTCAGCATCTCGTGGGAGATCTTCTTCGAAAGTCGCGGCCGCGCTGCGATTCGCGATGGTGGCGAGATCCTCGTGAATCCAACGAATGGCTCGAGCTACTGGCTGACCATTCTGCAAAGCCAGCAGGTCGCCTCGTCACGGCTCCGGGCCCAAGAGACCGGCCGCTGGGTTCTCCAGGCTGCGCCCACGGGGTTCAGTGCAATCGTCGACCCCGACGGCAATGTGCTCGACCGAACCGGTGTCTCCGAACAACGGGTTCTCTACGCCGAGGTCGAACGCCGAACCGGCCTAACCCCGGCAACCCGCCTCGGCCCATGGCCAATGTTCGCCTTGGCTGTTCTGGCCTTCGCCAGCCAACTGGTGTTCCGTCGCAAGCCGCAGCCGTTCACGACGGAGTCGTTGGCTCGTTAAAGCTCAAGCAGCACCGTCGCCGGGCCGTCGTTGATGAGGCCTACTTGCATCTCGGTTTGGAAGCGGCCGGTCTCGACGGTTGCTCCGAGCTCGCGAAGCCGCACTACGAAGGCATCGAAGAGTGGCTCGGCATGCTCGGGGCGCGCGGCATTTATCCAGGTTGGGCGCCGACCCTTCTTGGTCTCGCCGTACAGCGTGAACTGGCTGACCAACAGCAGCGACTGTGATGTGTCGGCCACCGAGAGGTTCATGACGCCGTCAGCATCGTCGATCAGTCGTAGGTTCCAGAGCTTGTCGGCCATTTTGGCCAACATTGCCTCGTCGTCGTCGTGGGTAAACCCAACCAAGCAGCACAGGCCAGCTCCTATTCGGCCCACCTCGACTCCGTCGGATGTCACCCAGGCTTCTGCACACCGTTGCACCAAGACTCGCATGGACGAAACGCTAGTAGCGTCAAGCACGGGCGTTGACCCAAACCCAGCTCATCCAGAGATGGGCCGTATGTCCGAAAGGGATGAAGTTACCGCACGGTAAACTTATTTCGACATGTCTGTAGTACCGCCCGCTTCATCCACCTCGTACCCCGGGCAGCCCGAGTCGCTGCGCATCGCGTACCTGTCCTACCGGGGCAAGCCGCACGTGGGTGGGCAAGGTGTCTACACCCGGCACCTGACCAAGGCACTTGTCGACCTTGGCCATAGCGTCGAAGTTCTTGGTGGCCCTCCATACCCGCACCTCGACGACCGGGTTCCACTGACGAAGCTGCCAAGCCTCGAGACGTTCAACGATCAGTTCCCCATGCGTAAGCCCCGCATGTTCGAGCTGAAAGATCGTTGGGACTGGATCGAGAACACCTCGTTCAACTTGGGCAACTTTCCCGAACCGATGGCTTTCTCTTGGCGAGCGTGGGACAACCTCCGAACGCGGCACACCGACTTCGACCTCATCCACGACAACCAAACCTTGGGTTGGGGCCTGCTCGGGCTCCAGAAGATGTTGCCCATCTTGGCGACGATCCACCACCCGATCACCGTCGACCGTCGACTCGAAATTGAACACGCCAGAACGCTGATGGAACAGATCGGCAAACGCCGGTGGTATGCGTTCACCCGCATGCAAACCCAGGTGGCCAAGCGCATGGACCGGGTCATGACCGTGTCGGAGAACTCCAAAATCGACATCGCCGCTGATCATCAGGTGGAGGCGAGCAAGATCCATGTTGTTCCCGTGGGCGTCGACCCCGAGCTCTTCCGACCGCTCCCCCACGTCGCTAAGGTCCCCGGACGAATCATCACCACCGCCAGCGCTGACGTGGCCATGAAGGGCTTGGTGTACCTCCTCGAAGCGGCCGCAAAGGTACGCGCCGAGCGCCATGTCGAAATCGTCATTATCGGCAAGATGAAAGAGGACTCAAAGACCGAGTCGACGCTTCGCGAACTTGGCCTCGAAGACGCCGTGCAGTTCGTTAGCGGAGTGTCGGACGAACGCATCGTCGAGCTGTACTCCGAAGCCGAGCTGGCCTGCGTGCCGTCGCTCTACGAAGGGTTCTCGCTTCCTGCCATCGAGGCCATGTCATGTGAGACACCGCTGATCGCCACCACTGGCGGCGCGTTGCCCGAGGTAACCGGCACACATAACGAGACGTGCTTCCAAGTTCCGCCGGGCGATTCCGATGCGCTGGCGGCCATGATCAACACCGCGCTCGACGCACCCGAGCTGCGGGCCCGCGTTGGAGCGGCGGGGCGCGACCGGGTCGTGAACCACTGGAGTTGGCGCCACACGGCGCTGAAGACGATTGACCAATATCGGGCCCTCCTCGCCGAAACTTCTGGCAGGTACTGATGCTCACGGTTGACTACGAAGTTCTCGAGCTGCACGCCGGAGACCGGTTGCTCGATATCGGTTGCGGCTTTGGTCGCCATAGCTACGAAGCCCTGCGCCGTGGCGCCGATGTGGTGAGTAGCGACTTCTCGCTACCCGAGCTCGTCGAGGTCGACGGAACCGTGGCGGCCATGGAGGAGTATGGCGAGCTTCCCACCGGTGTTAGCTCGGCTTCGTGCAACGGCGACGTCACCCGGCTCCCGTTTCCCGATGGCGCGTTCGACCGCATCATCGCCTCGGAAATTCTCGAGCACATCGACGACGACCTTGGCGCGCTCACCGAGCTGGTTCGGGTGCTGCGTCCCGGCGGAACCTTCGCGGCCACCATCCCGGCTGCACTGCCCGAGAAAATCTGTTGGAAGATCACCGACGAATACCACGCGCCAAAGGTCGAAGGTGGACACGTTCGCATCTATGAAAACGGCGAGCTCGCCGACCGGATGGCCGGCGCCGGGCTCGAGGTCTACCACCACCACCGAGCGCACGCATTGCACTCGCCGTATTGGTGGCTACGTTGTGCTGTCGGACCACAAGAGGACGTCAATGCCAACCCGCTTACAAGGGCGTACAACAAGCTGCTTGAGTGGGACATCATGAAGCAACCAACGGTTTTGAAGGTCGCCGATCGCGCGCTTAACCCAGTGTTAGGCAAGAGCCTTGTGGTGTACGGGCTAAAGCCAATCAGCCAAGTGTCTGAGGTAGCAGCGTGACCGATTCAGCGAAGATCACCGGTCTGCTCACCGACGCCCAAATCGACGAGACAGCTGACGCCATCATCGAGTGGCAACTGCCGTCGGGCATGATTCCGTGGGTGCCGGAAGGGCACTCAGATCCGTGGAACCACGTCGAGGCTGCAATGGCGCTCTCGGCTGCTGGCCGCATTGCCGAGGCCGAGCTGGCCTATGACTGGCTTGTCGGGCTGCAACACGACGACGGGTCGTGGCACCAGTACTACCTGGCCGACGGTGTCGAACAAGACAAGTTCGACGCGAACGTCATCGCCTACATCGCTACTGGGGTGTGGCACCACTTGCTGGCTACGGGCGATCGCGGCTTTGCCGAGACGATGTATCCCGTCGTCGAGAAAGCGATCGACTGGGTCTTTGCGCTGCAGCAAGATCGCGGCGAGATTTTGTGGGCGCGCCATGCCGACGGCACGCCGTGGTCCTTTGCGCTACTCACCGGCTCGTCCTCGATGTATCACTCGACCCGAAGCGCTCTGGCACTAAGCCGTCTGGTGGGCGCCGATCGAGACGACTGGGTTGAACGGATCGACCGCCTCGGCAACGTTCTTCGTGAACAGCCCGAGGGTGCGTTTGCTCCGAAGAACCGGTGGGCGATGGACTGGTACTACCCGGTGCTGTCGGGCGCTATCACCGGCGAAGCTGCAGCTGCGCGTTTGGCAGATCGCTACGACACGTTCGTGATGGACGGACTCGGTGTCCGTTGCGTGGGCGACCGGCCGTGGGTCACCACCGCCGAAACGTGCGAATGTGCAATTGCACACCTGGCGATCGGCGACCGCGAAACCGCCCAATACCTGTTCGACACCACCTGGCGCCTACGCGCCGAGGGCGGCCGCTACTGGACTGGTGAGGTCCATCCCGAGGAAGTGCACTTCCCTGGTGGCGAGCAGTCGACGTACAGCTCGGCTGCGGTGTTGCTCGCCAACGATGCCCT
>CALHTB010000132.1 GCA_938038785.1 uncultured Acidimicrobiales bacterium
CGTGACATGTCGCTCGCGCTGTACACCGCGGGCGCAGCCCATGCGGCCGAACGCGGCATCATCATTGCAGACACCAAGTTCGAGCTCGGCATGCTCGATGGCCAACTAGTTGTCGCCGACGAAATGATGACTCCCGATAGCTCGCGGTTCTGGCCTGCCGACGAATGGCAGCCAGGGACCACACCGCCGAGCTTCGACAAGCAGCCGGTGCGCGACTATCTCGACACTCTCGACTGGGACAAGACACCACCGCCGCCACCGATCCCTGACAGCGCCATCGCTGACACCGTTGCGCGGTACACCGAGGGCTACGAACGCATCACCGACAAGTCCTTCGCCACCTGGCCAGGAACACGAAACTGACATCCGGGGTCTGACCCCAGATGTCAGCCCCCGTTGTCATACAGAGAAGATAGGTTCAACACCATGCAGTTTCACGCAGTGATCGATATCCAGTTGCACGCAGGTATTGCCGACCCGCAAGGGTCGACGATCGAGCGAGCCTTGCCAACGCTCGGGTTCGACGGAATCTCCAACGTGCGGGCCGGCAAGAGCATCCACCTCGACATCGAGGCCGCCGACGCAGCAGCTGCCGAAGCTCAGCTCGCTCAGGTGTGCGACCAGTTCCTCACCAACCCGGTCATCGAAGGCGCCGAGATCAGCATCCTCGAAACAGCTGGAGCTAACTAATGGCCCCGACAATCGGCGTCGTCCGGTTTCCCGGCACGAATTGCGAGTTCGACACGGTCGAAGCCGTACAAGCACTTGGCGGACAGGGCGAGATCCTGTGGCACGGCGACTCGTCGCTCGGCAACTCCGATGCGGTCATCATCGCTGGCGGATTCGCCCACGGTGACTACCTGCGCCCTGGCGCCATCGCTCGATTCAGCCCGATCATGGAGGCGGTCGTCGCGGCGGCAAAGGACGGGATGCCGGTCGTCGGCATCTGCAACGGCTTCCAAGTACTCACCGAAGCGGGTCTGCTTCCCGGCGCACTGCAAAAGAACGCTGGCTTGAAGTTCATCAACGACTGGCAGATGCTTCGAGTCGAAAGCACAAACTCGTCGCTCACGTCAGCAGCCGAGGTTGGCCAGGAACTCAACATTCCAATCAATCACTTCGAGGGCAACTACACGTGCAGCCCCGAAACACTCGCCGAGCTCAAGGCCAACGATCAGATCGTGCTGTCCTATGTCGGCAACCCGAACGGGTCGGTCGGTGATATCGCTGGCGTGTGCAACGAGGGTCGCAACGTTGTTGGACTTATGCCGCACCCCGAGCGGGCGAGCCATGCGCTGCTCGGTTCAACCGATGGCAACGTGCTCATGCAGAGCGTGCTCGACTCTGTTGGAGTATCTGCCTAGCACCCGTCGAGCTGTGCGACGAGGGTCTTTGGCGCAAGCAGGCGATAGCTCTCATCGATCCATGCGGTGAGGGTCTCCAATGGTGGAGCCGTCGCATCGGTGAAGTTGCCGGTGACCCAGCCCGGTCCGCCCACCTTCCAACCGTCGGGGTTCTCGCTTGCAACCGCCTGTGCTGATTCGATGCCGTCGTCGAGTTTCACCATCAGCCGAAGCATGCCATCTGGTTTTTCTCCCAAGAACAGGAAGCTCTTCTTGCGAGCTTTGAAGCTTCGATTGACACACGAGGGGCTTTCGTTGACCTCGGGATAAGACGACGCCACGGCCTGTAACGACCGAGCGAGGGTGCTAGTGAACTCTTCGGCTGCCATGCCGTGACCGTAGCGTCGGATCGACTGACGTCGCTAGTGCGCTGCCCTTGTCAGAACCGGTACCTTGCTGACCGCTTCGTTGATTTCGCGTGACCGGTCGGGGCCGAAGCCCTGTCGCATATCGAAGTCCTCGGTTTCAATAGACCGAGCCCCGCGGGAGCTTGCGGCCATGGCCATATCGCGCACGAGGCCCGCCGGACCGCAGAGAGCGACGTGATGATCGTCCATGCCGTCGGGAAACAGTTCGTCGAGCGTCTCGGGGGTAAGCCGTGAGCCCGATGGGAACAGCCGAAGATCGATACGGCCCTTTGACGCTGCGGCCTGGAGTAGTTCGACCAAAGGGTCTGCATCGACCGACTTGCAGGCATACAGCAGCACGGGAGTTTCGTGTCCACCCGGAAGCGGTTCGTCGAGCGATGCGAGGAATGGTGTGATGCCGACACCGCCAGCGATCCACACCGACTTGGTGTGGCTTCCAGAGACAGGGGTGAAATGACCGTATGGGCCTTCAACGCGAACCTTGCTAGAGATGAGCTCGGTATGGGGCAGGTTGTCGCTCCAGTCTCCAAGGTGGCGGATGTAGAACACCAGGTTGTCCGCTGACGGTCCGCTTGCGATCGAGAATGGGTGCGGCTCACGCATGCGGTCCGCTCCAATTCGGAGGAACGCGAACTGTCCAGGCTCAAAATCGAGGGGCTTTGCACTAGGTGCAAGCTCGATTCGAGAAACCGTGCCTGTGTGTTCGACATCGACCACGCTGTATTCGCTGCCTTGGCCGACCGTGTCTCGGATGAAGACCCTTCCGATCCACGCAATGATCCCTGCCAGCATGAAGCCGGCGAACCACACGCCCCAAGGAGATGCATTGTCATAGGGCTTTAGCGCGGTGTAGAAGTGCCAGCTCGCAAAGGCGAACGGAACACCGAAGAGCTTGTGCGTCCACTTCCACCACCGGTACGGAATGAGCCGCAGGATGCTCAGGCCAACCAGGCCGTACAACATGAGCTCGCCTGTCTCGGCCAAGTCTTCGGCGGCGTCTGCGACGTTTCGACTCGCACCAGCCACGAGCTGGGCACCTTTGGTTCTGGGTTCGATCTGCGTGTGCAGAAGCATTGCCGGAATGGCGAGAGCGCCCGCCCAACGATGGGCGCGGTACATCGAGTCGAGGCCGCCCCAGAAACGTTCAAGCACCGAAACGCGGAATGCGAGAATGAAGCTCCAAGCCATCAGAACGATCGATGACGAGCCAAACCACATTGAGAAGGTGCTGGCCTGGTTGAGGCCTGTTGTGCCGGTGAAGGCGAACCAGCCGGCGACTACGGAGGAAACGATTGCAAAAGGTCCGAGCCAGTGCAGCGAAATACGAGGCATCCGAATCCAGGGAGCGGTCAGGTGCCAATCGCTGCGGCGACCGAGAAAGAAGGAGAAAACAGATTTCATACGTCGCAGTTTGAACAATGTTCGCTGAAGAATCGCTGAATGCTGCGGAGCAGGTCTCCTTTCGTCTTCAGCGGTCCTTCAGCAGGTGGTCGTCCTCGGATGCTCGCGTCGTCTTGGTCGTATCACGAGCGGTCGTAAGGTAGTCGTGTGCGCGTGCTTGTGGTGGAAGACGAAACAGCGATGGCGGAGTCGCTACGCGACGGTCTCGTCAATGAAGGATTCGCCGTCGATGTCGCCGGGGACGGGGAGGAGGCGCTGTGGTACGCCTCCGAGGCGGCATACGACGCGATCATTCTGGACTTGATGCTCCCCAAGCTGAACGGGTTCAAGGTATGCAGAGCACTCCGAGAACGAGATGATTGGACGCCGATCTTGATGCTCACCGCAAAAAGCGGGCATCTGGACGAAGCGGAGGGTCTCGACACCGGCGCTGATGATTATCTGACCAAACCGTTCGCGTTCGTGGTCTTGTTGGCTCGATTGCGGTCGTTGCTTCGCCGGAAAGGTACTACCCGACCGGTGAGACTCGAAGCCGGTGACCTGGTGCTTGACCCCGTCACCCATCAGGTGCGTCGCGGCGAACAGGTCATCGACGTAACACCGCGCGAATTTTCGATTCTCGAGTACCTGCTTACCCACAGCGGCGAAGCGATCTCGAAGCAAACGCTGCTTGACCACGTCTGGGACTTCGAGTTTGACGGTGGCCCCAACATCGTCGAGGTGTACGTCGGGTCGCTTCGCAAGAAGATCGACACCCCATTCGACAAGACCGCCATCGTTACGGTGCGTGGAGCTGGCTACATGTTGGACCCGACCGGTGGATAGGTTCCGGCGTTTGTGGCGATCGATTCGAGGGCGTTCGACACTTCTCGCAATGGGAGTGGTGTTGGTCGCACTACTCGGCGGCTCGTTCGTGATCCTTGAAACCTACGAAGGTCAGTTGGTCGACAGCCTCGATGTGTCGCTAGAGCAGCAAGTCGCCGATCGTGTCGCGCTTCTTGAGAATGGCGGGCCAAAGGACTCTCTGACGACGGTGTTGCAAGATGAAGCGTTCGTTTGGATCGGCACCAAGGACGGCACCGTAACGGCACAGGGTGGGGCGATTTTCCCTCTCGAGAACCCAGTGCCCAACCCGATCGGCACGACGATGGACTTGGCGTTGTTGGTCGAGGAACGCAAACCAAACGAGATCGAGCAAGAGCGAATGGTCTTGAGGCTTGCGAGCGGGGAGACAACTGAAGGCCAAGTCGTTCTTGCCGGCGCCGAGCTGGAAGTCATCGACGACGCGGTTGGTGGCCTCGCTAGGTTGTTCGCGATTGCTGTTCCGATCATGGTGGCACTTGTCGGGGCCCTCGCCTGGTTCATTACCGGCCGTGCCCTCCAGCCGGTCGGAGCAATTCGGCGCCAGGCCGAGCGGATTAGTGGAACGACATTGGCCGAGCGTGTTCCTGTCCCAGACTCCGGTGACGAAATCGAAGACCTTGGGCGAACCGTGAACCAGATGCTCGGCCGCATTGAGCATCATGACATCGCCATTCGTCAGTTCAGCTCGGACGCATCACATGAATTGAAGAGCCCAATCGCAAACATTCGAGCGCTGGTCGAAACCCGTGACTCAGACGATCCGCGATGGAACGCCACGCGAGGCAAGATCAGCAGTGAGACGGATCGACTCGGTGGCCTCGTCGACAACCTGCTCTTTCTCGCCACTCACTACGACGAAGATCGCGCAATAGACCTAGCGCCGGTGGCGCTCGATGAGCTGCTCTTCGCAGAGGCCGAATTGGTTTCGGCTACTAATGAGCTCCGCGTCGACTTGTCCGACGTTGAGCCGATCACGGTTTTTGGGGCTGTTGCCGACCTCGAACGGGCCGTTCGAAATCTTGTTGATAACGCAACGCGTCATGCTGAGCGGCGAATCGCTTTCGGACTCGCCAAGGACTCGGAATGGGTTGTGTTGTCGATCGCGGACGACGGTCCTGGCGTGCCGGCTGCCGACCGAGATGTTGTGTTTGAGCGCTTTGCTCGACTTGATGAGGCTCGGGCCCGAAACGATGGCGGCACGGGCCTTGGGCTGAACATCGTTCGACAGATCGCGATCGCCCACGGAGGCACGGTGGACATCAGTGATGCTGATCTCGGCGGAGCTCGGTTCGAACTCCGTCTGCCGGCCAGCTCAGCTGACTAGATGCAGAGACCGTCTTCGGTGACTCCACGAGTGCAGAGCTCTTGGGTAATGATGCGCTTCGCGATGAACCCGAAGAACTCGTTCCCGTCGGCAGAGCGATCAACCCAGAAGCTGATCGCTACGCGCTTGCCGTCGGACGCGTCGTCCTTGGCGCCGGTGAGGTCGTAGACCGCATCGCCACCGATGGCGTCGTGGATCTCGGTCTCTCCAACCTCAGTGATGGTCACGTCCTCATCAAATCCGTAGATGACAGCGAGCTTGGCCGCAAGTTCCTCGACCGTCTCAGCTTTGAGCTCAACGTTCTCGGTGTCGTTGATGGCCTTGCCGAGTCCAGGCGAGAACTGCGTGCTTGGGTCGGTGGACAGGAACTTGCTCGAAACCCATCCGCCGTTGAGATCTGCCTCGACGACGGGACGTACAAACCACCAGTCGGTGGCGCCGACGGTTTCGCATTGGTCGGTCACAACGACCGTTGTTCCCCTCGGCATGGTCCACTGGACGGATCCAGAGACGCCAGCGTTGTCTCGGATGTTGAGTCCGCCGTCTGGATCGTCGACATCGACGTCAACCCAACGTTCTTCGCCAACGGGCGACACACAGCTGACCTCGGGCTCGCTGGTTGTCGTGGTGGTGGTCTCTTCGACGGCGGGTTCGGTCGTTGTGGTGTCATCGACAGGGTCGGCTTCGAGCTCGACTTCGTCTACAGCGACAGGTTCCGAAGACACCTCTTCTTCAACGACACGTTCGACGGCGGCGTTTGCTGAAGATGCTTCGGTGCTGGCAAGGGCTGTGGGCTCTGAACCACAGGAGGTGGCGATGAGCGACAGCCCAATGACAGCGGTAAGGAAGGATCGGTGAAGTCTCATGTGTTAACTATCGGTGCTAAGACGCCAGAAATTCATGGGGACGGCACCCCAGAGCCCTGAGGTTCAGATTTCTGCGAACGTCACAGAGCAAAACAGAACATCGTTCGCGCGGGGCCGTTAGGTTCTGTCCATATGGCTGAGCCGCTGCACCGTGCCCTTGGACTGACCGACGACGAAGCTGAATCCATCGACGAGATCTTGGGTCGGGAAGCCAACCCACTCGAGCTGTCGATGTACTCGGTGATGTGGAGCGAACACTGTTCGTATAAGTCGTCTCGAATCCACCTCAAACGGCTTCCAACCGAGGCACCGTGGGTGCTTGTTGGCCCCGGCGAGAACGCTGGCGTTGTCGATCTTGGTGATGGCATTGCCGGCGCGTTCCGCATCGAAAGCCACAATCATCCATCTGCCATCGAGCCCTACCAAGGCGCAGCTACGGGAGCTGGCGGGATCCTCCGTGACATCTTCACCATGGGTGCCCGCCCAATCGCGTTGATGGATCCGCTGCGCTTTGGGCCGATCGATGACGCTCGCAGCCGCTGGATCGCCGAAGGTGTTGTTAGTGGCATCTCGGGCTACGGAAATTCGGTGGGTGTTCCGACCGTGGGCGGCGAGACGATCTTCGACGAGACCTACAAAGACAACCCGCTCGTCAACGTCTTCTGTCTTGGCACGATGCCTACCGAACGGCTTGTGCTGGGCGAGGCCACTGGCCTCGGCAACGTGGCCATCCTCTTTGGTTCGTCAACCGGCCGCGATGGCATCGGTGGCGTGAGCGTGCTTGCGTCTGCTGGGTTTGACGATTCCGAGGACGACAGCGCGAAGCGCCCAAGCGTCCAGGTTGGCGACCCGTACGAAGAGAAGCGCCTGATCGAGGCTTGCCTCGAGCTTTTGAACGAGGGCCTTGTCGTGGGCATTCAAGAC
>CALHTB010000133.1 GCA_938038785.1 uncultured Acidimicrobiales bacterium
ACCATCCCGATGCGTCCAAACAACCGAAGCTTGAACCTGGCCAATGCTGTGTCGATCGTGGTCTACGAGGCCTGGCGGCAGATGGGCTTCGCCGGAGCGGCGCCGAGCTCAGCAGGACTCACCAGCGAAACCCCGGGCGCCGACCCCTTTGACCGGTAGTCGTCCGAGCGCAGAAGGTCACCTGAGCCCGGGCCTAGGAACGGTTCATGCCTTGACTGTCGAGGTAGCCGCGCATGTGCGGTCGGCTCTCTTTGCCGAGCAGGGCTGACATATCTGCCGACCACGTGCGGTCGAGCTTTCCTCCAGTGCGGTCAAGGTAGTACTGCCGCATTTGAGCGTCGTATGCTTCGATGCCCGCAACGTCATTGGACTCATCGTAGGTCTCTTCCTTGAGGGTGACCGACAACGGAAGACGAGGCTTGAGCTGCGGGTCCTGATCGGGCCAGCCCAGGCAAAGGCCGAACAGAGGGGCCACCTGCTCGGGAAGATCGAGGAGTTCGCTCATCTGCGCAGGGTCATTGCGAATTCCGCCGATGTAGCAGATTCCAAGTCCCACCGATTCAGCAGCCACTACAGCGTTCTGCGCGGCGATGGCACAGTCGGTTGCGGCGATGATGAAATGCTCGGTCATCCCGGCATGAAACTCTCCCCCCGCCATCTCGCAAGCGACCGACGACCGGTGCAGGTCGGCGCACCATACGAAGAACGCACCCGCCGTCTCGACGTACGTTTGCCCTCCGGCAAGCTCGGCGATGGCCGCACGGGTCTCGGGGTTGCGGACCCGAATGATGGTTGTGCCTTGCAGGTTCGACGACGTCGCCGCCGAAAGACCCGCTGCGATGATCGACTCAGCCAAGTCATCCTCGACCGGTTCGTCGGTGAACTTGCGAATGGAACGGTGACTCTTCAGCAGATCGATGACATCCATCTGGCCAAGGTAACTCCTGATCGGTTATTCGGTCGCGACGTACACCTGACAGACTGACGTCGTGGTCACCGAAGCGAAGCTCGAAACCGTCGATGGGTACACGCTTGTGGATGTGGAGGGTGCGGCTCGCCTGGTCGGGCCGGTGCGAAGCGCCAAGAAAGTGTTGCAACGAACAACCACCGACCTCGTCCGACATGCCACCTATGCATGCGCGGTCCATGGCCTTGATGCCGTCGGCGCTGCAGCGGCGCTCAACCACGATCGGACAGGCGACGACCAGTCCCCGATCGCCGCATTTGCTGACGAGCTGGCCACGTGGGCCGAAGCAAACAACTTCGTCGGGGCAGCTGGGCTCGGTCTTGGTGCCGATGAAGTCGGTCCAACGCTAAGCACGAATGCCGCAAACGCAGACGACGTGACCGCAGCCGCAGCGGCGGCTTGTGTCCCCGACGGAGCCAAGACGATGGTCATCGCTAGTGACATCGAAGAATCGGCGTTAGCCCTTGCCCTCGGCGATGCAAGTGTCACGGTCGAAACCGACCTCGCAGCTGCGCTCAGCAGTGAAGCCGACGTGGTTTTCGTCCGTGGCAAGACCGGTGTGCTCAACCACGAGGTGCTCGCCGACGCAAACGTCAAGACCATCGTTGGCCTTCAGCCGCTGACCACAACCGCCCGCGGCCTCGCTGTCGCTGGTCGAGCCGGGGCAATCATCATTCCCGACTTCATCAGTGCCGCCGGGCCAACGCTGGCTGCACTTGGACATTCCACCGACGAGATCAGCGAAATGACCGCCCGTAGTCTCGACGCGCTCGACAGCCACGACACCAACATGTTCATCGCCGCATGCGAACACGCCGAGACGCACCTCCGAACCATGACCGAAACGCTCCCCTTCGGCCGCCCCCTAGCCCCCTAACCCAAAGATTTGTACACGGTTTCATACCGTATAGGTAGGAAAACCGTGTACAAATCTCGACCTCCTTGGTAGCTCCCTATGACGATCACCGAACCAATTTCTCCGAATGACGGCTGGAGCTTTCAGTGGAAAGAGCTCTACGACGAGGTCATCACCTCGGGGCTGTGCACGGGTTGCGCGGGATGCGTCATCGTGTGCCCCCACGATGTCATTGGCTACAAGCACGAGCCTGGCGCGTACGTACCCTTCCACATCGAGGAAGAACTCGGCCTGGCCGACTGCTCGCACGGCTTCGGTAACGCGAAAGGTAAGGGCTGCACCGAATGCACCAAGGCCTGCCCACGGTTCCGATCATGGGAGAGCGAAGCCGACGTGCACCTGCACGGTCGCAAGCGCGAAGACGACGAGATCTCGGGCATCTACTCCGACATCCTGCTGGTTCGGGCGAGCGAAGACTTCGTCTACGACATCGGCCAAGACGGCGGCCTGGTGTCGGCAATGCTCATCTGGTGCCTCGAGAACGACATCATTGACGGTGCGCTGACGAGCGGAGTCGAGAACCTGCCCGACGGTTCACCGGGTTGGAAGGCCATCCCCATGGTGGCCACGAACCGCGACGAGGTCTTGAAAGGTGCGGGCAGTCGGTACACGTACTCGGCGAACACCATTGCCTATGACGAGGCAAAGGCAGCTGGCCTTCAGCGACTCGGCCTCGTCGGCATGAGCTGCCAAACATCGGTCGCCCCCGTCATGTGGCACCGCGGTGCCAGCAAGCCGGTGTCGCGTCGAATCAAGCTCAACATTGGTTTGCTCTGTTCGAAGAGCTTCGATGACGCGATGTTCGATGAACTCTTTGGAGTGAAGTACGGCCTCAAGAAGGAAGACATCGCCAAGATGAACATCAAAGGCGTCTTCCAGATCTGGATGAAGAACGGCGAGTACCACGAGATCAACTTGAAGGAATGCCACGCCTGGACCCGTACCGGCTGCATCCACTGCCCTGACTTCGCCGCCGAGCACGCCGACATCTCGACC
>CALHTB010000134.1 GCA_938038785.1 uncultured Acidimicrobiales bacterium
GGTCCCACCATCGAGGCGTGCGACATTGCTCGCGCGGAGTTCCATTCCATCCATGCTAGCGATCGGGTATCGGTCGATGGTGAGCCAAACCGCTCACAGTCGTCACAATCGCCGTATTCTGTTCTGATGAGCGAACCGGTATCGATCTTCGAAGCAGTTGGCGGAACGCCGTGGTTCGTGGCGCTTATCGACCGCTTTTACGACGCCGTCGAGACCGACCTCCTGCTGCGGCCGATGTACCCGGACGACCTCACCGAGTCTCGTGAGCACATGGTCAAGTTCCTTCAGCAGTATTGGGGCGGACCAACCACCTACTCCGAAGAGCGCGGTCACCCTCGTCTACGCATGCGCCACGCACCGTTCATCATCACAAGTGCCGAGAAGGATGCCTGGCTCAAGCACATGCTCGCCGCAGTCCGCTCGGGCGACCTCCACCCCGAGATCGAACAGCGCATGGTCGATTACTTCGACATGGCCGCCACCCACATGATCAATACGGGTTAGCTATCTGCCATGGGCGACAGCTAACGGTGCCAACGGTGCTGAGACAACTCGTTCGGCTTGGTTTGATCGCTCTCATCGCCTCCGCGTGTTCGACCCAATCCAACGCAACCCCAACAACATGCACTGACACCGACCCAGTCCAGCGGACGTTTGCCTACAACCAAATCGATGATGTTGCCCCCGAGCGACTCAGCTTGGATGTGTGGTCGAGCCCGAACCCAGGCGACTGTCCTGTGTTGCTTTGGGTCCATGGTGGGTCATGGCAAGCCGGCGACAAAGCAACGCGGCTGACCACAGCAAAGGCCCGCTTCTTCAACAGCCAAGGCTTTGTATTCGTGTCGATGAACTATCGGTTAGCTGCCGAAACCAACGACGTTCGTTGGCCTGACTTTGGTGACGACGTAGCGGGTGCGGTGGTTTGGTTGCGAAACAACGCTGCAGAAGTCGGCGTTGACGAGAACGCCATCACGCTGATCGGACACTCGGCGGGGGCTCACCTGGTGAGCATCGTCGGTTCCAATCCGTCCTTGCTCGAACGCGCGGGAGGCACCCTAAACGACGTTGCATGTGTTGTAAGCCTCGACTCGGTAACTCACGACCTCACCCAACCACCACCGTGGGAGGTCGACATCATTGAACTCGCGTTCGTCGATGAGGCTGCCCAAGTCGACGGATCACCAACGCTGCAAGTTGAACGAGCTGGCGACTCGACCGAGGCCCCATCATTTCTCATCGTTACTCGCGGTCGTGAAGCGCGACTCGAAAGTTCTGCTCGTCTGCGCGATGCCATCACCCAAGCTGGTGGCGACGCAAGCGTGGTCGATGTGAGCCCTTACGATCATGGTGAGGTCAGCAGCCAGCTCGGAGTTGCTGGCGAAGACCTCGTCACTCCAGCGGTGCTTGAGTTCGCGAACAGCTGCGCGACGACCTAAGCAGCCGTCACTTGCAACGGTTCGAGGGTCTGACCCAAACCTGTTGACCCCCGAAACTGTTGGAGGAACGGCGAAGGCCACCGCTACTGCGGTGGCCTTTCGTTCGATGGTGGTCAGGCCCGGCGTCGATCCGGGGACCTACCGCTTTTCAGGCGGTCGCTCTGCCAACTGAGCTACCTGACCAGATTCTCACTAACGGCCACCCCAAGCGCTGAGACCTGAGGTGACTTCGCTGGAACGAGGTTCCAGTTGTTATCGCGCGGTCCCGACGAGATTTGAACTCGCGACCTCCGCCTTGACAGGGCGGCGTGAACTCCTGACTTCACCACGGGACCTTTTGCTACCGTCTCTTTCGAGATGATCGCACTCCCCTCCTAAGAGGCAAGCGAGGTCATGGTAGCTGTCAATCTTCCGAGCCGCTACCCGCGAACCGAAGTTCGAAGGTGTAGACCGGAAGCGTTACCGCATTCCACCGAAGGGCTAGACCTTTTTGCGTGGAATATCGGCGTTCTTCAAGATGGAGCCATCGCCGGCCATGATGCCCGCTTTAGAGCCGATCGAGAGGCTGTTGGCCGCAAAGAGGTCTTCGCGGTTGATGAGGACCCACCTGTAGCCGGGAACCTTCTTGATCCGCTTGAACGCGGCTTTCATATCGGCTGGCTCTGGGGCCACAAGGACTGATCCTCGGTCGCCAACCAGGTCGACCGTGCCGGTTGGGTCCGGTTCGACTCCGAGGTGCTCTTGAGCTGCGGCAAGCAACTCTTCTCGTCCTAGACGGCTCATTACAATTCTCCCTCGGGGGTGGTGAGAATACGTTCTATCTCGTCAGCAGCTGTTTCCGCGTCAGCACCCTCGACCGCAATTTCAACCTCGTCGTTAGCGACGGCACCGAGCGAGAGAACGCTCATGATGCTCGTTGCCTTGGCGGTCTTGCCATCTTTGGTGATCGTAATTGTTCCGTCGAATGACTTGGCGTATTCGACCACGAAGCTCGCAGGCCGTGCATGGAGCCCACCCTCGCCGGATATGACGACGGATCGAGTAACGCTTTCGTCGTCGTCCTCGTCCGTGCCGGCAGTTGTCAGTGTCTTGTAGAGATGTTCCTGGTCGGTGGTTGTCCACAACTCGGTGGCAACGTCTTCGTCCTGGAGCACTTCGGCCATGTGGCTGAGGATCGCGACGTGGTCATCGCCAACCGCAGCGAGGCCGATCACGAGATGGGCAGTGCCCACTCCCCAATCGATTCCGTCGGGGTATTGCGCGACGACGATGCCGGTGCTCTGAATTTCGTCTCGACTCTCAAAGGTGCCATGAGGCATGGCCACACCGTTGCCGAGGAATGTGGTGACCGTTTCTTCTCGCTCGAGCATCGCAGCGACATATGGCTCAGCGATATGTCCGCGCTCGACGAGCATGGCGCCAACGAATTGAATCGCCTCGGTCTTCGATACCGAGGGCAAGCCGGTGACGACGGCCTCTCGGGAAAGTAGTTCTCGTTCAACGACCGACATCAGAGAGCTGACTCCACGTCGGTGCCGTTCTTCAGTTTCTCCACGAGGCCCTTCACGGCGGGATCGCCGAAGAACATCATGAACGGCACAATGGCCGCTTCTGGAAAGTTGGTCTTGGCTTGGTTAGCGAGCGACTTGTGCGTGACGATCACGTCAGCGTGGGCTGGAACTTGGCCAACAGGTGAGTGAATCACCTCGATGTCGAGCTTGGCCTTCTTGACCATCTTCTTGAGTTGGTTTGCGCCCATCAGGCTGCTTCCCATGCCTGCTTCGCATGCGAACACGATGAGCTTTACCTCATCAGCTTTCTTTACCACCGAGTCTGTCATCGTGCGTCCTTTGCCTGGTTGTCGGGGGGTCTACGTGTATGTGAACAAGCGGGATGCGGCACCCATTCCGGATACCGCATCCCACCCACTCAAAGTCCGCTTGGCTTTAGTGCCTAGGCGGTTGCACCTGGAATGTTCATTCCAGGAACATCTGGCATTGCATCTCCGACGTTGATTTCGTCAATGTCGGTATCGGCCATGTCCTTCACTGGGAATACCCGTAGCAGCGCTGCGCCAACAACGAAGCTGACAGCTGCAGCGACGACCACGCCGGCGATAACGCCGAACGCTGCTCCACCTTCAGGTGGTAGACCACCGATATAGGCAAAGATCGAACCTGGACTTGGTGGAACCGTGAGGCCCGCATCGGTTGCGAGGAACACGAAGTCAGCGGTGATGCCGCCGGCCCACATTGCGAGGATCATCACTGGGTTCATGAGGACGTACGGGAAGTACACCTCGTGGATACCACCGAAGAAGTGGATGATGATTGCGCCTGGAGCCGAAAGCTTGGCAAGTCCCTTACCGGCGAACCAGTAAGCGAGAAGCAAGCCGAGGCCCGGGCCAGGGTTCGTTTCGAGCAGGAAGTAGATCGATCGACCCTTCTCTGCAACCTCAGTCGTACCAAGTGGCGTCAATACACCGTGGTTGATGGCGTTGTTCAAGAACAGCACCTTTGCAACCTCGATTGGAATGTCTGCCAGTGGCAGGAGGCTCGCATCTGCGAGGCCCTTGACTGCGTCACCGAAGATCCTGGCGATGAACCCCATGATCGGACCAACAATCCAGTAGCCCAAGAAGGCCAAAGCCACACCAGCGAAGCCTTGCGAGAAGTTGTTGAAGAGCATCTCGAAGCCTGCGGGTGTGCGGTCCTCGAGGAATTCGTCAATCTTCTTCATGATCCAGCCAGCGAGCGGACCAATGACCATCGCGCCCATGAACTGCGGCGGCTGGATTGTTAGCTCGGTGCCATCATCAGCAAGGATTGTTCCTGCCGAGCCGATCACACCGAACACAGCGATTGCGGCCAAGACACCACCACGGTGTCCGTGGACCATCTTGCCACCGGTGTACGCGATAAGCGTCGGAAGCAGGTAGACGATGACTCTGCCTACCAACGGCTCTACTAGTGGGCTGGTTTGTTCAACATCGAAAATTCCGAGTTTCACCAACCAACCGGTATCAATAATGAGCGCCGTGATGAAGCCCCAGGCGATGAATGCTCCGATATTCGGAATCACCATGCCTGCAAGCCAGCCACCAAAGCGCTGTAAACGTTCTTGCATAACTGTCCCTCCCTTTGAGTTGCTAGATGATCCTACAATTGGTGTGACGCGCGCCACTTCCAGAACGTCAGTAGCCCGAAATGACAAGTTGCACCCCGTCTGAAATTGACGCGCGCTGGCCAAGGGCTCTACTTGTTTAGGGCCAAATTCGTGAAAAAGTACCCTCTGCTGGCGTTCGCGGCCCGCCGTGGCAAAAGTGTGAGGTCGCTACCTACACGTGGTGTGAGAGTGTGCGCACGTCCGCGGAGCTGAGCAATGGGCTCACAACTACCACCGGAGCTCCTGCCTCTTCGAGGGGAACGGTCGAGATGACCAAGTCGAACTCCGAGGTATCGCGATCCTCGTATACCGACGCTGACAGCACTTCTGCCAGTGCAAGCTCAGGAAACTCAGCCTGAAGGCGAGACACCAACACCCAGGCAGTGGCCATTCCGGCCGGGCAAACCACCATCGCCTGTTTCCTCGGGCGAAGATGTCCGCGCTCCATTGCACCGGACAGGTACATCGTGATGAAGCCGATCTCGTCGGCCTGAAGGGGCGAGCCAAAGTGTCCGCTTAGCATCTCGCTTAGTTCCTCGGCCACGGCCTGCACTTCGGGGTAGCGTTCGGCCACCTCGGTTCGCAGCGGGTTGTGGACCGGCAAGCCGTAGCGCAGGCGAACCGCCAGTCGGGTGAGGTGCATTGCCAAACTGCGCCGAAGCTCATCGTCGTCGACCAGGCTTGCGTGTAGTCGGTCGGTAGCGATGTCGAGAATGTCACTGACTAGCCGCTCAACCTGGTTTGAAGCAGCGGTCTCGGAGGCAAGCGCGTCAAAGCCGAGCAAATACTCGGTGAGCCCTGCTATTTCCTCGTCGCTAAGCGACGGCGAATCGGTCGAGTCGAGGTTCTTTACTAGCTGGCGAACCGTGTCCGATACCGGGTGATCGCGAAGTGAAAGGAACTGGCCAGGTTCGAGCTCGATCGCATGCCCCACAGCTACGCGGGCTTCGGTGATCGCAAGGTAGAGGGTATAGACGAGGTCTCCGTTGCCAGTTGACAGTCGATCGCGAAGTGGGGACGCCCGCAAGATTCCTGCACATCGGTGGATCGGCAACTGGCTGAGACGCTCGCGAAGGCCCGTCGGCACCCGAACCCGAACCAAATTGGCTTCCTCAGGCGGACGGGTGGCGAGTTCATCGAGCACATCTGCGGGAACTGCCTCGAGAAACAGCTGCACAAGGGCACGCCGAACCCGCTGCTCAGATCCGTGTAGCGCAATGCCTTGACCAGGCTTACGAACCACCGGCAACCCCACACGATCGAGCCATGGCTCAACTCGCTTGAGGTCCCGACGGGCGGAGGTCTTTGAAACCTCGAGCTCCTCGTTTAACCGATCGAGTGAAATGGTCTCGGGGTAGCTCCACAAAAGCGCGTCGAGCAGCAGGTGCTCGCGTTCGTCCGGCGCGTACACCCGTGGGGCGGTGGTCCGTTCGTCGAGCTCGGCCATAATGGCCACCCGCGCCGCCTCGTCGGCGACGACCGAGAGCCCAGTGCCTCGTTGGCGATGAAGCTCAGCACCGTGGGACTGCAAGAAGTTCTGCACTGCCGACAAGCGATAGCGAACCGCCCGTTCACTAAGAACCAAGTCGGTGGCAAGGTCGGCAGTACTGCGAGCCTCGGTCTGAGACAGAAGCCAGCGGATTATTCGAACGACTCGACTATCGAGGGGTGCGCTCACGGCTGAACCAGCAAGGGCGTCAACGCCTCACGCACCTGCGCAGCCGATGACGCCGTCGCCAGCACTTCGTGGACGGTCTCAGCAATGGCAGGGTCTTGTGCAGTAAGGGTGGCCTTGATCAGGTTGACCGAGCCTGCAGAGACCGACAGCTTCGTAATGCCGATCGAGGCAAAGACGACCGCAGCTACCGGGTCAGCCGCAGCCAATCCACACACCGACGTGCTTACCCCACGTTCGTTGCCTGCCGCTGCGGTAAGTCGACAGAGCTCGATCACCGCCGGATGAAGCGGGTCGTGGAGGTCCGATAGCGAACTCATAAGCCGGTCAGCGGCCATCGTGTACTGCGTGAGGTCGTTCGTGCCGATCGAGAAAAAGTCGACCTCTTGGGCGAAGGCTTGAGCGTTGAGCGCAACCGATGGGACTTCGACCATGACCCCGAGCTCGATGTCCCCGCATTCGACACCGTTTGTCTTTAGCTCGCCGGACAGGCGGTCGACGCGGGCCTTAACCGAACGGAACTCGTCCAACGTTGCCACCATGGGGACCATGACGGCGACAGGACCATGAGCGGCAGCTCGGAGAGCCGCTCGGAGCTGGCCATCGATGAGATCGGGGAACTGGTCGTAGATCCGGACGCCCCGTTGGCCGAGAAACGGGTTCTCCTCGGCTGGTAGATCCAGATACTCCGCTGGCTTGTCTCCACCGATATCGAACGTGCGAATGACTACCGTGTCCTCCCAGCTCGATGCGGCCAGCTTGTACGCCTCGAACTGTTCGTCCTCAGTTGGCGGGGTGTCGGTTTCGAGGAATAAGAACTCGGTTCGGAAAAGGCCGACACCATCGGATTCTTCGCCTACGGCACGGGCGACGTCGTCGGTGCTTGCGATGTTGGCAGCGACAGAGATCGCGACATCGCCAAAGTTGACCTTCATGCCCCTCACCTTGTCGAGTCGGGCCTGCAACGCTGACTGCTGGGTGACCCGATCGGCAAAATCATCGAGCACGTCTTTGGACGGATCTGCGTGGAACTCACCGGTCGAACCGTCGAGGGCAGCCATCGACGGGTTTGTTGCTAACAAGTCTGGGACACCGACGACGGCGGGAACGCTCAGCGACCGGGCGATGATGGCGACATGGCTGGTTGCGCCACCAACTTCGGTGGCGAACCCCAGAACCATTTCGGGGTCGAGCTCGGCGGTCTCCGCCGCGGTGAGCTCATGGGCGATCAAGATGCTGGGTGTCGTGATGTCAGCTGTCGACGTCTCGACGCCAGCAAGGTTGCGTTTGATGGCGTTCATGACTTCGCCAACATCGGCGGCTCGGGCTGCGAGATACGGGTCGGGGATCGACGCAAGCATGGCTTCAAGCTGGGCCGTTGCCTGCTCGAATGCAGTATTGAGGTCAGAACCAGAGTCGAGGTTCTCGGCGACCGCGTCGACGATCATCTCGTCCTCGGCAATGAGACTTTGTGCGTTGAGCACGTCTGCAGCTTCATCTCGGCCGCTTGCACGCGCTGAATCTGAAAGGGCAGACAATTGGGCAGCGACCGCGGTTCCCGAGGCAGCGATAGCGGCGGTCGGGTCGTCGATGTCGCCGAGGGTTACATCGTCTTGGGTCAATGCCAGAACTGGCCCGGTTGCAACACCAGGCGAAGCCCCAACTCCCTGAAGTTCAGCCACGCTTCTTTCCCTTCTTCTTCCGTTTTCTGGAGGAACGTTGCTTCGGTTGACCGTCTGTCGGTACGTAGAGATGGTCGCCGAGCCGCTCCTTTAGTTCGTCATAGATATAAGCGCCACCGACGAGCGTGATGCTGGAGGTGATTGCCAGGCCCACAACCAGAATCGGGTAGGCAAATGGCTGTTCATTCTCGAGGCGGGCCACGCCGAACATCGCGCCAAGGAAGTTAAACATCATCAGAAGGCATGCGATCGCAAAGAGGCCGAATCGGCGCTTATCTCCAAGCCGAACACTGGTGCCTAATGCAAGCGTGCCGCCTTTGACCCCTTCTTTGTCGGCTGGCGTATCAGCGATGACGTAGCCATGGAACGCATACAACACGAGGACTGCGATGGCCGGCAAAAAGAACAGCGCCCGGCCGTAGCGAAGACCGAAGAGAACGCCAGCCCAGAAGAACAGCGAGGCCATTGCTTGATGGGCAAAGCGCTTCGGGTGTGCGAAGGGTGCCCGAAGGTCAACCTTCTCACCACGGGCGGCCTCGAGCGCATACGCGTACCAGGGGTACGCGATTGTGCCGCCAAGGATGAGGCCTCCTAGGTCGAGAACCAGTGCCCGGAAATCGTGACCATCATCGAGGAACGCTTGGGCTTGAAATCGGAAAAGCCCGTAAACACCGAGGGTGCACAGAGCCGCAAGGGTTAGTGGCAACGCGTTCTTTGTGTATCCGGCGAACCCCCTCTTGAAGATCTCCGGGATTCTGATCCCGAATTCGACCTGTTCTGCCACGACTACTCCCCCTCATCGGCCAAGGACATGGCACGATCGATCTCCGAGGAGATCTGTATGGCAGCTCGGTCTTCGTCGGTCGCTGGCGGGAAAGCGGTCGATGGCGAACTCACTGCAGCTCGACCCCAAGCAAGGGCTTCGCTAAGCGCATGGATACCAGATCCGCCGCCCGCAAGAAATCCAGCGAGGAACGCATCGCCAGCGCCGACGGTGTTTTCGACCCTGTTACTCGGGGCGGCGGCGTGGATGACATCGTTGCCATTGACGAGTAGGGCGCCATCTCCACCAAGGCTGACCACCACCGTATCGATGCCGCTTCTCTGGAGTTCTGTTGCCGCATCGACCACATGGCCGAGCGTTGGTAGTGCCTGGCCAACGAGTTCCTCGAGCTCCTCGTGGTTCGGCTTGATGAGGTCACATCCGGCTGCCGCGATTCGGGCCAGAGGTTCTCCGCTTGCATCGACGGCAAGCTTGGCATTACCTCCGACGTGTTCGTGGAGCCTGAGAGCGAAATCTGGTTCGGCCCCCGGAGGCAAGCTGCCGCACACCGCAATCCAGCTTGCATCGGTGGCTGCTGCCGCCGTTGCGTCGAAGAGCCGGCTTTGGGCCTCGTCGGTGAGCGTGTCGCCCGACTCGTTGAGCTTGGTGGTTCGCCCGTCGGTCTCGACAACGGTGGTGTTCACTCGGAGCGCACGACCCACATCGATGGACAACACATCGAGATAGTCAATACCCGACAGCAGCGACGCGAAATGCTCGCTGTCGGCAAGCCCGCCAGGGAACACGGTTCGTGCGGGCGAGCCTGCGTTTGCGATTGCTCGGGCGACGTTGATGCCTTTGCCACCTGCCTCGAGGGTCACCGATGACGCGCGGTGCACCTCGCCGATTTCGACCGAGTTGACGTGGAGCGTCCGGTCGAAACTTGGGTTCGGCGTGACGGTGACGATCATGGTTTGAAACTCAGGACGTGTGGTAGAGCTCGAACAAGAGCTGCTCTGCCTCTTTGGTCCAGGTGTTGTTCTCACCGAGCGCATCGGCGATCTCTGGATGCTTCTCGGCAAGCTCGGCAAGGCCGGTGAGTTCGAGGCCGCTGAGTTGCGGGAAGATCATGACCTTGCCGGCGTAGTGCCCTTCGTAGAGCGCCCGGACACCGTTTTGCCCCGCTTCGATTCCGCCGACGGCGGCGAGTGCACGACCCGGCGAAAGTGAACCGGCTTTGGCCTTCTCGATGACCGATACCTGATCAGCAATCGATGACCCCGACGTACCCGTGTATTGCGCGTTATGGAGGTACACGTTGCTCATGTTGAGCGGAGCAAGGGTTCCGTTCGCAACGCCTGCGAAGAGCACGAGCATGCCATTTTCCGACATCAAGGTGGCGGCATCGCCCATAACCGCACCGACAGGCACGCTGACGATGACGTCATCGGCCCCGGCGCCGTCGGTCTTCGACAGAACGAGATCGTTGACGCTGTTTGGGTCGTTGCCAGGGTTGTGAAGGATCAACTCGACGCCATGCTGTTCGGCCAGTCCTTCGAGCATGACTCGGGCTGTTTCGAGGCGGTCATCGTCGAGGTCGATGCCGATGATCGTGGACGGGCCACCGTCCATCTCCATCGATCGCTGCATGTGCATTTGGCCCATTGGACCGCCAGCTCCGACGACGACGGTTGTGCCGCCTTCGATGATGTCAGCCCGATTGCGCTCTTCGCCCCAAGCCGAAGCAATGTCGCTCGAGGTGGTGCCAACAAACGCGGTGTAGTGGTAGTGGAGGCGTCCGACATCGATCTGGGGAAGGCCATCGAGCGGTTCGGTTCCGACCATCGTCATCATGCCGCGGTAGGCAATGACCTTGGCGAGTTCCTCGATGAGGTCAGCGCTGGTTTGGCCGAGCACGATGATGTCGTCGAAGCCACCTTCGCCGACTTGGGATTCAGTCAGCTCGGCAACAGTCTCGGCGCGGAAGCCATCGTCGATTACGACGGTGGCGGTCGGAGCGTGCTCGGCCACGAGTGCCTTCATTGCGGCCGGGGCGTTGCTGAACACAACCTTCTCCGGCGAGCCAATGCCCTGGCTCGAGGTGTACTCGGTGGCATCGTCAGCTGAGCCAATGATCAGCATGGAGCCGCCAGCGGCGGGCTCGAGGCGTCGACGCTGCAGGTAGGCGCCTTCAACGCATGCCCATGGTTCGCTTAGTGCGGCTTCGGCATAGCCGAGCTCACCGACCGGGATGAGGTATCCGGCGCCGCCGTCGGCTTCGAAGATCTCTTTGCCGATGAGGTGGTACTGGATGAGGCCACCGGGAATGGTGTAACCGTAAGCGGTGGCCATGCCGTCAACATAGATATCGGGCTGAATGGCGAAGCGATCACCAGGCTTGTAATCGCCCGCGAGATCGTCGCCGACGGCGATCACCGTGACGGTGGCCTCATGACCCAGGCGGGTTGGCTCGGTGGCTAGGTCACGGCCATAGAGCTTTGCATGATCGCCACCCTGGTTGATCAGCTTCACGTCAGAGAAGCACAGACCCACCGCATCAACACGGACGAGGATTTGGTCGGCGTTTGGCTCGGGGATCTCCATTGCCTCGGGCTCACCGTTGCGACCGATGCTGTCGAGCCCGGTGCCATACGTGTTCCATCCAAGGTTCGGTTCGGGCAAAGGTGTCTTGCCCTCGGCGAAGTCGATGTACGTCCAATCTGCGCTCATGTGAGCCCCCCTTATTCGGAACCCACAATGCTTAGATGTTCCCTACCGCCAAACAAGTGGCAGATTGGAAGAGTGCGGATCCGACATCACGATAGGTCGAGAACCGCAGGCAGTGCCGACCTAGGCAGCCGCGCGAGCCTTCCGAATCTCTGCTTCGAGGTCGAGGCGGATTCGCTCGGCCTCTTTGCCATAGCGGGGAGCCACGCCGACATGCACCGTGTCACCGTGCCACTGGCGGCGGATGTACAGCGTGTGGCCACCTTCATCGAGAGGCCCACCAGCGTCGCTAACCACCAACCCTCCCTCTTGTTCACCTAGCTCTACTTCGGCTTCCCAAACGGGTACGTGGGTGGTCTTGAAGAAGTTTCGAATAACGACCCAACCGTCGTTTACATATACCGCGATCTGGTTGACGCGGTAGACGATGGCTGCGCCGATCATCACCCACAGGGCTGACAATGATGATGGCTCGGAGACAAACCGGATAACTGTAGGGATCATCAGTAGCGCCACGCACACCACGATGAATTTGGAGATCTTTGCGATAACCATCATGCTCTCAAATCTAGATTCGATCCGCTCTCTATGGACGTCGGCACAGGCGCCAAAGTTTCAAGTGCAGACCGACGTCACATTTGGCACATCTCGTCTTCGTTTCCCTACGCTCTCCCTATGGAGCGCTGGACCTGTCCGAACTGCAATCGGGTGTTCGGAAAGTTGAACCAACCCCACATGAAGTGCGAGCCGGCGGTGACGCTGGACGAGTACTTCGCTGCGGGTAAGCCATTCGAGCGCCCAATCTTCGAAGCAGTCCATGCGGCAATCGGCGACTTTGAAGGCTTGATCGTCGACCCGATCGGCGTCGGCATCTTGTTGAAGAACGGCCCAATGTTCGCCGAGCTACGACCAAAGACCAAGTGGACCGCGCTTGGCTTCTCGCTCGGGCGAAAACTTGAGAATGGACGACTGTCTCGCAAGGTGGTCGACTACGGCCAGAAGCACTTCCACGTCATCAACGTGACCGACCCAAAACAGATCGACGACGAGATCATCGAATGGCTCACCGAGGCCTTCCACCTCGCGGGTGGCACCATCTCCAACTACCTACGCGACGTTCCCGCAGGCGGCGATGGCATGGTCCCAGACGACATAGACGATCCGTTGAGCTGACACGCGCTGGGTTGAAAACTAGGCCCACCGCTCAAAGTGAGCGAAGCTCGCGTAGCGAACATGTCGATTGACGCGAGTCTCGACCGGCAGTGTCGAGGTGTTGCAGTGTCGAGGTGTTGCAGTGTCGAGGAGTTACAGCAGCTCGACGATTCCCGTTCCTGGGACGATCTCGCCGATCCGAGCTGCGGGGTGACCGTGCTCCAAGAGCAGGTCACAAATCGCGTCGACGTCCGCAGGCGGGACGACCAGGGTCATGCCAACGCCCATGTTGAAGGTCCGGAACATCTCGTCGGTTGCGACACCGCCCAGGCGTTGGAGCTCGGTGAAGATCGGAGGCACGCCCCACGATGTTGTATCGACGGCTGCGTTCGCAGTCTTGGGAAGCACTCGGTTGAGATTGCCCGGAAGCCCTCCGCCAGTGATGTGGGCAACGGCCCGCACATCAAACGCGCGAGCGGCGGCAAGAACGCCTGGGGTGTAGATGACCGATGGTTCAAGCAGGGCTTGGCCAACCGTGACCGCTGCGCCTTCCCACGCCGGGTCGTCGAGCGATCGTCTTGCGGTTTCGAACATGATTTTGCGAGCGAGGGAGAACCCGTTTGAGCGCAGGTTCGGTGATGCGATCCCGATGATGGCGTCGCCCACTTCCACCCGCTCACCGGTAATCACGTTTTGTGGCGCCACTGCACCTACGGAGAATCCAACCAGGTCGAACTCGCCCGGCTCCATCACTCCGGGGTGCTCTGCCATTTCACCACCGACCAACGCGCAGTTGGCTTGGCGGCAACCTTCGGCGACCCCGCCGACGAGCGCCTCCATTTGGTCGGCATCGAGCGCGCCCACCGAGACGTAGTCCAAGAAGAAGAGCGGCTCAGCACCTTGACAAACGAGATCGTCGACGCACATCGCGACAAGATCGATGCCGATAGTGTCGAACGTGCCGGTCATTGTGGCGACGAGGGCCTTTGTGCCGACGCCGTCGGTCGACGACACGAGCATCGAACCTTCGTGGCCTGCTGCGTTCAGGCTGAACAGACCGCCAAAACCGCCGATGCCGCCGACAACGCCCGGGCGCTCGGTCGAGGCGACGAGCGGCTTGATCCGTTCGACCGCAGCCTCGCCAGCTTCGATATCCACTCCCGCGTCTTTGTAACTAGACATTCTCGCTACCCCTTTACGCCGCTCGATGTTTTCGCCGCAGGCGAAAACTCGCAGGAACCCGAAGGGTTCCCGGACACTTCCCGTCGAGATCCCTCGTCAGCACTCATGAAAACAGCGTCTCCCCTGGAGTTGCTTCGCGGCCGCCTTGAAGAGAGTGCGCGATCGAGTTCTTATCTTCGCGTTCTTCGGTTGCCTCGAGCACGTTCTTCGACAGGTTGACCGGGATCTCGATTGGGTAGTTGCCCGTGAGGCAGGCATCGCAAAAGCCCGCGTTGGTTGCTCCCGTTGACTCGATAACGGCATCGAGTCCGAGATACGAAATCGAATCGCAGCCGAGATACTCGCGGATCTCGTCAACCGTCAGGTTGGCAGCCAAGAGCTCGCTTCGGGTTCCCGTGTCCATTCCATAGAAGCACGGCCATCGATACGGTGGCGAAGAAATTCGAAGGTGAACCTCGGTAGCACCGGCTTCGCGGAGCATCGCGACCATCGCCTTGGTGGTAGTGCCGCGAACGATCGAATCGTCGACAACGACCAGGCGCTTGCCTGCGATGTTCTCGCGCAAAGGGTTGAGCTTCATCCGAACGCCAAGCGCGCGCAGCTCTTGGTTCGGGGCGATAAACGTTCGGCCGATGTAGCGGTTCTTCACCAATCCGTGGCCAAACGTGATGCCACTTTGCCGAGCGAAACCCTCGGCGGCAGGAATCCCCGACTCGGGAACACCCATAACCAGATCGGCATCCACCGGAGCCTGTTCGGCGAGCGACGCACCCATCTGTACCCGAGCCTGGTGCACGTTCTGGCCGTAGAGCTTGGAGTCTGGCCGAGCGAAGTAGATGAATTCGAACAGACAGAGCTTCGGGTCGACGGCCTCCTTGTCGAATGGACGCATCGACGTAACGCCTTGCTCGTTGATAATGACCAACTCGCCAGGGTCGAGCTCGCGCACGAACGTTGCACCAACAACATCGAACGCAGGGTTCTCAGATGCCAGCACCCAACCGCCATCGTCGAGGCGACCCAACGAAAGCGGACGGAACCCGTTCGGGTCTCGGACTCCGATGATCTGCGTCTGATCCATCACCGACAAGCAGAAGGCACCCTGCAACGTGGGGAGCACTACCTCGAGCGCTGAAAGCAGCGGGTTCTCCGCCGTACTCGACGTGCCGAACAACTCTCGAGCGACAAGCTCGCCCACAAGGTCGGAATCACTGGCGACCGTACCCGGCAACATGCCCGCGTTCTCAGCAAGCTCGCCCGTGTTGACCAAGTTGCCGTTATGACCCAACGCAAACTGCAGGTCGCCGACACCACGGTAAATCGGTTGCGCGTTACGCCACTGCGAATGCCCAGTGGTCGAGTACCGGGTTTGCCCAATTGCGATGTCACCGGGAAGCGACGTCAGTGCCCGGTCATCAAAGACGTTCGAGACCAAGCCCATCTCTTTGACAACCATGACATCTTCAAGGTTGCTGACCGCCATCCCCGCAGATTCCTGGCCACGATGCTGCAGGGCATACAACCCCAAGTACGTCAGGTGCGCCACCATCCGCCCAGGCGCATACACCCCAAAAATCCCACACATGCTATTTCCCGCTCCTGCGTCGCTCCCGACAATCGCACATTCGGCTGCGCCTCGGTGTGCTCTGCGGACTGCCAGAGGCTCCACATTCGCCCTCCGTCCCTCCGGGCTGGCGCGGTGGCCATTCCTTAGTGCGTATACATGCTCCAGTTTTGACTGGCTTGAGCTCCGCTGACGCGTGAACACGGCTCCCACGTTCGCCCTGTATACGCACGAACGAGGCGCCTCCGGCGAGAGGGGAACGAAGCTCGCACGAACGCGAAGCGTTCGCAGTGACCCAAGTCGACTTCCGCGGATCTCGACCGGAAGTGTCGAGAATCATAGGGCACCCATGGCTTTTGGAAGCTTGGTCTTCCATTGGTTGGCGGCGTCTTCTAGGGAGCCTTCCACCAATCCCTTGAAGGAGATTTGATCGCCTTGGGCCAGGCCGAGGCGGGTGACGGGGACGCCCATCGACTCGGCCATGTTCTCGACGAGCTGCATGTTGTCCGGAGCGACGGCGACAATGACCCGAGATGGGGCTTCGCTGAACAGCGCATCATGATCCTTGATGCGCGCCGCGATTACACCGACGCCTCCAGCAATCGCCATCTCGGCTAGAGCAACACCCAAGCCACCGCCAGCTACATCGTGTACTGCCGAAACAACACCGCCGCTCACCAGACCACGAGTGACCTCGGCGACGCGAAGGTGCATGTCGTAATCGAGCTCCGGTAGGTCGCCGCCCAAGGCGCCTTTCGAGCGAGCCCAAAGCGAACCGCCGAGGCCCGCACCGTCGGGGCCCAGCATGATGATGCGGTGGCCTTCGGTGAGCGCCATGCCAGGTGGGGCATGTTCGATTTGGCCGGTCATGCCGAGCATGCCAACCACGGGAGTCGGGTCGATGTTCTGACCGTTGGCTTCGTTGTAGAGGCTCACGTTTCCGCCGACGACCGGCACGGTGAAGGCATCGCACGCTTCGGACATGCCGTCGACGGCTTGGCTGAGCTGCCACATGGTGACCGGGTGCTCGGGGTTTCCGAAGTTCAGGTTGTTGACGAGCGCCAGAGGCTTTGCTCCAACACAGGCGAGGTTGAGCATCGACTCGGCGACGGTCATTGCTGTGCCACGGAACGGGTTGACAATGCACCAGTGATGGTTGCCGTCGGTTGTCATGCCGATGCCACGGCCGGTGTCGACGTTGGTCTCGGGATGCTTCAGACGCAGCAAGGTTGCGTCGTTACCCGGGCCAACCACCGTGTTGAGGAACAGCTGGCTGTCGTACTGGTTGTGGACCCACGAGGTGTCCATGAGCATGCCGGTCAGGTCAGCCCACGCATCATCTGGGGCATCAAGGCTTGCCGGATCGACAAGGCCAGATCGGTCGGGCTCTTCCATCGGCCGGTCGTACAGCGGGGCCGCGTCGTGCAGCGACGAGGCGGGAATGTTTGCTAGCTCTTCGCCGTCCCACCCATCGAGGATGCGCAGCGCTCCGCCTTCGACAACTTTGCCGACGACCGATGCTTGCACTTCCCACTTGGCGCACAGCTCGAGCACACGGTCGACCCCGTCGGGTTCGACAATGGCGAGCATGCGTTCTTGGCTCTCGCTGGTCATTACCTCGAAGGGCTCCATGCCTTCCTGGCGACGATGGACCGCGGTGACATCGACGTCCATGCCCATGCCGCCGCGCGATGCCGTCTCCGAGGTGGCACAGACAAACCCGGCGCCACCAAGGTCTTGAATGCCCACGACAAGGCCCTCGTTCAAAAGCTCGAGGCAAGCCTCGATCAGGCGCTTCTCTTCGTACGGGTCGCCAACCTGGACGCTTGGGCGCTTCGCGCTGTCGTCCTCGGAATCGTCAAACCCAGCAGACGC